>NZ_KE992980.1:0-15176 GCF_000466485.1 [Clostridium] symbiosum ATCC 14940 | reverse complement strand
GCAGAATCAATTCCGCAGGGGACATAGGAGTCCGCCGGTGATTGGCGAGGTTTTTTACGAGCCTAGCACCGCTGCGCACTCCAAAGAGCGCAAGCGGTCCCCGGAGGAATTCATTCTGACCGGATTCCCCCATCACGACAATCCTCAAGCCGGGACCAAAGACTCATATACCCAATCCCACCCCCCGTCCGCCGGCCGTTCCGGCAGCGTCCTCACCTGCTTGCTTAATTATTTTTTTCCAATCGGTAGCCAACTCCATGAACCGTAGTGATTTTGACGGGAGCATTCAGCGTGCGCAGCCTCCGGCGCAGGAAGTAAATGTAATTGTCGAGATTTCCATCCTCCACTTCGCTGGAGGCCCCCCATACATAGCCCAGAATTACTTCGCGGTTCAGTGTCCTGCCGGGATTTCTGAAAAAATATTCCAGGAGGGAGGATTCTTTTTTGGAGAGGGAGACAGATGCATTCTGATACCGCAGTTCTCTGTGCTCCGGCAAAAAAACGAGATCCTCAAAGGTGAGGGTACACTCTTCCTCTATACGTCCCAGCCTTCTTGTGACAGCCCGTATTCTGGCCAGCAGCTCTTCTATAGCGTAGGGTTTTGCAATGTAATCGTCGGCTCCGGTGTCAAGCCCGTTAATCCGGTCATTTAATCCGTCTAGCGCAGTGGAAAAGATGGCCGGTGTCTGGATTTTACGCCTTCTCAGTGCCTGTAAAAGAGTAAGGCCGTCCATTTCCGGCAGCATCCGGTCGATAATCAGGCAGTCATATGCGCCGGAGCAGGCATAGAGAAAGCCGTCGGTTCCCGTATGACAGATTTCCGTGTCATATCCGGCTTTCGTCAGCGACATCTGAATTGTTTTACATAAGACTTCATCATCTTCTATCAATAATATTTTCATATTCCCATCCTGTTCCTGTATCTAAATGTGAAAAAATGTGTTCTGTATTTCGAAACTTTACCTTATCATTAAGTTTAGCACACAAATCTCTAAAAAATCTAAAAAATAAAAGGAGTTTTTTCCAGTTTTTTTAGAGAATCAGATTGTAAAATAAAGATATAACATATGCAGACCAAATCAGGAGGAGATTTATGAAAAACAGCATAGTTCAATACGCGATAAATAAAAAAAGAAAACAAGTCGGGAAACGGGGAAGAATGTTTACCGCAGCGGCCGGAGCGCTCATGTTGGGCGCTATGTCGTTACTGACGGCCTGCAGCAGCGGCACATCATCCGGGACACAGTCCGGCACCGGAGCAGCGTCCCAGTCCGCGGAGAGCGGAGCGCCGGGAGGTCAGGCGGCCAAAGGCCGTTACATGGAAGAAGAGATTGCGCTTCCTGAAGAAATTGCAGAGAACGGTTATGTGGGTGTGGTACAAAAGAAGGATAAGAGCCTGCTGTTTGCTATCCCCGATGAAGAGGGGAATGACAGATTCTACAGCTATGATGCGGCCTCCTCCTGGACAAAAGGCGAGGCTATAGCGCCGCTTGGTAATATCAGACCGGCAAAAATGTTCATGGATCAAAATGAAAAGCTTTATTTTGGGGGATTCGACCAGGAAAATTACACGTTCCATCTCTGGACGGTACAGGAAGACGGGACAGTTCAGGAACTGCTTCCGGAGGTGTTTAAAATTCAGGAAGGCCGCGGTTATGGAGTAATCCCCGATTTTATAGGAATTGGGCCAGGCGGAGAGATTTTGGTTTCAGAAAGCTCGGAGGCGAATGTCTATCTGCCTGACGGAAAGAAGAGCGTTACACTGGCCCAGGATTTTATTGGACTGGATGTCAGGATTCCGGCCTGCCTGACAGGCGATGAGTACGTGACGATGAGTAACCAGCAGCTTGTACGGTATAATATCACAACCGGAAGGATTACAGAGCGTTATAATATGCCGGAAAATGGCTCAGGCAGCAATATGATGATAGGCCAGATGCCTGTCTTTACCGATGAGGAAGGCGGTATTTATGTTGCAGATGCGACCGGACTTTACCATATCGGAAGAAACGGCATGCTTTGGGAGCAGTTAATCGACGGAAGCCTGAATTCCATGGGACGGCAGGATATGTACCTGATGAAATTTTTTCAGGGGACGGACAATGATTTTTACGGCATTTATTCGACCTCAAATTCCAGGATGAAGCTTATTCACTATTACTATGACGAGACGGTAGACACGGTGCCGCCTGAAACACTGACGGTCTACTCCCTGAAAGACAGCTATACGGTCCGCCAGGCAGCGGCCATCCTTCAGAAGAATAATCCTCAGATAAAGGTGGATTACAGGATTGCCGTAGAGGACGAGTATGGGAAGGTGACGGAAGATGTGATCCGCGCCCTCAATACGGAGCTTTTGAATGGAAAAGGCGCCGATGTCCTGATACTGGACGGACTTCCGATGGAAACATATAAAAATAAGGGTATTCTGGCGGACTTAAGCAGTCTCTTTGAAAAGGATAAGGATGATTACCTGCCCAATGTAAGGGGAGGGTTTACAGGAGAAGACGGGAAGATTTATTATATGCCGGCCCGTATCAAGGTGCCTGTGATATATGGCGGGGAGGATGCTGTCGCAGCGTTCCAGGATCCGGAACTGATGGCTGCATACGATAAAACACCGACACTTTTCGCGCCGGATATTTACGAAAATATCCTTAACATGACCGCATATACCTGTTTTAATAAATTGTTTAACGACAACGGAACCGTTGACGGTGATGCACTGACCCGCTGGCTTACCGGAGTAAAGAGCGCCGGTGAGAAGGGAAATGTGCAGGTAAGCTATGATCAGGCCGACATGGACCGTCTGAAAGTAAACAATACGGTAATACCATACGGTTTCGGCCGGCAGAGTGATTTTAATCTTGCATCAGGCAGATGTGCGGCAGCAGCCGAAATCCTCGATTCAATCGACAGCGCCATGCTCCCGTTATCAGCAGCGGAGATAAACGGCAGCAGTTTTGAATCAATCGGCGGAATCTATATTCCGAGTGTTGTGGCAGGCATCAATGCATCAACCGGAAATAAGGAGAATGCAGAAGAATTCCTCCGCGTTTTATTCGGCACAGAGGTGCAGGACGAATCACTGAGGGACGGGTTTTCCGTCAGAAGCAGCAGCCTTGACAAGTGGAGCGGTATGGAGAAATCAGTCAGTGTCTCTATGAGCATGGGCGGGGAAGGGATTGCCCTCGAGGGAGAATGGCCAAAACAGGCAGACCGCGATATGATTCTTGCGATTGTGCGCACCGTGAGCGTGCCGGCCATAGTCGAAACGCAGATTATAGACATGATTGTGGATGGTTCCAGAGATTATCTGAGTGGGAAGGGAACGATAGAAAATGCGGTTCAGACGATCGAAAGCAAGATGAAGCTTTATGTCAATGAGAGAGAGTAGTAAAAAAGCGGCAAAAACTACAGGGGCCTGGCTGTTTCTGGCCCCCAGCCTGCTGGGGGTGCTGGTATTTGTCATGATTCCGTTCGGTGATGCGCTGAGACGCTCATTTTTTGACAGCAGAGGAATAGACTTTGTAGGGCTTGGCGTCTATCGGGGTGTTCTGGCCAATCAGGCATTTCGCCTGGCGGCTGTGAATACCGTGCGGTTTATGGGGACAGCGCTGCCGCTTCTGATGGCGGTATCCTTTTTCCTGTCCCTGCTGGTTTACCAGTACAGCCGGAAAAAGAGTTTTTTTAAAACAGTCCTGGTCCTGCCGGTCGCAGTGCCGGCAGCGTCCGTTGTTCTTCTGTGGAGGATGGTATTCTGCGAACAGGGAATTATAAATGAACTGTTCGGTCTTCAGACCGACTGGATTTACGGCCCCGCTTCTTTTTCGGTGCTTATATTCGCATATTTGTGGAAAAACACCGGATATCAGATGCTCCTGTGGCTGGCGGCGCTGGGAGGGATATCGGATGAGCTTTACGAGGCGGCAGAGGTGGATGGAGCTGGCTGGCTGCAAAAGCTTCTATACATCACGATTCCCCAGGTGAGGAAGGCGGCAGGGATGATCCTGTTTTTGGCTGTGATCAACTCCTTCAAGGTATTCCGGGAGGCATATATCGTGGCCGGATCTTATCCAAACGACAGGATTTACCTGCTCCAGCATTTATTTAATCACTGGTTTTTAAATCTGGACGTGCAGAAAATGTGTGCGGCGGCAGTCCTTTTAACCATTGTAATCGGTATTTTTCTGAATCCCTTTGTCATCAGGGCGGGAGGAGATGAATAATGGTGAGAAAACAGAGGCGTTTTAAAACGCCGTCCCCGAAAAAGCTGGTGGGAGCTTTCCTGCTGGTTATCTGCCTGCTTTTTGTCCTGTTTCCGCTTCTTTTGATGGCGGCGGCGTCATTTATGCCGGAGGATGAACTGGCGCGGCGGTATCTCGCTGTTCTGGAACTGGGAAGAGAGCCGGTGCTTCCGGCTCTGGTTCCTGATTTTCCGTCTTTAAAACCTTATGCGGATTTGTTTCTACGCTCACCCGGCTTCTTTGTTATGTTTTGGAATTCATGCCTGCAGGTGCTTTGCGTCCTGGCAGGACAGCTTCTGGTAGGCATGCCGGCCGCTTGGGCATTTGCGAGATATGATTTCCGGTTTAAAAAAACGATTTTTCTGCTGTATCTGATTCTTCTTGTCATGCCGTTCCAGGTAATGATGGTTCCATCCTATCTGGTCCTGGACCGTTTCAGGATACTGGACACACATCTGGCGGTTATACTGCCTGGAATATTCTCCACCTTTCCTGTCTATATCATGGAGAAATTCTTTGAATCGATCCCGAAATCATTTCTGGAGGCGGCCCGGATAGACGGGGGAGGCGAGTGGACGATATTCCTGAGGATTGGCGTTCCGATGGGATTTCCCGGAATTATGACAGCCCTGCTTCTAGATTTTTTTGAATACTGGAATGCACTGGAACAGCCGCTGACATTTTTAAAGAATAAGCAGCTTTGGCCTTTATCGCTTTATCTGCCGAATGTGACGGCGGACAATGCGTCCCTGGCCTTTGTGGCGGGGCTGGTGACAATGGCGCCTCCGGTGCTTTTGTACCTCAACGGGCAGACCTATCTGGAGGAGGGGATTGCCTCATCCGGCATCAAGGAATAGGGAACACGAAAAAAGATTAGGAGTCGGGGGAAGCCGTATGGATGAGAAAGAAAAAATGAAAAGAAATTTGTACCGCCGCCTACTGATCTGCTTTTTTGCATGCATGGTTTTTTTTACGATATTATCCAGGGTGATTGATGTTTACGAGACGGCAAAAGTCAGTATCGCCTATGCGAATCAGGGGACCGTGATGAAAACTGTGGATGGGGACTGCAGTGTGGAGGCGGGAGAAACGCAGGCAATTTCCCTGATTAAGGAACTGAACGTAGAGAAAGTCGAAGCTATGGCCGGGACAGCCGTGAAGGCCGGAGAACCACTGTTTTCTTATTCGGCAGAATCCCTGGAAGACAAGATGAGGAGGCTGAAAAAAGAGATCAAAAAAATGGAACTGGAAATCGAGGGAGAGCGTATCGGCTCAGACAGTTTTACGGGAGTGACAAGGGCAGAGGCAGCGCTCCAGTCCCTGGCAATGGCCGAAAAGGCACTGGAACGCCAGAATGGGAAGAAAGCTCAGGCGGAAGCCGAATATAATCTCAACATGGAAAAAATCAAAGAATATTATGAATTGCGGCTCGAACTGTCGGAGGACGAACTTTTAAACCAGAGCCGGAACGATTATGACCAGAGCCGGACGGACTATGAGTCGGCAAAACTGCAGCGCGATTCACAGATCCGGGAGATAAAAAGAAAGATAAAGGACACGGAAAAAAAGATAGAGAAATTGGAGAAACAGGAGGAGCCGGATGAAGACGAGTTGGAAGAACTCCGGGAACTGCTGGACCGTTATGAGGAAGATTTGGATTCCGAGGAGGAAAGCTGGGATCTTAAGATAGACCGGGCCAGGGAAGAAATGAGCGACAAGGGCGATATCTTTGATCGGGCCGGCCGCGAGGCGGACAGCGCCAAGCTGGCCTTAAAAGAGAATTATGAGTCGGCCGTTACACAGGAAGCAAAGGCCCTGGAGTCGGCCGAGGATGCAAGAATACAGGCAGAGTGGGCAGTAGAGTCGGCACGGATGGAGCTGCAGAATGCTGCGAAGGAGGATCATGCGGCTGCGCTCGTTGCGGAGCAGGCAAAGAAGCTGTCGGCGCTCAGGATTGAAGCAAAGCAGCTTGATTTGGAAGAGCTGAAGGAAGAAAAAGAAGAACTGCGAATACTGATGGAAAACCAGGGCATGGTTTATGCTCCCTGCGATGGTACGGTCAGCACCGTGGAGATTGAGGCGGGAAAAGACATAGCCGGAACAGAGCGGGTTGTCCTGTCCACCGGGTTGCTGAAGCTTCGCGGAACCTTTGACAGGGAGGATGATGAAATACTGATAACCGGCGATGAACTGCAGGTGAGGATGGCGGGAAGCGACGAAAGAATCCAGGCGTATGTCGAACAGGTGGATCTGGTCACCAGCCAGGAGACCGGTTCTTTTACTGCGAGCCTTCCGGCAGGATATGGTGTACTGGGAGAAAAGGCATATTTTGAGTGTCTGAGAAGCGGAGAGGTCTACAGGCAGGTGATTCCGGTAAAGGCTCTCAGAAAAGATGTAAACGGATATTATTGTCTTGTGCTGAGAAAACAGAAGACCATCCTGGGAGAAGAATATAAGGCGGCAAAGGTGGAGGTGGAGCTTCTGGCAGGCGGCGATACGGTGGCGGCCGTAGAAGGCCCCCTTATGGCCGAGGAACCGGTTATCACCGATAGTGACCGGGTGATCGGGGAAGGCGACCGGGTGCGCCTGATGACGGAGCTTCCGGGCAAAGGAAGCTGATACCTATACAGAAATCGGAAATGAAAGGGAGGAGAACTAAATGAAATATGGAAAAAAGATTCTGGCTGTAGTCCTCCTTCTTTTATTAGGAACAGGAATGCTGACGGCAGCAGCCGGAAGCAGAACCGGCGATGCCCAGGTCCGCACGGAGCGGGACCTTCAGCTTCAGAGTGTTACGATGGAGGAGCTGGAGGAAATAAGGGAACGGGAGAAGGGAGGGATGACAGGGCTGCTCAATATAGCAGGATGGCGGTACGGAGAGGCCGGGAATGTAAAAGAGCCGCTGTCCGGCAAAAAAGCGGGCGCAGGAACGGTTTATGTCAATGGCCCTGTTTCCCTGGCATTTCCGGCAAAAGTGTTAAGCGGTTCTTACGAATCGGTCATGGGAAAAAAGGATTGTGTCCTTACAAGAGAGCTTTCATGGTCCCTGTTCGGTTCGGTGGATACGGCGGGCTGTCAGGTTGATTTTGGAGGAAAGACGTACACCGTTACAGCCGTAATTGATAAGGAAGAAATGGTCATGTTTCTGACGGCCGACGAGGGAGCCGTGCAGAAAGCGGCTTTTTCCTTCAGTGGCAGAGAGCGGATTGATTCGAAAATGAAGGCGCTTGGATTTGAGTAGTAACAGTTCAGACAGATGAACTGTCACTTTGGGTGAACGGTTTTATTCAAAATGGTACAAAAAAGTTATGAAAAAAGAAAATCTTTGTGCACACTTTTTTGATAGAGTATGCTATTATAATACTCGTAACCCCCCCCCAATACATTATATAGTTTTTGCTACACCCCATAAGAACGAAATACCTTCTCCTTAAAGTGACCAGCTCCCCGGCTGGTCACTTTTTTTCGCTTATGGGAAAGTACGAAAAGCTCCTGATTGTCAGAACAGGATATGCATCACGACCGAAACAATTGGTATGGCAATCAGTGTCCTGATAAAAAAGATTAGGATAAGCTTACCAATCCCCAGCGGAATTTCTGACTCCATAATAGATACGGCGCTGTTGGAAAACATGATAATCTGAAGCGCAGATACGACTATTACGAAGAAGGCGGCTTCCACGGAAATGGACAGTGTGGATATGAATGTGGCGGGGATGGCTATCTCTGCCAGCCCAAGGATCATGGCTGGGGCAATTTCTGCGGCGTTGGGGACCTGGCATAATTTCAGAACAGGTATAAATGGAACCCCCAGAATATTAAACAGCGAAGTGTATTCTACCAGGAGAAAGGTGATGGAGGAGATTGCCATTATATAGGCCGAAATTTTCTGGGCAAAAACAAGCACTTCCAACAGAGCTTTTGCAAAAACCGATGAAACAGGCGTATCTTCCGCTTTTTTTAGGGCGGCCTTATATCCATGGCGGAATAAGGACAGGCTGAATTTTCTGCGTTCTTCGCCTTCCCGTTCTGTTCCGTCTATAAAGGTATCCGGCATCCCCCTCAGAGGGAAGAGACGGATGACAATTGCCGCCATGACGAAGGACAGCAAGAAAGAGGCAATCAGCACTTTGCCGTAATGCTCCGTGATATTAGCCGTTGCGGTCAGCACTGCAAAAAATCCCAGGCTGATAAAACTGAAGTTGGTGGAGATACTGGCGGCTTCGCGCGTTGTATATTTTTTTCTTTATACAGTTTATTTGTAAAGAATATTCCCAGGGTCGGATTGGCGACAAAGGAGGTGACGGCGTCAATGGCGGCGTATCCGGGAACCTTGAATACCGGCCGCATGAGCGGTTCTATCAGTACGCCGATATATTCCAGCAGTCCGAACTCCGTAATAAAGGGAACCATCAGGCCGGCAACAACGATAGTGACTAACACGGTCTTGGCCAGTCCCAGCCCCTGTCCGCCGACAGCCGGTCCAATCAGATATTCCGGTCCGATTTGCAGGATGGTCATACCGCTCAGAATAAAACCGATCAGGTACAAAACAATCGAGTATGTTTTTACACCCCCATACAGGCGTGTCAGCGTTGGGAATTTATCTGTAAGCCGGGCAGTGATACACAAAAGAATCAGGCTTCCGATTGATATCATGACCAGTGCGGAAAGCCAGGGAGAAAGAGCGGACTTGATAATATTTACCGAATAAACGAGAAGAACGCCCTTTCCTTTGTCCGATGGAACCAGAGGGACGAAAAAATAGAGGATACCGATGAGGGACATGACAATAAACTTCAAAGTGTTTTTAATTGCTGGTTTGCTGTTCATATATATACCCATCCTTTCAATCAAGAAAATAGTATCTTTGGCCGGTTGGCCTAATCTGGAAGCTCAATTGTATTTTCATCTGTATTAATCTTTACCGTCATGCCGTTTTCAAGAGCCAGGCAGAGGGAGTCAGGAACTTCGCATACCATGGGAATTTCCATGATTACGGCGGCAGATACCAGGACCGTATCGAGGTTTTGAACGATAAGGCCGGCCGGCTGCATACCGCTTTGTTCTAATTTGTAAAGGCCGTCAGCCTGAACAACAGAACTTCCTTTTCCGCCGGGAAATACCAGGATTTTACCGGCAATGCTCTGTCCCTCCAGGCAGTGGCCGTGTTCTGTAATCCGGCCGGTTGCCGGGTCGGTAAAGTAAAAAAGGATTTCTTCGGAGGAGATGACGGCTTCTCCTTGTGCGTTCCCCGGAGAAATTGTCTTACAGGGATAGAAACGAGCCATTTATGTACCTCCTTTGACAGCATGCTCCAGACAGCATTCCGTACTCATTACATTAATATGTGCCTGAAAAGATGCCATATAATAAGCGCATTTTGGAGAATCGCTCAAGCCTGTTTTGCCGGATAGAAAACCCCATACAGGGGACTCGTCAATACAGGTATCAGCTATCATCTGCACATTTTTTCTTTTTAATTCATCGTAAACGCCTAAGCTGCGCGCAAGAGTGATGACATGGCGGGAGGTCAGGATCCAGACGGGAATCACAGCCAGGCGGCTTTTCATGAATTCATTAACCTTCAAGACCTGCTCATAAGTATAATGAGGGCAGCCAAGCATTACAAATTCGGCCGGTGTTTTGTTACTTGCAGCATAATCCTCCCTCAAGCCGTCCAGATCCTGCTGGGTGATTGTGACAGTGTGCCGGGGCGGCTTATAGCCCGACGCAGCCTCCGGGGTAGGGGAGCCGGGGGTGATACCGGGAATATGGAACATCTCATATGAACCTGAAACATTGAGCTGGGTACCGAGGGCAATCAGCTGTTCTGTGGTGGGATCGACCGGGAGGTTCAGAAAAACAGGTATGCCCTTGCCTATTTTTTTGCCCATCATTCCCAGCAAAGAGTAGGAGAAATCGTCCCTCATATCGGCTTCCACGTAAACAGCGGTATCTGCGAACCGGTTATCATCAAGGAGCATCCCATACTCAGGCGTAAAGCCCGTAATGGCGGCGCAAAGGGCGGTAGCGGCGCTCTCACGGTTTGTCTTCGCTCCGATCACTGAGTTGACAAAGATCGTGGCACTTGTCTCTGAAAAAGCAGTGATTTCCCCCCGTATAGGAATATTTTCATTCAGATAAGGGGTACAGCTGTAAGTAAGGGAAGCGCCCAGGCTTCGGTAGGCATCTTCCGTCCGCTTCATGTTCTCTTCGGCATCAGGAGACAGCATAGAGCGGCTTTTGAAATAACATACGGAATATCCGGGATTGACAGTGGGAGCGACGGCGCAGACAGCTCCGGCCTGAACCATTTTTTCGGCAAACCAGATATCGGCGCCCTGGGCGCTCAGAGAGACATGGACGCGTGTAACTGGCACAAGGCGCACAGCGCGGAAACTTTCTCCCACAGCGGTAAGAATCCGGGCGGCCATTGCCTTGCCTTTGCCGTATTTTCCATCCAGCATATCACGCTGGGTATCTGTTAATAGCATAATCATTCCTCTTTCCGAAGTCTATTTTGTTACCAGATTTCCCGTTTCAGGATCGTAGCCGCTGTAAAAACCATGGCCGGATTTCATGCCAAGCCTGCCCGAATCAATCAGGGCTTTCAGCTTTGCCGGAGGCTTGTCTCTCTCATCCCGGCTTACGCTGTAATAAGAATTTTCGATTGCATAGACAGTATCCAGGCCAATCAAATCCATAAGCTGGAAGGGGCCGATGTTTGTATGCCATTCCATCATCCAGCCGCGGTCGAATTCTGAGGGGGTGATATATTCCTCGGCCCATAGGTACAGACACTCTTTTTTTACGGCTCTCCAGACTCTGTTAATCGAATATCCTTTGATTTCCCGCTCCGTTATGATCGGCTCGAAGCCGAGGGTGCGGTAGTGGGAGAGGGCCGCCTGTTTCGTCACCTCGCTGGTACTGGGATTCCACATCATTTCCAGATAATCATTGCGGATTGGATCGTCATGATCCACCGAAAAAGTGAGGGCCTTCCTCTCAGGAGATACAAAGGCACAGATATCACTCATCAAAAGGGATGAAGTATTAGAGTTCAGCAGGGCATCCGGCGGGCATAAGGAATCCAGCTTCCGAAAGATTTCCTGCTTTACTTCCAGCTTTTCCGGTACATTTTCAACGACAAGCTGCGCATTTTTACAGGCGTCTTCCAGACTTTCGGCATAAGAAATTCTTTGTTCGGCTGCGTCGGCTTCTGCCTGGGATAAGCGTCCCGTCTCAACATAATAATTCAGCCATTTGCGTATTTTGCTGCGGCATTTGTCAATGGAGGTCCGGGTACGGCTGTATCCTGTGACCTCTTTTCCGTATACGGCATTGCGGAAGGCAATCATGGAACCCTGAGTTCCGACGCCTACAATCGTCACATGCTGTATTGTGTCTCTGACTTGTGACATGTTTGACTCCTTTCATACTGGGTGAATAGTTTTGATATAGTTTTATAAAGCAAGTTTCATGCCAATTAAAATACCTTCATCTATCGCGGATTTATCAGGTTTTGGAACATCTCTGTAATAAAACGCAATAAAATAGCACTGTAACATTTTATTACAGTGCTATTTTATCATACAGCTAAGCGGAAGGGGGGTTATGGGGCGATGATATTTGCAGCCGTGTCATCCGTGCCAGGAGATTTTGTCTGCTGATTTGGAGGATACGTGCAGAGGAAGAGATATTCCAGTTCTCTTTTTCCAAGGTCTGGATCAGCAGTTCTCTCTGATATGTTTTTAAGATTTCAGTCAGACCGGAGACCGGTTCTGAAGTAAGTTCTTTAGCTGCCTCTTTAACAGGTTCTGCAGCCGGTATCCTGTGAAACGAAGATTCACTTTGATGGCGGGCCGGGGCTCTCCTTGTAACGACCGGAAGGTCTTCGAGGGTCAGGGTATCGTCAAATTCCGATGCCTTCAGCATCATATTTTGAATCGCATGCTGCAGCTCGCGAGAATTGCCGTACCAGGCCCGGTTTTGCATCCAATGAATCAACTCGTCGGAAAAATGCAGAATATTTCTGCCGAGTTCTTTGTTATATTTTTTGACAAATAGAAGGCTGAGGCTGATGATATCTTCCGGGCGTTCTCTGAGGGGCGGTATCTCCAGGCAATATTCGGAGATTCTGTAATAGAGATCGGGCCTTAAACGGCCCTCGTCTAAAAGAGTCTGAAGGTTTTCGTTTGACGCGCAGATAAGTCGGCATTGCACCGGAAATTCTTTTGTACTACCTACCGGGCGTACACATCGCTCCTGAAGTACACGAAGCAGCTTCGTCTGGTTCAGGGGAGTCAGTGAATTAAATTCGTCCAGGAAGAGGGTGCCTTCTCCTGCCTCGCGGAACAAACCGATATTATTAACTGCTCCGGTATAAGCGCCTTTTACTGTGCCAAACAGCGTACTTTCAAAGAGTTCGGCCGGAATCGCAGCACAGTTGATTGCAATAAATTTATGACGCTCCCGGCCGAGATTATGTATACTTTGCGCGAGGACTTCTTTACCAACTCCGGTTTCACCTGTGATTAGAATAGACATATTCATTGTTGAAACGGCTTGTGCTTCCTTTATGATTTCGCGCATGATGGGGGAAGTTCCGGTAATATCTGCGAAGGTATATCGTGTTCCCTCTGCGATATTAACTGGATCTGCTTCTGCGGCTGCATCGGCAAGAATCTGACGTTTGTGTTCTAATAGTCCATAAAGCAGTTTACGCAGAGTGTATTCGGTTCGGCAAATCGAGTAGACGCCGATAATTTCACCATCTTTTTTGATAGGGACGGTATCATAATTAATATAGACGGGAGCCTGGCCCACAAAGGCATGGGGTCTGTAAGCGTTAAGGATTGCTTTTCCGCTGTCCATTACGCGCCGGTGTTCAGAGGATTCCCAGTCGGAATGTTCATAGGCAAGCCAGGAGATTTCTCCCAGAGCCTTGCCGGCATCCATGTGTTCCATCTCTGCCTTGGCCGGATTGAAAACGGTGATAATACAGTTTCGATCAGTGAGAATGATACCTTCATGAATATTTTGGATAATGGTTTCGAGACAATATATTTTTTCTTCCAGCTCCCGAATTCTCTCGTTTTGTGTGTTTTTCATCTGAATTCCTCCCTCCGTCTAGTATATAGGAAAGAGTATAGGTGATGTCAATAGAAAATTTAATTGAGAATGGGGGACGTGTCAGGAACGGACCGGGCCGGCCGGGCCTTCTGCTCCCCGAAGGAAAAGCGCACCCTTGTGACTTCGTCCTCCTCCGCGGGTTCGAGCAGCTATATATGGGCATTGATGCGGACGGAGAGTGCCAAATTCCTGAGAAGAATCCCTCAGCTGTATACGTAAAAAGACAGGAGAATCTGCTTTTGATTAAGCGGCTTCTCCTGTCTTGACTGTATCAGCAGTTTTTCTGAAATGTATGTCCCATATAATAGGATAATTCGGCGGCGCTGTGTTTAACCTGCTCCTCAAGATGATGAAGGTGGGTGTCGTCCGCCACTCTGGAGTAGGGGGCGATGATGCCGACCGATGCGGAAACCCTGCCTTCTATCCCGAAAATAGGAGCGCCGATTCCGACCGCATCGTGAACATATTCACCGTGGGATACGGCAATTCCCATCTCCCGTATTGTTTTCAGTTCGGAAGCCAGGGCGCCGCGGCTGATTTGCGGAAACGATTCCGGCCGGTCCAGAATATTGTTCAGATAATAATCGATATATTTCGGCTCCTGGTAAGCAAGGAGTACTTTGCGGATCGCGCCGCAGTGGAGATCCATCTCATATCCGAATTCCTCCACAACCTTCAGATGGTTAGGCCCGTCCATCTTATCCAGGACCAGCCCTTTGTCGCCCACCTGAATAATCAGATAGGAATCTTCCCTCGTATTATAGGAAAGATTCTTGAGAATCGGCAGTGCGGCTTCCTGAATACGGACATTGTTGGCAGCGGCCCGCCCAAGTGAAATCAATGCGGGACCCAACTGGTAGGTATGGGCATGCTCATCGCGGATCACATATTTCTTTTCGCAGAACGTCTGGAGGATTCTGTGAATCGTGCTGGGCGGAAGGCCTGTGGCTTCCGACAGCTCAGCAATGGAGTATTTATGATTTGTCTCTTTCAGAAGCTCCAGAAGTTCCATGGAGCGAAGGAGGCTCTGTATCATGTGTGCTGTTCCTCCGTCTTATTCGGTCATCTCTTCAACAGTCACGGTGGTATCGGCCGGGATGTTTTTGTCCTCCTCCACGGAAACTTCAGCTTCTTTTCTGTCTTCGGCTTCTTCAGGAACTGACTCCTGTTCACCGGAAGGTGTCTCTCCGGAGAGAGCGGATACTTCTTCGTCTGCCGTCACATCAGACCCTTCATCGTTGCGGCCGTCTGTTGCTTCCTCATTCTTCCTGTCAGGGGTAAGGGAAACATAATTGCGTGTTACGGTGCTGCTGTTATCGTCTGTATCTTCAAATTCATCAAAATCATCTTCAAAATCGTGGAACTCTTCATCCAGTTCTTTATGGAACGATTTGTACTGTAAGAAATAGGAGATTCCTGCCGCAGCCGCACCCGCAATAGCCGCAAATGCTAAAAATCGTCCAAAGTGTTTTTTTGCCATAATAAGACTCCTTTCTGTAATTAAGCTTATTGTAATACGGATTTACTAAAAAATAAAGGGATTCTAAGAATAAATTATAAAAGATGTAATAAAATAGCGGGTGTAACACTCAGAATAAGCCGGGTATATTGCGCCAGGAAGGTATAAAGCTTTGAAAGCCCGGGCTTTGGCGTGTAGTTTTAGAGGGACGGAATCTTAATAAGAAGAAAGACTGTAACAGTTCAGACGGGGAGACTGCTGAATCTTGATTGGAGATTTAACTGAGGTGTGGGGGACGCGGCCGGAACGGACTATGTCCGGTGTGGTGAGGGGGC
>NZ_KE992979.1 GCF_000466485.1 [Clostridium] symbiosum ATCC 14940 | reverse complement strand
CCTCCCCATTTAAGGTTAGAGACAATCAGCGCCCCTTCCGGACGCGTCCTCCCATTCTCAATATAAATTTCTTAAAAGAAGTTGCATTTTTCATAAAACCTGTTACAATGATAGGGACAATTTAATAATGAGAGAATATTACGAATTCAAGAGGTAAATGAGATGAAAAAGAGACACCTACTTTCAGGCGTAATGGCACTTCTGGTATCTGTTGCACTCAGCGCATGCGGAGGCGATAAGAATGCGGGAGGCACCTCGGCGGGAGAGACGAAACAGGAAGCTTCCGCAGAAGAAACCAGTAATACTCTTTCAGAAGGAACACCAGTACCAGGCGGAAGTGTTGTATTCGGTATGACACAGGACCTGGCTAGTCTTGACCCCCACCCAGATACGGACGCAGGAACTAGAGACGTGGTTTTCAATTTGTACGAAGGGCTTGTAAAGCCCGCTTCAGACGGCAGTTTAATGCCGGCAGTTGCCAGTGATTATACTATCTCAGATGATGCAAAGACCTTTACTTTCACATTGAGAGACGGTATTACCTTCCATGACGGAACACCGGTGACAGTTGAAGATGTCAAATATTCCATTGATCGATATGCGGAGATTCAGGGCGAATCCTCCGCTTTTTCTATGCTTTCGGACGTGGTCATAAAGGACGACAAGACAATCGAGGTGCTTTTGAAAGAGGGAGACTCTGAGTTTATCACAGAGCTTGCGCTGGCGGTAATTCCTGCTTCCAACGATGATCCGGCGGGAAACCCAATCGGAACGGGACCATTCAAATTTGTATCCTACACACCGGGACAGAACCTGATCCTGGAAAAGTACGACGGATACTGGCAGAAAGGCCTTCCCTATCTTGACAGGGTGGAATTCAAATTCACACCGGATGTGGATACTGCGTTCATGGAGCTTCAGGCAGGCACCATCGATATTTTGAAGTACCTGACTACAGCCCAGGCCCAGTCCTTAAGCAGTGAATATAACCTTGTGGAAGGCAGCATGAACCTGGTTCATGGAATGTACTTAAACAGCGGCTATGAACCGCTTTCCAATGCAAAGGTGCGCCAGGCTCTCTGTTATGCCGTGGACAGGGATGCAATCAATAATTTCCTGTTTGGCGGAAAGAGCCGTATCATCGGGTCCAACATGATCCCGAACATGACAAAATATTATGAGCCGCAGGCTGAATCAGTCTATACTTATGATGTGGCAAAGGCGAAGGAACTGCTTGCCGAGGCGGGCTACCCGGACGGCTTTGATCTGGAGATTACAGTTCCAAGCTCCTATTCCCCGCATGTGGATACGGCGCAGATTATTGCCGACGAATTATCGCAGGCAGGCGTAAGAACCACAATCAAGCAGGTGGAGTGGAGTACCTGGCTGGAGGAAGTTTACAAGAACGGACAGTTCCAGGCTACGGTTATTGGTTTTGACGGAACGCTGGCTCCGGGCAAGATGCTCCAGAGATATGTATCCGACGACAGCAAGAACTTTATGCATTATTCCAACGCAGAGTTTGACCGGGCGTTCAAAGAGGCATATGAAGCAGTTGACGATGCCGAGAAGACGGCTAAATATAAAGAAGCCCAGATGATCCTGGCACAGGATGCAGCCGCAGTATATATCGAGGATCCGGCCAATCTGGTGGCGGTAAATAAAAAGTTTGCAGGCTACACCTTCTATCCGACATCGGCGGAGGATATGTCCCTGCTGTACCAGATTGCACAGTAAAAGAATAAAATAACGGTAAGTAAAACAGAATAAATACAAAAGCAGTAAATACCAGGAGGGAATTATGAAATTCTTTATTAAAAAACTGATAACTCTCATTATCACATTGTTGTTGATCTCCTTCCTGACGTTTACTGCTTTTTCTGTTATTCCGGGAGATGCGGCGCTTTCCAGGCTCGGAAAGGATGCCTCCGAACAACAGGTGGAAGCGCTTCGGGAGGAGATGGGACTCAATGATTCCCTTCCGGTGCGGTATGTCCGATGGATTGGCGGCGCAGTTACCGGAGATTTCGGCGAGTCATACCGCTATGAAGGCATCAGCGTCAGTTCGCTGCTGTCCGACCGGCTGCCGGTTACCGTCCTTTTATCCGTCATCGCACTGGTCATTATTCTCGTATGTTCCGTACCGCTTGGAATTGCAAGCGCGCGTCATGCGGGAGAGTGGGGCGATGTCGTAACCAATCAGCTGACCCAGATAATCATGGCGATACCTCCCTTTTTTCTGGGAATGATACTGACCTACGTATTTGGCCTGATACTTCATTTATTCCAGCCCGGGAAGTTCATCCAGCCGTCGGAAAATCTGGGGGAAGCGGTCAAATACCTGTTTTTTCCGGCTTTGGCCATTGCACTTCCGAAAATTGCAATGGTAGTCAAGTTTTTGCGCAACTCGGTGATCTCGGAGATGAACAAGGATTATGTGAGAACCGCATTCAGCAAGGGAAACACAAGAACGGGCGTGCTCTATAGCCATATCCTGAAGAATGCTCTGATACCGGTTATCACTTTTTTTGCATTGGTAATTGCTGAGATACTGGCCGGAAGCATTATCGTGGAGCAGGTCTTCAGTGTGCCGGGAATCGGAAGATTACTGATATCCTCCATCTCGAACCGTGATTATCCGGTAGTGCAGGCCATTGTGTTATACATAACGGCCGTTGTTGTCATTATTAACTTTATTGTGGATGTGTTATACCAGTTCCTGGACCCGCGTGTGAAGACGTCGTAAGAGAAGACGGAAGGTACGATTATGAAGAAAAGAAATTACAATCTGATTATAGGGACTTCAATTACCCTGTTCTTTCTGGCGGCTGCAGTGATTGGCCGGTTTTGGACGCCTTATGGGGCGACGGCCATGGATTCGTTATCCGTCAATCTGGCACCATGCCTGACGCATCCGATGGGAACGGATAACTTTGGAAGAGATATTTTAAGCCGTGTCATGAATGGAAGCGGCAGCACGTTCTTTGTGGCTGTCTGCACCGTGCTGATTGGAGGAGTATTCGGCACCCTGATTGGAGCGGTGACCGGATATTACGGAGGGTGGCTGGACGATGTCGTCATGCGTTTAAACGATATGCTGCTTTCATTTCCCAGTATTCTGCTGGCTTTGATTGTCATCAGCCTGATGGGGCCGGGCAGATACAATATTATTCTGGCTCTGGGGGTTCTTTTTATTCCCAGTTTTGCACGTATTGTGCGCAGTGAAGTCATACGCTGCCGTGAGCTTGATTTTGTCAAGAGTGCCAAAATTATGGGGGCGGGGGATTTCCGCATCATTTTCCTCCATATTCTGCCCAATGCCGGAGTCAGTATTCTGACGGCCGCCGCTATCGGTTTTAACAATGCGGTGCTGGCTGAGGCAAGCATGAGTTATCTCGGCCTCGGTATCCAGCCGCCGGAACCGAGTCTTGGCCGAATGCTGTCGGAGGCCCAGTCTTATATCTTCAATGCTCCCTGGTACGCGATTTTTCCGGGGATCACAATTATTTTAATTATATTGGGATTCAGTATGGTCAGTGAAGGCCTGAGAACCCTTCAGGAATAGCATTCTGGTGATATGTCAAGAACTTTTT
>NZ_KE992978.1 GCF_000466485.1 [Clostridium] symbiosum ATCC 14940 | reverse complement strand
CGGCGTCCTCACCTGCTTAACTAAATCTCCATCTTATTGCATTTTTTCCATTAAAGTGGTAGGATAGAAAACATATCGAGTTAAGAGCAGCCGGTGCCGCTGTCCGCCTGTGCGGACAGTGGGTAAAAGGGAAACAGGTGAAATGCCTGTACGATCTCGTCACTGTAAGTAAGGAGCGTATAATCTGTGTCATTGTAAGCCACTGAGCCGTTTGGTTTGGGAAGGCGGTTATACGTGTTGATAGACAAGTCAGGAAACCTGCCGTCTGTTGGTACAGGAATATATTTTCCAAATCACGAGTAATTGGTTGTGCCGATTAACGGCTTTTAGCCGGGAATCTCTGACTCAAACGGTGACGGATTTTTAAACTGTGCAGGAAACGGGTGCTGGAAAAATTTTCAGGCACGCTTTGTCCTGCAGAGTATATAGCTCTGTGCAATGACACGCCCAGAGAAATGAAATTTACTGCTGCGCGTCATTGCGCATCAGATGCCGGTTGAGACTTCAGCAGATTCTTTAATGGAAAATTCCGTACTTGACCTGAACCGATAATGTGATACAGGAAAAAGGAGGAAGAAACATGAAAATCAAAAAACTGGCAGTATTATTTGCATCTGTGGCGCTGGCGGCGGCGCTGGTGACGGGGTGTTCAGCAGGGCAGAAGGAAACTGCGGCTGAGGCAGCCGGTACGGCGGATGAGACGGCGGCTCCTGAGACGGAAGCGGATGAGAGCGCGGAGGCAGCAGAGGAAGCCAAAGAGGACGAAGAGAACTACGATACGGGGGACGCTTCATTGGACAATACCAGAAACCAGGATGAAATCGGAGAAAATGAGCTTTTGGTTGTCAGCTTTGGAACCAGCTTTAATGACAACAGACGTTTTACGGTGGGCGCCATCGAAAACGCGATGGAGAAGGCATTTCCGGACTACTCTGTGAGAAGAGGCTTTACCAGCCAGATCATCATTGACCATGTGAAGTCACGGGATAATGTCACGATTGACAATGTGGGGGAAGCTCTTGGCCGGGCGGCTGACAACGGTGTGAAGAATCTTGTAATCCAGCCGACTCATTTGATGAACGGACTGGAATATAACGATTTGGTTAATGAAGTGGCTGAGTATTCCGATGCATTTGAGAAGGTGGCGGTAGGAGAGCCGCTGCTCACTTCAGACGATGATTTCAAGGCTGTGATGAAGGCCATAACAGAGGCAACCGCAGAGTACGACGACGGTGAAACTGCTATCTGCTTTATGGGCCATGGCACTGAGGCCGAGTCCAATCAGGTTTATGCAAAAATGCAGGACATGCTGAAAGAGGCCGGGCATGAGAATTACTATATCGGTACGGTGGAAGCGGCGCCGACCGTTGAGGATGTGCTTGCCGAAGTCAAAAAGGGAAGCTATAAAAGGGTGGTTCTGGAGCCTTTAATGATCGTTGCCGGAGATCACGCCAATAATGATATGGCAGGGGACGATGAGGGATCCTGGAAGAATGTCTTTGAGGGCGCCGGATATGAGGTGACATGTCTGCTGAGAGGACTCGGGGAGATGGAACCAATCCAGCAGTTATTTGTAGAGCATGCACAGGCGGCAATGGACAGCCTGTCAAAATAGAGGAAAGTTAAACGCATAAAAGAAAGCTAAAGTAGAAGAAAGCCAAAAAGAAAAAGGCAGTCAAATCAATAAGAGAAAATAAGGGGCGGTCGGAGCAATTTGCTGATCGCCCTTTTAGAAGTGAGGTATTTTATGAAAATTCAGAAACGAGGATGGCCGGTTCTAATCATCGCTTTCAGCCTGATGGCGGCAGGCTGCAGCCTGCGTACGACTTCGCCGGGGACTGAGACAACGGCGGCAGAAACCGTAACGGGTACAGGGACTGGGCTGTCTGAGACGGCTGCTTCAGAGGAGCCTGAGGAAATCCAGGGAGATAAAGGGAAGGACGGAGCAGGCCGGGTGGCTGCGGGGGAAGAGACAAGCAGCCGGATTAATGTGGCGGATGAGGATATGGAGCCGGTGTACGCCGGGGAGATAAAGGACGGCGTTTATCCTGTAAAGGTGGACTCCAGTTCTAATATGTTCCAGGTTACCGGATGTGAGCTGACGGTCAGAGATGGCCGGATGACCGCGGTCATGACGATGGGCGGAACCGGTTATTTAAAGCTGTTTATGGGGACCGGGGAGGAAGCGGCCAAAGCAGGAGAAGAGGATTTTATCCCATATAGGGAAACAGAGGATGGACTTCATACCTTTCAGGTTCCGGTGGGGGCGCTGGATATGGGGATCGACTGCAGTGCATTCAGCAAAAAGAAAGAGAAGTGGTATGACCGGGTTCTTGTATTCCGGGCCGATTCTCTTCCGGCCGACGCCATTGCCGACGGGAAAATTACGACAGTGGAAAGCCTGGCGCTCAAAGACGGTATCTATACGGCGGAGGTGACACTGGGCGGAGGTTCGGGAAGGGCTTCTGTAGAGTCTCCGGCCCGGCTCCGGGTAAAGAATGGACAGGCATTTGCCACCATCGTCTGGGGGAGTGCAAATTACGACTATATGAAAGTTGATGATGTTAAATATGAGACAGTAAATGCGGAGGGCAATTCGGCCTTTGAAATTCCGGTAACCGGATTTGACTGGAAAATACCGGTTATCGCGGATACGATAGCCATGAGTGAGCCTCATGAGATCGATTATACGCTGGCATTTGATTCATCGACGATTAAGAAGGCAGAATGATGGGAAGAAACAGATTAGTACGGTTTTTAAGCGCAATTGCCGCCACAGGACTGATAGCGGCAGGTGCATGCGGATGCGCTGCACCGGGTAATCCGGCCGGAGGCAGCGCAGTTCAGGGAAGTGCGGCTCAAGACAGCGCGGTTCAGGGCAATACGGTTCACGGCAGCCCGGAGGAGATTCAAACCGCCAAAATTGATCACAGCATGGAATTACTCTATGCAGACCAGTTTTCCGTTGACTATTATGACAACGGCTGTGCGCTGATTACGATTAAGGACAGCGGCAGCTATCTCGTCGTTCCGGCCGGGAAAGAGCCGCCAAAGGGCCTTTCGGATGACATCACGGTAATCAGACAGCCTCTCAGCCATATTTACCTGGCAGCGACGTCAGCCATGGATTCGATGCGTTGCCTGGATGGTATCAGCCAGATCACACTTTCCGGAACCGATGCCTCAGGCTGGTATATAGAGGAGGCAAAAGCGGCGATGGAGGAGGGGAAAATGATTTATGCGGGGAAATACAATGCCCCGGATTACGAGCTGATCCTCTCAAAATCCTGTGATCTGGCAATCGAATCCACGATGATTCACCATGCCCCCGAGGTGAAGGAACAGCTGGAACAGCTTGGAATCCCCGTGCTTGTGGAACGCTCCAGCTATGAGAGCCATCCCCTCGGCAGAATGGAGTGGCTGAAGCTGTATGGCGTGCTGCTGGGCAAAGAGGAGCTGGCAAAAGAGCTGTTTGATGAACAGCTAAAGCAGCTCGGAAACCTCGATGCCGGAAAGCCGCTTGGCAGGACCGTGGCGTTTTTTTACGTCAGCTCCAACGGATATGTAAATGTAAGAAAATCAAGCGACTACGTGGCTAAAATCATTGAAATGGCAGGCGGCAGCTATGTTCCCGACAATCTCATGGAGAATGAAAATGCGCTGTCTACGATGAATATGCAGATGGAAGCATTTTATGCGTCGGTAAAAGATGCGGATTATTTGATATACAACAGCACCATTGACGGGGAGCTCAAATCTTTAAATGAGCTTTTGGCTAAGAGCAGCCTGCTGGCTGATTTTAAAGCGGTGAAGGAGGGAAACGTCTGGTGTACGGAAAAGAATCTTTTTCAGGAAACAATGGGCCTGGGGGATATGATTCTGGATATCCGCAGAATTCTGACCGAGGAGAACCCCGATCCGGCAGAGATGGTTTATCTGTACCGTCTGGAATAATCCTGCCTGTGGATCACTGCGTTATCCGCATAAGACGGGTGAGGACGCCGCCGCAGGCAGCGCCCGGAACGGACCGGGTCCGGTGCCGCGAAAACCTTCGCCTGAGTCTTCCGTCCCCGG
>NZ_KE992977.1:325-714 GCF_000466485.1 [Clostridium] symbiosum ATCC 14940 | reverse complement strand
TGAAAAAGAGTTTCGTCCATTCTCGAAGGTAATTCTGACGGCCGATTGTAAACCGTATAAAAAAGAGCTGGCGGATTCCATAGCCGAAGACTGGCCGTGGGACCCTTTCTCATTTGAGGATGGGATTATCCGGGAATACGGAAATATTGTGGTAAACGGCTCCTACACGCTTAATATAATTGGGCGGGAACAGATTCTGGTTCCCATTATTTACAGCACGGCGGCGATGACAGTGACCTACAATAATAAGACCTACAATCTGGCTACAGGGAAAAATTATATCTATTCTATTGCAATTCAGCCGGGTGATAATCTTTTGGTATTTAAGGGAACCGGAACAGTATCAGTTGAGTACAGGGGAGGGAAATTATAATGTACCGTGTGACAGC
>NZ_KE992977.1:0-225 GCF_000466485.1 [Clostridium] symbiosum ATCC 14940 | reverse complement strand
GTGTGACAGCGCGATATGAATTTGAAGAATACAGATTACATGAAATGTTTTCGGACGAATATGTGCTGATATCTCCGGTACTGACGGAAAAAGTCGGCAAGGCAGGAAGTTTTAAGTTTGATATCCCTATTAACCATCCCAGCTATCGTTCGGTGCTGCCTTTTCAGACCTACGTTACAATTTATAAAGATGATATTGAATACTGGCATGGAAGGGTGATAGATG
>NZ_KE992976.1 GCF_000466485.1 [Clostridium] symbiosum ATCC 14940 | reverse complement strand
CGTACCGGCGGCGTCCTCACCTGCTTATTTAAATTTTGCAAATACACCTTGTAAATCAACAACCATTCCTGTAAAATAAAACATGTCTGACTATAATAGAATGAAAGTGGGTGAAGCTATGGTTGAATTAGATCAGTTCAAATATACGTTATCAACGTATGATACAACTTTAGTGGAAGTGAGGGATTCACTTTGACCTGGATAACAAGGTAAAGCGAATCGATGAATTGGACAAATCAATGGAGGAACCGGGATTCTGGGACGATCCGGAGAGGTCCACAAAAACAGTAAGAGAAGCAAAGAATCTAAAGGACACGGTGGAGACCTACCGCCACCTGGAGCAGCAGTATGAGGATATCCAGATAATGATAGAGATGGGATACGAGGAGAATGATCCCTCGATGATCCCTGAAATTCAGGAGATGCTGGATGAATTTATCAACAGCCTTGAAGATATCAGGACAAAAACGCTGCTTTCCGGGGAGTATGATAACTGCAACGCGATTTTGAAGCTGAATGCGGGAGCAGGCGGAACTGAGGCCATGGACTGGTGCAGCATGCTGTACCGGATGTACCAGAGATGGGCCGACAAGAAGGGATATACGACCGAAGTGCTGGATTTCCTGGACGGTGATGAGGCGGGAATCAAGTCAATCACTGTGCAGATTAACGGCGAGAATGCTTTTGGATACCTGAAATCAGAAAAAGGCGTTCACCGGCTGGTACGTATTTCACCGTTTAATGCGGCAGGAAAGAGGCAGACTTCCTTTGTATCCTGTGATGTCATGCCGGATATTGAAGAAGATCTGGATATTGAGGTCAATCAGGATGATCTGCGTATTGATACCTACCGATCCAGCGGCGCAGGCGGACAGCATATCAACAAGACGTCGTCTGCCATCCGTATTACCCATATCCCGACCGGAATCGTGGTGCAGTGCCAGAATGAGCGCTCCCAGTTCCAGAATAAGGATAAGGCAATGCAGATGTTAAAGGCAAAGCTCTATCTGTTAAAGCAGCAGGAGAATGCGGAGAAGCTTTCCGATATCCGGGGCGATGTCAAGGATATCAATTTTGGAAACCAGATCCGTTCCTATGTTATGCAGCCCTATACACTGGTCAAGGATCACCGTACCAATGCCGAGAACGGCAATGTAAATGCGGTAATGGACGGCGATATCGATCTGTTTATCAGTGCATATCTGAAATGGATCAGCCTGAAAAGCCAGGAGGTTAAAGAACAGTAAGCCGGTGACGGCAGAGCGGGAAGACCGGCATCAGAGCGGTTTTCCCGCTTTTTAAAGTTTTGTTGATGAGTTCGATCTTAACCAGAGCCTGCCGCCGCAATTTTGCGGTGAGCAGGCTTTGTATTGCATAAAAAACAATTTATACGTATAAAAATCGAATTTCCACGTAAAAAGTTATTGCACCCACATTTTAAATGTGTTAATATCTTTGCTATGAATACAAATGTATTTCTCAAGCATACATAAAGACGTACAGCGCAGGGGAGTGTATATGGAAGAGCAGACAAAATATTTTGTGTTAAAACAAAAGGCGGTGCCGGAAGTTTTGCTGAAGGTGGTGGAGGCAAAAAAACTGATAGAATCAGAGCGCGCCATCACGATACAGGAGGCCACGGAGAAAGTGGGGATCAGCAGAAGTTCCTTCTATAAGTACAAAGACGATATTTTCCCGTTTTACGACAACGCAAAGGGAAAAACAATCACGCTGGTGCTGCAGATGGACGACGAGCAGGGGCTGTTGTCGGATCTTCTTCACACCGTAGCGGTCTATAAGGCGAATATTCTGACTATCCATCAGAGTATTCCGGTCAATAACGTGGCCTCGCTGACACTGAGCGTGGAAGTCAGGCCGGATACCGGTAATATTTCCAGGATGGTTGAGGAAATGGAAGAGAAAAAAGGCGTTCACTATGTCAAAATAATAGCCAGGGAGTAGAGATTATGATTCAGGTAGCAGTAATGGGTTACGGAACGATTGGTTCCGGCGTCGTGGAAGTGTTAGAGACGAACAGAGAGATTATAAAGAGGAAGACCGGTCAGGATATTTCGGTAAAATACATTCTGGATCTGCGTGAATTTCCGGGAGATCCGCATGAGGACCTGATAGTACATGATTTTTCCACTATAGAAAAGGATCCGGATGTGGGAATTGTTGTGGAGGCCATGGGCGGAGTGAATCCCGCTTACGCTTTTGCAAAAGCCTGCCTGCTTGCCGGTAAACAGGTAGTTACATCCAATAAGGCGCTGGTGGCGGCCCATGGAACAGAGCTTCTCCAGATTGCCAGGGATAAAAATATTAATTTCTTCTTCGAAGCCAGCGTGGGAGGCGGGATCCCGATTATCCGCCCGATGGTTCAGTGCCTGGCAGGAGAACAGATTCTGGAAATCAGCGGTATCCTGAACGGTACGACAAACTTTATTCTCAGCAAGATGGACCGTGAGGGGCAGACGTTTGAGGAAGCCCTCAAAAAGGCTCAGGAGCTTGGATATGCGGAGCGCAATCCGGAGGCGGATGTCGAAGGATATGATACCTGCCGTAAAATCACGATTCTGACCTCCCTTGCACTTGAAAAAGAAGTGAATTATGAGGAAGTGTATACGGAGGGAATTACAAAGATTACGGATACGGATTTCAAATATGCGGCTAAGATGGGAACCTCCATCAAGCTTTTTGGAAGCAGCCGCATGGCTGACGGGAAAACAAGCGTATTCGTATGCCCGATGATGATAGACAGGGATCACCCCCTTTATGGAGTGAGCGACGTATTTAACGCGGTGATGGTCCGCGGCAATATGGTGGGGACGCTGATGTTTTATGGAAGCGGCGCCGGTAAGCTGCCGACGGCCAGCGCGGTAGTTGCCGATATTATGGAGGCCGCCTGCCATATGACGGATAATGTTCCTCTCGGCTGGAGCAGTGAGAAGCAGCAGCTTTCCAATGTCAAGGAGATGCGGTTCCGTTATTTTATCCGCTTTGCAGGTTCTGCGGCCGAGAAGCTGGCTGATGTGGAAGCCGCTTTTGGAAAAACGGAAATAATTGAATTGCCCGGCATGGACGAGTTTGCCGTTCTGACCGGTGAGATGACGGAACTGAAGTATCATAAAGTTGCCGCGGCATTTGGAGATATCCGCCAGATGATACGGGCCTAAAAAGTATTTGAAATAATAGCAGCCATACGAGAATCCCTGTATTTGCCGTTATCGGCAGGCACAGGGATTCTCGGCAACAGTCCAGGCTTCTTACCTGTTGCGATGTACGGACGGCAGCAAAAAGTTACTGTTCACACCACGCCGCTTTTTAGCGGGGGGTGAACGGTAACATCGGAAATATGCGTCAGCTCGATATTTGACACAGGGATTGATTTGGTATAAAATAGAATTTCTAAACTACACAGGAGGACAGGCGTTATATGCTGGTCGTGAAAAAATTTGGCGGCAGTTCTGTTGCCGACAGGGAGCGGATCATGAATGTGGCAAGGCGCTGCATTGAGGATTACGAGAAGGGTAATGACGTGGTGGTAGTTCTGTCCGCCATGGGAAAGACGACGGACGGCCTTCTTGAAAAGGCCCGGGAGATAACTGAGACGCCGTCTAAAAGGGAATTGGACATGCTGCTGGTAACGGGAGAGCAGGTATCGGTTGCGTTGATGGCCATGGCCTTCCAATCTCTGGGAGTGCAGGCGGTATCCCTCAATGCTGCGCAGGTGGCGATGAGGACAACATCGGCTTATGGTCAGGCAAAGCTCAAGAGAATCGATACGGAGAGGATCCGCAATGAGCTGGATGCCAGGAAAATTGTGGTAATCACAGGATTTCAGGGAATTAATAAATATGATGATATGACGACACTCGGCAGAGGCGGCTCCGACACGACGGCGGTTGCACTGGCAGTTGCCCTCCATGCAGATTTCTGTGAGATTTATACAGATGTAGACGGCGTATATACGGCAGATCCGAGAATCGTGCCGAATGCCAGA
This sequence comes from [Clostridium] symbiosum ATCC 14940, assembly GCF_000466485.1. GTDB lineage: Bacteria > Bacillota > Clostridia > Lachnospirales > Lachnospiraceae > Otoolea > Otoolea symbiosa. The sequence continues at coordinate 10,859 of NZ_KE992976.1, read as the reverse complement.
AAACTTTCTGAAGTTTCCTATGATGAGATGCTGGAATTTGCATCTCTTGGAGCGAAGGTTCTGCACAACCGTTCCGTGGAGATGGCGAAACGGTATGGAGTGAAACTGGTGGTGCTTTCCAGCTTGACGAGAGCGGAGGGGACAATCATTAAGGAGAAGACCAGTATGGAAAAAATGTTAGTGAGCGGCGTGGCGGCCGATAAGAATACAGCCAGAATTTCTGTGCTTGGGGTAAAGGATGAACCGGGAATCGCCTTCCGGCTGTTCAACCTCCTGGCCAGATACCGGATCAATGTGGATATCATTATCCAGTCCGTGGGCCGTGACAACAGGAAAGATATTTCCTTCACAGTTGCCCGCACGGATTTGCAGGAAACCATGAAGATTATAAACGATCATCTGGAGATGCTGACTGCCGATTCGGTGAGCGCCGATGATACGGTCGCGAAAATTTCAATTATCGGAGCCGGTATGACCAGTAATCCAGGCGTTGCCGCGAAGATGTTCGAAGCGCTGTCCGGCGCCAATATCAATATTAAAATGATTGCAACCTCCGAGATCCGTATAACCGTGCTGATTGATGAGGAGGATGCAAGCCGTGCGATGCGGGTGGTGCATGATGCATTTTCTCTGGCAGACTGACATGCACGCTTTTAAAGAGGAGACGGTTCTATGAGAATTTTGGCAGAGCTGATAGAGAGTGCCGGCCAGGGCATATATCCCTGTCTTTTTCATTTGGTGACAGGGGCATATTGTCCGGGCTGCGGCGGCACAAGGGCGCTTTTGGCATTGCTGCACGGCCGGTTGGCGGACAGCATCCGTCTGAACCCGCTGGTTCTGTATATGGCGGTGTCGATTCCCTCTTTCTTGCTCTACCGTTTTTACTGCGCAGGGAAAAAGAAGCCGGTACGGCCTGCGGTATGGATGACGGCATTAGGCGCCGGAATTATAATACTGGTAATGAACTTTATTATAAAGAATTATTTTCTGCTGGTAAGGCATGTGGATTTACTGGCGCTTATTTATTGACGGCGGCCTGCCGCCTCAGTGCGTTCCTCCGCGGAGCGGTTGAAATTTAAAAGATATAATAAGACCCGGGAATGGAAAAATTCCCGGGTCTTGTTGCGTACATCCGGCCGTGGGCCGTCTGAAATCATGCGGTTACTGCATGTTCTGGTATTGATCCAATATCTGGTCAAACATCGAAGACATCTGCGGATCACGGAGCATAAAATTAATTGCTATCATATAAAGACCTTCCGCCACACCGAGAATCAGTGAGAGGATGCCTAAAACAAGTCCTGCAATAGCCAGGCCGGTAAACGGTTCCCCCTTCCGTGAGAGAAAAGAGAGGATGATTGCAGCCACACCCAAAATGATAGAGAGCGGAAAAGCAATACAGGCACAGAGGGAGAGCGTGCCTATGATACCGCAAATCAGGGAGGCGGTTGCCGTGCCGTTTGGCTGTCTCACGGGCCTGCCGCCGGGAATACTGCCGTTATTTTTACCGTTCCCCTGCTCGTCCTTATATTGGTTATCATTGCTGTCATAATAGTCCATGGAAAAACCTCCTTTGTATCTTTATGATTGTAACATGGTTTTCAGAGGTTGTCCAGAGAGCAGAAATGGAGTTGCACGGCGCGAAACTGAAAATAATGGAGTTTCGCGCCGTGCAACTCGGGATTTTCAGCGGGGGGACAAAGTCACATGTGTTCATGGAAGGTGCGTTTAATGACTTCCAGCTGCTGCTCACGCGTAAGGCGGCTGAAATTGACGGCATAGCCGGAAACACGTATGGTCAGTGTCGGATACTCTTCGGGATGAGCCATGGCATCCGTCAGAACCCGGCGGTTCATCACGTTGACATTCAGGTGATGAGCGCCCTGGGCGAAATAACCGTCCAGTATGGATACAAGATTGTCAACACGTTCCAGCGGCGATTTGCCCAGGGCATCCGGGACGATGGAAAAGGTATTGGAAACGCCGTCCTGGCAGACGGCCCGGTACGGTATCTTAGCCACTGAGTTAAGTGAGGCGAGCGCGCCGTTCAAATCCCGCCCGTGCATGGGATTTGCTCCGGGGGCAAATGGTTCCCCGGCCTTTCGGCCGTCGGGAGTGGAGCCGGTCTTCTTGCCATACATTACATTGCTTGTGATGGTGAGAGCGGAGAGCGTGTGGACGGCATTCCTGTACAGCGGGTGTTTTTTCAGTTCGGAAGAGAAGAAATCCACAAGCTCCACTGCAATGTCATCTACCCGGTCGTCATCGTTTCCGTATTTGGGGTATTCCCCCTCCACGGTAAAATCAACGGCAATCCCATTCTCATTCCGAACCGGTTTAACCCGGGCAAATTTAATTGCAGACAGGGAGTCCGCTGCAATAGACAGACCGGCCACGCCGAAAGCGGCCAGGCGTTCCACCAGGGTGTCATGCAAAGCCATCTGGCTGGCTTCATAGGCATACTTATCGTGCATATAGTGAATGATGTTGATGGTATCGGCATAGAGTCCGGCCACATATGCCAGCACCTTTTTATAGTTCCCCAGCACTTTGGGATAATTGAGCACTTCGTCGGTGTCCGGCTGAATGCCCGGAATTACATGCAGGCCTTTTATCTCATCCACTCCGCCGTTGATCGCATACAGCAGGCTTTTCGCGAGGTTGGCCCTGGCCCCGAAGAACTGCATCTGTTTGCCGGCCGCCATCGCAGATACACAGCAGGCGATACAGTAGTCATCTCCATACATGGGCTGCATTAATTCGTCATTCTCATATTGGAGCGAGTCGGTTTCGATGCTCATGCGGGAGCAGTAGGACTTAAAGGCAGCAGGCAGATTGCGGCTCCACAGCACGGTCAGATTGGGTTCGGGAGCCGTTCCGAGGTTAGTCAGAGTGTGCAGATACCGGAAAGAACTGCGGGTGACGAGGGTACGTCCGTCCACGCCCATTCCTCCTATGGCTTCTGTGACCCAGGTGGGATCGCCTCCGAACAGCTCATTGTATTCAGGGGTACGCAGATGGCGTACAAGGCGCAGCTTGATGATAAACTGATCAATCAGCTCCTGCGCACCCATTTCATCTAAAATTCCCAGATCCAAATCGCGCTGGATATAAATATCGAGAAACGTAGCGGTGCGGCCCAGGCTCGTGGCGGCGCCGTTGTTTTCCTTGATTCCGGCGAGGTAGGCCAGATAAAGGTTTTGTACGGCTTCACGGGCTGTTTCGGCGGGGCGCGTGATATCACAGCCATATTTTTCTGCCATCCGGGCCATTTCCTTTAATGCGCGGATTTGCATGCTCACTTCTTCCCTCAGACGGATCCTTTCATCCGTCATGGCTCCGTCCATCATGTCCAGGTCTTTTTTCTTTTCTTCGATCAGAAAATCAGTGCCGTAAAGCGGAACCCGGCGGTAGTCGCCTATGATGCGTCCGCGCCCGTAGGCATCCGGCAGACCGGTGAGCAGGCCTGCCGAACGGGCCAGGCGCGTGCGCTCGGGATAGGCGTCAAATACGCCGTCGTTATGCGTCTTGCGGTAGAGACGGAAATGTTTTTCAATTATGGGATCCAGGCGGCAGCCATACTGTTCCAGCGCCTGCTCTGCGGTACGGATGCCTCCGTACAGATTGACGATGCGTTTCAGAGGGGCGTCGGTCTGCAGGCCGACGATTACTTCATTTTCTTTATCGATATAACCGGGGGCAAAATTATCGATACCGGAGACGGTCCGTGTCTCCACGCCGATGATGCCTTTCTCCACCTCTTCAATAATCAGGGCATGGGCTTTTTCCCAGACCTTTTCCGTGCGCTCGGATGCGGGGGCAAGAAAACCGGCGTCACCGGTATAGGGGGTGTAGTTTTTCTGGATAAAATTGCGTACATTTACAAGATGGCGCCATTCCCCGGTGCGGAATCCTTCCCAGGCTTTGTTGTTGCTATTGACAGGCATAATGAATCCTCCATTTATTATTCTGACGGGCCGGGCAGCAGCCGCGGTTCATGAGCTGCTGCCACTGTGCCGTGATTTCCGGTTTCATGGGCGGGACATCTTCCAGCGGATATGGGATGCCGAGTTCGCGGTACTTTGGTACGCCCAAAACATGGTAGGGAAGCAATTCCACTCTTTCTACTCCGCGCAGTGTTTTTAAAAACTGCCTCAGCCCTTCAAAATGGCTGTCTCCGTCCGTCAGCCCGGGAACCGCCACGTGGCGTATCCACATGGGAGTCCCTGATTTCTGTACGGCATCAAGGAAAACGGCCGCTTCGTCCGGGGACTGTCCCGTAACCCGCTCATAGCCTTTGGCAGTAAAATGTTTCACATCGAAAATCACCAGATCGGTGTACTTAAGAATTTCCTCATAGTTTCCTGCTCCGCAGCCGGCGGTGTCGAGGCAGGCGGAGATTCCCTCGCTCCGGCAGAGCTTAAGCAGTTCCAGAAGGAAGCCGCTCTGGAGCAGAGGTTCGCCTCCGGAAAAGGTTACGCCTCCTTTAGAGCCGTAGTAGGGTTTAAACCGTTTCAGCTTCTGCATCAGAAACTCCGCCGTACAGAGAGAGCCTCCGTTTGGATCCCAGGTATCAGGATTGTGGCAGTACCGGCAGCGGAGACGGCAGCCCTGCAGAAAAATCACGGAACGGATGCCGGGGCCGTCCACCAGCCCCATGCTTTCAATGGAATGGATACGTCCGGATATCAAATGAATAACCTCCTTTTGATGAAAATGATCGAAAAAAGCCGGCAGTCCGGGCTTTTTTCTGCCCAGACGGTCGGCCGGTTATCGATCATACTCCACGTGGTCTTCCACTTGTTCCGTCAGTCATATGATCACCATGTTTTTTAATATAGCCAGTATTCGGAAATTTGTCAACTATAAATTTTCCTGTGGTAATGCTGCATTAGACGAAAGCGGTTCCCGTCCGCCATCCTATATCTGAACTTGCAGCCGGAGGAAGAATCCTGTATAATAATCTGGCACAGGAAATTTATGGCGGCCGTTCACGGCGGACTTCATACCGTCATCAGATGCAATGACACAAAGTGAGGAAATAAAATGGATATTATTCAAATTTTAAAAGACGAACTCCAGATTAACCGAAGCCAGGTTGAGGCTGCGGTCAAACTGATTGACGAAGGCAATACCATCCCGTTTATCGCCCGTTACCGCAAAGAAGCGACAGGCTCTTTGAACGATGAGGTGCTGCGAAATCTGGATGAGAGATTAAAATATTTAAGAAACCTGGAGGAGCGGAAGGAACAGGTTATCAATTCCATACGTGAACAGGAAAAACTGACTCCGGAGCTGGAGAAAAAGATTCTGGCGGCGTCGACGCTGGTGGCAGTGGAGGATCTTTATCTTCCATACAGACCGAAGCGGAAGACACGGGCCAGCATTGCGAAGGAGAAGGGGCTGGAGCCTCTTGCCAATCTGGTTCTTATGCAGCTTACAAAGACGCCGCTTCTGAAAGAGGCGGAGCATTATATCTCAGAGGAGAAGGGCGTTCTGACTGCGGAGGAGGCCCTGAACGGAGCGAAGGATATTCTGGCCGAGCGTATAGCTGAGACGGCTGAGTACAGGACATATATCCGCAAGGCCACATTCCAGGAAGGCTCTCTCGATTCATCTGCCCGTGACGGGAACGCGGAATCTGTCTACGAGATGTATTATAACTTTACGGAGCCGGTAAAGAAAGCGGCGGGGCACCGTATTCTCGCACTTAACCGGGGGGAGAAGGAGAAGATCCTTACTGTGAAAATCACTGCTCCAGAAGAGAAGATTCTGCGCTATCTGGAGAAGAAGGTAATCACCAGAGAGAATCCGGAGACGGCCCGCGTACTGAGGGAAGTGACGGAGGACAGCTATAAGCGCCTGATTTCCCCTGCCATTGAGCGCGAGATACGCAGCGAACTGACGGAGAATGCGGAGGCGGGAGCTATTAAGGTATTCGGAAAAAATCTGGAGCAGCTTCTGATGCAGCCGCCTATTACAGGCCGCGTCGTACTGGGATGGGATCCGGCATTCCGTACGGGCTGTAAGCTGGCCGTGGTGGACGGTACCGGCAAAGTGCTTGATACGGTGGTGATTTACCCAACCGCACCCCAGAATAAGGTGGAAGAATCGAAGAAAATCCTGAAGAACCTGATTACGAAATATGGCGTTTCACTGATTTCAGTGGGCAACGGAACGGCGTCCAGGGAGTCGGAGCAGATTATCGTCGGGCTTTTAAAGGAGATAAAAGAGCAGGTGCAGTACATCATTGTCAATGAGGCGGGAGCGTCTGTCTATTCGGCAAGCAAGCTGGCTACGGAGGAATTCCCGAATTTTGACGTGGGACAAAGGAGCGCGGTTTCAATCGCAAGGAGGCTCCAGGATCCGCTGGCGGAGCTGGTTAAAATCGATCCCAAATCTATCGGAGTTGGCCAGTACCAGCATGATATGAACCAGAAGAATCTGAGTGAGGCCCTGCAGGGTGTGGTGGAAGACTGCGTAAATAAGGTGGGAGTTGACTTGAATACGGCGTCGGCCTCCCTTTTAGAATATATTTCCGGCATAAACAAGACAATTGCCAAAAATATTGTGTCTTACAGGGAAGAGAACGGAGTGTTTGAAAGCAGGAGGGAACTTCTCAAGGTGGCCAAGCTGGGACCGAAGGCATTCGAACAGTGTGCCGGGTTTATGAGAATCCAGGGCGGAAAGAATCCGCTTGATACGACCAGCGTCCATCCGGAAAGCTATAAAGCGGCTGAAGCGCTGCTGAAACGTCTCGGGTACGAGGTGAAGGAGCTGACCTCCGGAGGCCTGAAGGGCATCAGTAAAAAAGTTACGGATTATAAAAAGCTTTCACAGGAGCTGGAAATCGGAGAGATTACCCTGCGTGATATCGTGAGTGAGCTGGAAAAGCCGGCCAGGGACCCGCGTGACGAGATGCCGAAGCCAATTCTCAGGACGGACGTCATGGATATGAAGGACCTGGCTCCTGGTATGGTGCTGAAGGGAACGGTCAGAAATGTTATTGATTTTGGCGCATTCGTGGATATCGGCGTGCATCAGGACGGACTGGTGCATATTTCCCAGATGACGGACCGCTATATCAAACATCCTCTGGAGGCGGTCAGTGTCGGTGATATCGTGGAGGTCAAAGTACTGGGCGTGGATTTGGCGAAAAAGAGAATATCCCTGACGATGAAGCTATAGTCACGGCCCCGCTGAAAATGCGATCCTGCCCGGAGGGCTTTCCTATAGAATAAAAAGGCGTGGAAAGGTTTGACAAGAACCTTCCACGCCTTTTATACGAGCTGCCGGGCCACATCGCGGATTAACTCACAGAAAGCCCGTATATAAAACGGCTGCTCCACATTTTTATGCCATATCAGATCAACCCGCAGTGGATAATTGAAGTTTTTGACGGGGAAGATGTGAATAAATTTGTCCGGTTCGCATTTTGCATTATGCTCATGGACCCTGAGGGAGAGCATTTTGGGTATCAGTGTAGCGCAGAGTCCGGAAGCACAGAGCAGAATGTGGGTATCACAGTCGCTGATGTGATAGGGAATCTTGTTGAGAGAAATCCCGTAATCTAAAAGATGCTGCCGGATTACGATGTTGAGCGCCCCTGTTTCATAATAAAGAGAGAAAGGCACCTCTGAAAATTCGGAAAGATCCACCCCTTCTTCAAAAACTGATAAATACTTCCCTCCAAAATGCCTCTGGAAGAGGCCTTCGCTGATACTTAGGTACATTTCGTCGTTTACAAGTGGAAGCACGGAAAATGCCGGGTTCTGAGACGTGTTGACGCCTAAAAACAAATCGATGGATCCGTCTAAAAGGCGCTGTTCCAGAACAATCGTATCATTGACATAGAAGGAAACCTCCACTTCAGGAAAATGCTCGTAATAGTCCTTCAGGACGAGAGGCAGGATTACCTGTGCGCGGGAGGTACTCATGCCGACGGTAAAGGAGCCTCTTTGTCCGGATGAAATTTCTTTTAAGTTCTTTTCCATGCTGGATTCCAGGATGTGGATACTGCGCAGTGTTTTCAGCATGGTTTCTCCTGCTTTTGTCAAATGGAGACTAGGTTTTCTTTCAAACAAGGCAACCTCGTATTCCTGTTCCAGGCGTCGTATATGGTCACTTACGCATTGCTGCGTTACGAAAGCCCGTCTGGCAGCTCGTCCGATATTCATTTCTTCTGCTACCAGTAAAAAAATATTAAAGCTCTGTTTCAAAATCCTCCGCCTCCTTCTTTGTCTATTTTAACATAGCAGGCACAACGATTAATAACAAGTAATCACTTGTAGGCATTCCGTAAAACATTGTGGCGGTATCTGTGTTCTGTCCGGCCGGTGTATCTTACCATAGTCTTTGTCAGAAGGCTGCAGATTATCCATTTTTGACGATATTCCAACGGAACTGCCGTAACAGTTCAGGCATCTGAACTGTTAGGCCATCCGGCTGATTAAAACCGCTTCGCGATGAGCCGAATGCTTACTGCCGCTACCTTTTCGCACGGTCAGCGCAGTAAATGCGCAGACATGTCTGACCTGTTACGAACTGCTGCGGTCTGGCAACAGTCCGTGCTGTCTTTACACGGTTTGGGGAAAGGAAAATGCCGGGGAAGAATGCCGTATTGACAAGCATTTACTTGTGGATGGATATAAACTACTTGTTTTTATTTGTTGAAAAATTATGCTAAAATATGGATATAACAACCTGCAGGGAGTGAAAAAATAAACAATTTCATATTTGGAGGGATAAATGACAGATAAATATGGGGAGGCCAAAGAACTCTTGAGGGGCGGCTATGATCTGCATGCCCACAGTTTCCCCTCCCATGTCAGCCGCTCTGTGGATGATTTTGAGCTGCTGGAACAGGCGGCAGGAGCCGGAATGGCAGGCGTAATGATTAAAAACCATTATGAATCCACAGCAGCCAGGGCCGCTCTTATGAATAAGCGAAGCGGGCTGCCGGTACGGGCCTATGGAGGGCTTGTACTCAACTGGCCGGCCGGAGGCATTAATCCATATGCAGTAGAAAGTGCACTGAAACTGGGAGCGGGTTTTATCTGGCTTCCCACCAGAGATGCGGCTCACTGCCTGCAATATGGCGATATGCCGGGCGATTTTTTTTCACGTCCCGGAATTGGGCTTTTTGACGAATCGGGAAAACTGGTTTCCGGGTTTTATGAGGTCCTTGAAGTGATAAAAAAGTATGATGCTGTGCTGGCGACCGGACATATCAGTGTTTTGGAATCTGTTGCGGCATGCCGAGCCGCCAGGGAGGCGGGAGTGCGGGCAGTACTCACCCATCCCGAATGGAAACGGACCGTGGTTCCGACGGAGATCCAGAAGGAACTGGCCGGAATCGGTGTTGTAATTGAGCGGAACTGGGCTAACATCGAAGACGGCGACTGCACGGCAGAGCAGATGGCGCAGCATATCAGAGCAGTCGGGACAGAGAATAACTTTATTGCCACCGATCGCGGCCAGGCATTCAGGGAACCGCCGGTGGAGGGGATGATCCGCTTCATTGAGGCGCTGCTGGGAAATGGATTTACAGAAAGAGAGATAAGAACCATGGTCTGTGATATTCCTAAGAGCCTGTTGGAAGGAATAGAAAAAAGACGGACAGGGAGCGAAACAAAACAGATATTAACAGTGGAAACAAAAACAGCATGAAGGAGGAACGGTTTATGAAGAAATGGGTGTCAGGCATCCTGTTGTGTGCAGCGGCGGTCAGCCTTGCGGCATGCGGGAATAAGAACGCGTCATCAGGAGAAGGAACGGAAAAAGCCGCGGAGGCCGGAGAGAGCCGGGACAGCTTAGGCGGGCAGCAGGAAAATGCGGCCAATGCATCAAAGGTGTACCAAATAGGATTTACGACGGCTGCGGTGGAGGATGATCCATACTATGTGTTTGCTAAAAATTTTTCTGACATCGTGGCGGAGCGCACCGGAGGCGGAATCCGGATCGACGTGATGGGAGGCGGACAATTGGGACAGGAAGGAGAAATGTTCTCCGGAATGCAGATGGGCACAACGGATATGGCGGTAATGACGAATGCCTACGCCAGCGGATACGTACCGGCATCCGGTCTCTTTGACCTGCCGTTTATATTTAAAGATAATGAGACTGCCGCGAATATACTGGACGGTGAAATCGGGCAGAGCATTTTAAAAGAGTATGACAATTACGGTGTAAAAGCGCTTGGATGGGGAGAAGGCGGATTCCGCCATCTGGTGACTCTGAATAAGGCGGTAAGAGAACCGGCAGATATGAAAGGTTTGAAAATACGCTGTATGGAGACGGAGACGTACCTGGCTACCTATGCGGCTTTAGGCGTGAACGCGGTTCCCATGGCATGGTCCGAGACAATTACCGGACTCCAGCAGGGAACAATAGACGGTCTTGATATTCCTGTCAGCGTAACATACAGCAACGGTTTTCCGGATATAGCCAAATATCTGAATATGACAGGCCACTTCTATTCCCCTCTTTTGATTTGTGTGTCGGGTGAGGTGTTCGACGCTCTGAGTCCGGAGGAACAGCAGATTTTGTCGGAGGCTGCCGTGGAGGCGGGAAAGGCCTGCCGTGAGAATAATGCCCGTGTTGAAGAGCAGATGCTGAGCGAAATGGAAGAGCAGGGGATGACGGTTGTCCGCGACGTGGATTTGGCGGCATTCCGAGAGGTACTCGGAGACTTCTATGAGTCCAGGAAAGAAGCGATCGGCGGCAGCTATGTTGATGATCTGATGGCAGCGCTGGGAGAGTAAAATAGAAGAAGCAAGCAGACAGTCTGTTTCCCCGCGGCCGTACCGGACGCGGGGAAACACAGGATAGCATTCTGGTGATATGTCAAGAACTTTTTG
>NZ_KE992975.1 GCF_000466485.1 [Clostridium] symbiosum ATCC 14940 | reverse complement strand
GGTGACCTGTGCGCGGAGCGTGCAGGTTATCGTTGCCTGAACGTTACGAATACATTTACGGAGGATTAACTATGACAGATTTGACAGTTGCGTTTATCGGACTCGGCCTTATCGGAGGCTCTGTAGCCAAAGGACTAAAGCGTAGAGCGCCGGGCACCAGGATTATGGCATACATGCGCACCAGAGAGAAGCTGAAACAGGCAAAGCGGGATGGGATTGTGGATGTAATTCTGGACGGTGTCGACGAACACCTGTCGGAATGTGATATCATTTTCCTCTGCACCCCCGTGGAATATAATGCCGATTATCTGCAGCAGATCAAACCGTTTGTCAAAAAGGGGGCTATCGTTACCGATGTGGGAAGCACCAAAACGAATATCCATGAGACGGTAACATCTCTCGGGATGGAGGACTGCTTCGTAGGCGGCCATCCGATGGCCGGTTCCGAAAAGACCGGCTATGAGAATGCCTCCGACCACCTCCTGGAGAATGCCTACTATATTATCACGCCTACGGGAAAGACTCCGTCTTCCTTCACGGAACGCATGACAGGGGTTGCAAAAGCCATCGGAGCCATTCCGCTCGTGCTGGACTACCGGGAGCATGATTTTATCGTGGCTGCCATCAGCCATCTTCCCCACCTGATCGCCTCGAGCCTCGTAAATCTGGTTCACGACTGTGATAATGAGAATCAGACAATGAAACGGCTTGCGGCCGGCGGATTTAAGGACATTACGCGCATTGCCTCCTCCTCCCCCGTGATGTGGGAACAAATCTGCATGACCAACGACGCCAATATATCAGTTATCCTCAAACGGTATATTGAATCACTGGGCCATATCCTTACGGATGTAGAGAGTAAAGATTCCGGAGCCATTCACCGGCTGTTCGAATCCTCACGCGACTACCGGAATTCCTTTGCAGACAATTCAAAGGGCTCCGTCACGCCAGACTACTCCTTCTCTGTTGACGTTGTGGACGAACCCGGCACTATATCCATAATCTCCGCGATTCTGGCAGGCCAGGGCATCAATATTATGAATATCGGCATTAACCATAACCGTGAACACGGGGAAGGCGCCCTCCGGATTTCCTTCTATGATGAGGCCTCCATGACGGCTGCCTGGGTACGCCTTAAAAATTACAATTATACACTCTTTCTCGGCTGATGCCCGAAAGAAGAATGAAGATGAAATGAGGTTCTGTTTATGAAATTCTCCAAAGCCCGCCGTTTATCGGGCGAATTGACCATACCGGGTGACAAATCCATATCACACCGCAGTATCATGTTCGGATCTATTGCCGAAGGCCTTACCGAGGTGCGTGGATTTCTTCAGGGGGCAGACTGCCTCTCCACCATTTCCTGTTTTACAAAGATGGGAATTCCTATTGAGAATAAGGGGGAAACTGTCCTGATTCACGGCAGGGGGCTGCGCGGGCTTACCGCCCCGAAAGAGATCCTGGACTGCGGCAACAGCGGCACCACGACACGGCTGATCTGCGGAATCCTGGCAGCCCAGGATTTCGATGTAACCCTGACAGGGGATGAATCCATCTGCCGGCGGCCCATGAAGCGGATTATGGAACCGCTTTCCATGATGGGGGCAAAGATTAGAAGTATCCATTGCAATGACTGTGCTCCTCTTGCAATTACCGGATGCCGTATCCATGGAATCCATTACCAGTCACCCGTGGCCTCCGCCCAGGTGAAATCCGCCGTATTGCTGGCCGGCCTTTACGCCGAAGGAGAAACCCGTGTCACAGAATCTTATATCTCGAGAAATCACAGCGAGCTGATGCTTTCCGCGTTCGGGGCCGATATCCGCACTGAAAATACAACGGCTGTTTTGAGACCGGGAAATGCTTTAAAAGGATTGTGTATTACCGTTCCCGGTGATATCTCCTCAGCCGCATTCTTCATCGCCGCTGCCCTGATTGTTCCGAATTCCGAGGTTCTGATCCGCAACGTGGGCATCAATCCGACCCGGGACGGTATTCTTCATGTGTGCAGGCAGATGAATGGTAACATTTCAATCCTGAACCGTAAAAATGAATCGGGGGAGCCGACAGCGGATCTGCTGGTCCGGTCTTCAGCCCTGCAGGGAGCCGTCATTGAGGGAAGCATTATCCCGACCCTTATAGACGAGCTTCCCATGCTTGCCGCCATGGCCTGCTATGCAAAGGGCATTACCGTAATCCGCGACGCCGCCGAACTTAAGGTAAAAGAGTCCAACCGGATTACCGTCATGGCGGAAAATCTGAGAGCCATGGGCGCCGATGTCACGGAAACAGAGGACGGAATGATCATTCATGGCGGCCGCCCGCTCCACGGCGCCGTAATCGACAGCAAAAAAGATCACCGGATCGCCATGACCTTCGCCGTAACAGCCCTGGCTGCGGAAGGCGAGACGGAAATACTCGACGCGGAGTGTGTTAATATCTCTTATCCCGGTTTTTATTCCGATCTTGCCAGGCTTAAACGTGAATAGCCGGAAGGCCGTAACGGAAACAGAATCGTATTATCCGATCCTGTATCCGTTACGGCCTTCCCTTTTCACTTCGTAAAGCAGTAAATCTGCTTTTTCATATAAAATCGCTGAACTTTGTCTCGTCTGTCCTCACTGCAACGCTAAATAACCTCTATCTGACACATCTTCATCGCTTCCAGAGCATTGCGGTGGCTTTCCGGAGTAACACCGGCACAGCAGGCGGCCCTCACACGGATCGGAGTGCCCGGAAGCACCGCTTTAAGAAGAAGTGCGATAGATATAACGCAGATATCCGTACACAGGCCCACCAGCTCAATTGAGTCATAATCCTTATCCCTGGCATATGCCGCCAATTCCACACTTCCGAACGTCGGCTTTTCAAAACGCTTCCCTTCATACCCGCTAAGAGGGCTGCAGAGCTGCCATCCTTCTGTCTCCTTTTTGCAATGTTCCACCGGAAGGTTCTTTCCTTCCAGAGTCTCAAGATAATTGTCATAATGTGTATCCATTGTAAAGACAACCTCCTGCCCCTCGCTTTTGTGCTGCTCAATCCTCGCCTGCACCTCCGGAACGATTTTCATGGCCTCCTCTGTTCCCAGAGAGCCATCCACAAAATCATTCTGCATGTCAATCACTACCAGCAGTTTCTTCATTTCAGTACAATCCCCTTTCATCCAGCCGGACGGCCTCTCCCCAAAAGGCCTGCCGGTTCCATTTTCTGTTAAAAGCGATTATATCATATTTTTTCTGCAAACGCTATTGACAAATCAGGAAAAAAGTATTAGGATTAGAAAAAATAAAACCGTTGAAAAAGAGGAGTAAGTTATCTTACGACATTACAGAGAGCTATGTCATGGTGGAAGCATAGTATGAAGTTGGTAACCGAATGGACTTTTGAGGGCAGCCCTGAACAACAGTATGGGCTGACGGAAACCGCAACCGTTATCTGGCGGCATATATGTTAGTATATGAATGAGTGGGCTTTACGTCAATTTGGGTGGTACCGCGGATTTATAAATTCGTCCCAGATGCAGGAAACTGTGTCTGGGGCTTTTTTTTATTTAACAGGAAAGTTCTTCCGTTAAATAAAAACCGCTCCGCTGAGGATCGCACTGCGGCGGTAGGGAATTATGTCGCCAAAGCGACCGCGCTCCGGCGCGGGAGTCTGCCGAGCAGACTCAGTCTAATTAAAATCATAAAAACAGTTAATGGAGGAAAGAATTATGAAAAAGAAAGTATTTGCATCATTATTAATCGGCGCTATGGCTGCAGCGGCATTATCAGGCTGCTCTTCATCAGGAAATAAGACTGAAACCTCAGAGCCTGCAAAGACGGAAGCTGTCTCAGAAGGAGCAACAGAAACAGAACCGGCAAAAGCCGGGGAAGAAAATACAGGAAACCTTGTTGATGGGAAATATACTATCGGCATCGGACAGTTTGCCGTACACGGTTCCCTTGACAACTGCCGTGAAGGTTTTATCCAGGGCCTGGCCGAGGAAGGCTTTGTGGAAGGTGAAAATCTTACAATCCTCTATGAGAATGCCAACGCGGACGGCGGAACATCGAGCCAGATTATCACTAACTTTATCTCTAAAAAGGCTGATTTAATCTGCGGCATTGCAACGCCAATCGCTCAGAGTGCATACAGTGCGGCAAGAAAAACAGGAACACCTGTTATCTATACGGCAGTGACTGACCCGGTTATGGCAGAGCTTGCCAACGCGGATGGTTCACCGGTAGGGGAAGTGACAGGCACCAGCGATAAGCTTCCTGTGACAGAACAGCTCCAGATGATCCGCGAAGTGCTTCCCGATGCAAAAAAAATCGGAATCATGTACAGCACAAGCGAGGTTAACTCCCTCTCCACCATCGAAGAATACAAAGCAGCGGCTCCTGAATACGGATTTGAAATCATAGAGAGCGGTGTTTCATCCGCGGCCGATGTCCCGCTGGCCGCAGACCAGCTGGTACAGAAGGTAGACTGTATTAACAATCTGACCGATAACACGGTTGTAAGCTCTCTCCAGGTTGTTCTGGATGCTGCGAATAAAAAAGGAATCCCGGTATTCGGCAGTGAGGTGGAGCAGGTCAAAGTCGGCTGTCTTGCATCTGAAGGCCTTGATTATGTGGCTCTTGGAAGACAGACAGGACAGATGGCCGCCAAAGTATTAAAAGGCGAGGCAAAAGCCAGCGAAATGAATTTTGAAGTGATTAAAGGGGCATCCTTTTATGGGAATACTAAAGTAGCTGAAAACCTGGGTATCACATTACCGGAAAGCCTGACGGCAAATGCCGCCGAAATGTTCGACGAGATCACACAGTAACGATAACCTGTACGCTCTGCGCACAGGTCAC
>NZ_KE992974.1:426-18069 GCF_000466485.1 [Clostridium] symbiosum ATCC 14940 | reverse complement strand
ACGCGTCCTCCAAACCTCAGTTAAATCTCCATTTAAGAAAAAGTGCTTGCAAAATTATTAATGTCTGCTACTATGAATAGTAATTTAGTAGTTACGATTCTAATATAAGTCAGGCAGAGTGAAACAATAAAAGTATGATAACAGATTAAGGAGTGAAAAAGCTATGGCATTAAAGAAGAAACCGGTAACCGGAATGAAGGATGTTCTTCCGGCAGAGATGGAACTGAGAGATTATGTTTTGAATATCATCAAAGATACTTACAGAGGATATGGTTTTTCCTCAATCGAGACTCCTTGTGTTGAACATATCGAAAATCTGACAAGCAAACAGGGCGGCGATAATGAGAAGCTGATTTTTAAAATTTTAAAAAGAGGTGAAAAACTGAACCTGGAGACGGCCCATTCGGATGCTGATCTGGTGGAGGAGGGACTCCGCTATGATCTGACGGTGCCGCTTTGCCGTTATTATTCCAATAATGCAGCCAATCTGACAACTCCGTTTAAGGCGCTTCAGGTCGGCAGCGTATGGCGCGCCGACAAACCGCAGAAGGGCCGCTTCAGACAGTTTGTGCAGTGCGATATTGATATTCTTGGTGACGGTACAAACCTGGCTGAGATTGAGACAATTCTGGCGATTACAAAGGCGCTTACCAGAATCTGTCCTGACAACGGCTTTACCGTACGCGTCAATGACCGCGCAATCTTAAAGGGCATGGCCGATTACAGCGGTTTCCCGGAGGATGAGACAGACCGTGTATTCATTATCCTTGACAAAATGGATAAGATTGGCCTTGAAGGCGTGGGAGCGGAGCTTCTGGAAGCCGGATATGCCAAAGAATCCGTTGATAAATATGTAGAGCTTCTCGCAGGAATCCAAAACGACGCTGAAGGCGTCAGAAAACTCGGCGAGACACTTAGCTCCGTCATGGATCCGGAAAAGGCGGAAAACCTCGCCTATATTATGGATACAGTGAGTGAGATCAACGATGTAAAATGCGGCCTTGAATTTGACCCGACTCTGGTAAGGGGAATGGGATACTATACAGGCACCATTTTTGAGGTTGCAATGGAAGGCTTCGGCGGTTCTGTTGCAGGAGGCGGCCGCTATGATAAACTGATTGGAAAATTCACCGGCGTGGATACTCCTGCCTGCGGAATTTCAATCGGCTTTGAGCGTATCATTACGATCCTGATGGACAGCGGCTTTAAGATTCCGTCCACGGTCGGCAAGAAAGCCTACCTGTTTGAGAAAGGCCTCAATAAAGAGCAGTTTGGGAAAGTGGTGAAGGCAGCCCAGGAAGAGAGGGCAAAGGGAGTCAGAGTGGCCGTTGCCCAGATGAATAAGAACAAGAAGTTCCAGAAGGAGCAGCTTGCCAAAGAAGGATTCGAAGAATTCGTGGAATTTTATAAAGATTCTATTTAAGTGATGGCGGTGACCTGTGCGCGGAGCGTGCAGGTTATCGTTTGAGCGGCAGATACAGGAATACAGAGAAACAGATATTCAGACAATAATCAGGAGGAAACAAACATCATGGCAGAATCAATGGCAGGACTCAAACGTTCCCACCGCTGTACGGAACTGTCCACCGCGAATATCGGTGAGACAGTGACGGTGATGGGGTGGGTTCAGAAAAGCAGAAATAAAGGCGGTATTATTTTCGTGGATTTGAGAGACCGTTCCGGAATCTTGCAGATCATTTTCGAGGAATCGGATTGCGGAGCCGGAAGCTTTGCAAAAGCAGAAAGACTCAGAAGCGAATTTGTTGTCGCTGTTACCGGTAAAGTGGAGGCACGCTCCGGAGCGGTCAACGGAAACCTGAAGACAGGAGAGATTGAGATCAGGGCTAATTCCCTTCGCGTTCTGGCGGAGGCGGAGACACCGCCGTTCCCAATCGAGGAGAATTCCAGAACGAAGGAGGAGCTTCGTCTGAAATACCGTTATCTGGATCTGCGCAGGCCTGACCTTCAGAGGAATCTGATGATAAGAAGCCGCGTGGCCATCCTGACCAGGAAATTCCTGGCGGAAGAGGGCTTTTTAGAGATCGAGACACCGACGCTTATTAAGAGCACGCCGGAGGGCGCGCGCGATTATCTCGTTCCAAGCCGTGTTCATCCGGGAGAGTTCTATGCGCTTC
This sequence comes from [Clostridium] symbiosum ATCC 14940, assembly GCF_000466485.1. Lineage (GTDB taxonomy): Bacteria > Bacillota > Clostridia > Lachnospirales > Lachnospiraceae > Otoolea > Otoolea symbiosa. The sequence goes on along the minus strand of NZ_KE992974.1, from coordinate 15,934 downwards.
CCCAGTCTCCCCAGCTTTTAAAGCAGCTTTTGATGTGTTCCGGATATGACCGTTATTTCCAGATAGCCAGATGCTACCGTGATGAAGACCTCCGTGCGGACAGACAGCCGGAATTTACACAGATCGATATGGAGCTTTCCTTCGTTGATGTGGAGGATGTGCTGGACGTCAATGAGAGACTGTTAAAGACATTATTTAAAGAAATCTGTGATTATGACCTGCAGCTTCCTATCCAGAGGATGACATGGCGTGAGGCCATGGAGCGTTTTGGTTCCGATAAACCGGATCTGCGTTTTGGGATGGAGCTTAAGAATGTATCGGATACGGTAAAAGACTGTCAGTTCGTCGTATTTAAGGGAGCGCTGGAAAACGGCGGTTCCGTCCGCGGTATCAATGCAGAAGGACAGGGAGCCATGCCGCGTAAGAAGATTGACGCCCTGGTCGAGTATGCCAAAGGCTTTGGAGCCAAAGGCCTCGCCTATCTGGCGATTCAGGAGGACGGCAGCTATAAATCTTCATTTGCCAAGTTTATGACAGAGGAAGAACTGGAAGCCCTTGTCAGGGCCATGGACGGAAAACCAGGCGATCTGCTGTTATTTGCAGCCGACAAGGACAAGGTGGTATTCGATGTTCTCGGAAACCTTCGTCTGGAACTGGCCAGACAGCTGGATCTTCTTAAAAAAGACGATTTCCGGTTCCTCTGGGTAACCGAGTTCCCTCTGTTTGAATACTCGGAGGAGGACGGCAGATATGTGGCGGTTCACCATCCATTTACAATGCCGATGGAAGAGGATCTTCCTCTGATTGATACCGATCCGGGTGCAGTGCGTGCCAAGGCGTACGATATTGTCCTGAACGGTACGGAGATGGGCGGCGGTTCTGTCCGTATCCATCAGGCCGACGTACAGTCCAAAATGCTGGAGGTTCTCGGCTTTACAGCGGAACGAGCAAATGAGCAGTTTGGTTTCCTGTTAGATGCATTCAAGTACGGAGTGCCGCCTCACGCAGGACTTGCCTACGGTTTTGACCGTATGGTGATGCTGATGGTGGGAGCCGACAGCATCCGGGACGTAATCGCTTTCCCGAAGGTAAAAGACGCATCGTGTCTGATGATGGAGGCGCCGGCCGCAGTTGATGAAAAGCAGCTTGAGGAACTCAGCATTGCAGTAGCGGTGGCAGCAGAAAAAGAGTAGTATTTAGCTTCGCAGAATATGAAACATTTCCGAAGCGTGATAATTAAACAAATAGGTAAAACGGTTCCGGTCTTTCTTCAGGGAGAGGCCGGAACCGTTTTTAGGCTCTGGAAGCGGGATTTCTCCTTATGGTACAGGGGTATCATTGAAACAGGGACGGTATGAAACCGGCCAGCGCATTAGCCAGCTCTGCGTGGCCTTTTTTACTCAGATGTATAAAGTCTTTGGGCGTGTTTTCACTGACTACGGTGTTGGCATCAAAATAGTGGCAGCCTGTCTGGCCGGCAATAAGACGGTACCAGTGGGACAGTCCTGCCGATTTTTCAGAACAGCCTTTGCCCATGGTCGATGCGGCAGGCGTTTCTTCATATTCAATGCCGATGTTTTTCGGCGTCACAATTAAAATATTTGGTTCTGCTCCCCGCCAGCAGTACGGAGTGGAAGCGGCTTTCAGGATCAGGCGTTTCATGCAGTTTCCGAGGCTCTCCGCAGAGCAGCCGAACCGCTCTTTTGTATCATTGGTACCAAGCATGATAATCAGCAGATCAACCGGTTCATGTGTCTGCAGACAGGGAGAAATATAGTCCAGCCCGCGGAGTCCCTCATGAGTCGGATCGTCAAAACAGGTGGTGCGGCCGCCTAAACCTTCCTCCAGAATCAGGTATTCATCCCCGAGCTTCGCCTGCAGAAGACAGGTCCACCGGGTATTCTCATCAAAGCGTCCGTCTGTTTCGGCACAGGGCCTTCCCCATAAGCGGCGGTTTCAGCCTTGCTGATTTGAGCTTATCAGAAAGAAAAGATAAAATCAATGGAAATAGAAAAAATTTTTATTTATTTTGAAATATTGAAAAATATTTTTTGATATGGTATAGTGGGAATAAAGATAATAGTTAAGGTTAGGCGGAATACGGCGCCGGGAAGCAGCCGGTTTTTATAATAGAAAGCTTAGGAAAAGGAGAAGTGTGTTATGAAAAAGGAAATTTTAGAAAGGATAAAAGGAGGTTTGATTGTATCCTGTCAGGCACTTCCGGAGGAGCCGCTTCACAGCTCCTATATTATGTCGAGGATGGCCTATGCTGCGATGGAAGGCGGAGCAGTCGGAATCCGGGCTAATTCGGTAGCTGATATCCGGGAAATAAAAAAGACGGTAGATTTGCCGGTGATTGGAATTATCAAAAAGGTCTATGCAGACTCCTCCGTGTACATAACGCCTACGATGGAGGAAATCGATGCGCTGGCTGCCTGCGGGGCAGATATTATAGCTACGGACGGAACACTTCGTATGCGTCCCCAAGGGGAAAGCCTGGATGACTTTTTCAGCCGTGTCCGGAAAAAATATCCGGAGCAGCTTTTTATGGCGGACTGTTCGACTTACGAAGAGGGAATGCATGCGGAGGAAATAGGCTTTGATCTGATAGGAACTACAATGAGCGGATATACGGATTATACGGCTGGTAAAAGCCTGCCGGATATTACGATGATGGAGAGTCTGGTGGGAGGGCTTAAAAAGCCTGTCATTGCAGAAGGAGGCATCTGGACGCCGGAGCAGTTTAAAGCGGTTATGGAGACCGGAATACTGGCGGCAGTGGTAGGGACGGCCATCACCAGGCCCAGAGAGATAACGAGACATTTTCTGACGGCCTTAGACAGAGCATAAAGGAAAAGGGAGCAGGATAAAAGAGATACAGAAAAAAAGGTCAGCGGAAGGGAACGTGGTATGAGGACGGCAGCAATTGATATAGGCGGAACAATGATAAAAAGCGGTGTCTGGGACGGAACCAGGCTGGAGCAGATCAAGGAATATCCGACGGATTTATCACTGGGAGGAGCCTCGCTCATGAGACAGGTGAAGGAAATTCTTCATTCCGGTTTGCTGTGCGGGGATGAAACGGGGGCAATCGGAATCAGTACGGCCGGACAGGTGGATGCCGGCCGTGGAAGCATTCTCTATGCCAATGATAATATTCCCGGCTACACAGGAACAAATGTGAAGAAAATCCTGGAGGAAGAATTTTCAATCCCGGTTACCGTGGAAAATGATGTAAATGCGGCGGCAATGGGGGAGGCCCGGTTCGGTGCGGGCGCCGGGTTTCGGGATTTTCTCTGTTTAACCTATGGAACGGGGGTGGGAGGCGCGGTTATACTCGGCAAAGAACTGTATCGCGGCAGTTCTTACTCGGCCGGAGAATTCGGAGGTGTGATAGTTCACCCGGAGGACAGAAAGGAGGGGGAGCCGTTTAGCGGCTGTTATGAAAAATATGCATCGGTTACGGCTCTGGTACAGCGTTTATCCAAGGTGGAACCTTCGGTAAATAGTGGAAAAAAAGCGTTTGCACAGTTGAATGATCCCCGTATTAAAGATATAATAGATACATGGATTGACGAAATTGTATACGGCCTTATCAGCCTGATCCATATTTTTAACCCGGAATGCCTGATCCTGGGCGGAGGCGTCATGGAACAGGCTTATCTGGTGCGGGAAGTGGAGAAGAGGGTGAAAAGCCAGATCATGGAAAGCTATGCAAAAACCGTGATCCGAAAAGCCGGTCTTGGCAACCGCGCCGGAATGACCGGAGCGGCCTGGCTGGCAGAGAAAAAAGCAGGACTGCGGCCGGTTTGAAGAGAAAATTATGATTAAAACCGGATGGCAGCACATGAAAGCGGAACAGGGTGGTAAATCTATGAGTAAAGAATTTCTGACTAAAATAAAATCTTCCTCAAATCAATTTACAAAGGCGGAAAAAAAGGTGGCGGATTTTGTGCTGCAGAATCCGAAAAAGGTACTTTTCATGTCCATCACAGATCTGGCGGAAGCATGTGACGTGGGGGACACCAGCGTATTTCGCTTTTGCAAGACGATGGAACTGAAGGGTTATCAGGAATTTAAGATGATGCTATCACTGGATCTCGGCGACGGAGGCAAAAAGCACAGCCAACTGACCGGAGATGTGGAGCTTGACGATACATTTACCGAATTGTCGCAGAAGGTTTTGAACACCAATATTTCAGCCTTACAGGAGACATACTCCCTTCTGGACCGCGAGACCTTTGAGAACGCTATCGATATTCTGGACAGGGCCAGGAAGATATATTTCTTTGGTGTCGGCGCCAGCGGACTGGCGGCGATGAAAGCGATGAATAAATTTCTTCGGATTGAGCCGAAGGTTTACTGTCTGCAGGATTCCCACATGCAGGCAATGGCGGCGGCTACATTGGGGCCGGAAGATGCGGCCGTGATGATTTCCTATTCAGGGGCCACAAAAGATACAATCCAGGTTGCGGAGATAGCCAGAAAGGCCGGAGCCAGCACAATCTGCATTACACGTTTTGTAAAATCTCCCCTGACGTCTTTTTCCGATGTGACGCTGCTTTGCGGAGCGAATGAAGGCCCCCTGCAGGGCGGTTCCACTTCAGCGGAGATCAGCCAGCTCTTCCTGATTGATTTGGTATATACGGAGTATTACCGCAGGCATTTCGAAAATTGCCGTGAGAATAACCAAAAAACATCCGGCGCCGTTCTCGATAAACTGTACTAGAGCGTAGCTCCAAGGGGGGGGGGAAACATATGCCGGAGTTACTGAAAAACAGATATAATGATGAGTCTCTTTACGAGCTGGCTTTGAGCATTAGAGCCGTATATCCTTCATTTCGGGTGAAGGATTTTCTGAACGGCATAATGGATGAAACATGGGAGGGGTTAGAACTGAAAGCCCGCATGCGGCAAATCACCCTGAATTTAGGAAGATATCTGCCGGATGATTACGAGCAGGCGCTTGGCATTATTGACAAGGTTACAGCGGGATATCCGGATGGATTTAACGACTTTACATTAATGTACTTTCCGGATTTTGTGGAGATGTATGGGCAGAACGAGAGTTATTGGGATTTGTCCATTGATGCATTGGAACGGTATACACAATTCTCCACATCAGAGTTTGCCGTGAGGCCGTTTATCATAAACCATGAAAAGCGTATGATGGCACAGATGGCCGCCTGGGCCGGACATGACAACGAACATGTCCGGCGGCTTGCCAGTGAGGGTTGCCGCCCGCAGCTGCCGTGGGGACAAGCCCTGACCGGTTTTAAAAGAGACCCGGCGCCGGTTCTCGTGATTTTAGAGCGGCTGAAAGCAGATCCGTCGCTCTATGTCCGTAAAAGCGTGGCTAATAACCTGAACGACATTTCCAAGACGCATCCTGGCCTGGTTGCGGACATTACAAAGAAATGGTACGGTAACAACAGGGATACGGACTGGATTGTAAAGCATGGCTGCAGGACGCTGCTTAAAAAGGGAAACAGGGATGTGCTGGATATCTTTGGGTTTGCCGATGCCGGCTGTGTAAAGGCAGAGGGTTTTGCACTGGAGTCGGCGTCTGTTTGCATTGGCGGCAATATAACCTTTTCCTTTTCGGTGGAGGCCCATAAAGCGGCCAGGATACGTCTGGAATACGGAATTGATTATGTAAAAGCAAATGGCAGCAGAAGCCGTAAGATATTCCAGATATCCGAGCTGTCCTTAAAGGAAAATGAAAGGAAGGCTTACACAAAAAAACATTCTTTTGCAGATGCAAGTACCAGAACGCATTATCCCGGAACCCATTCGGTTACGCTTATTGTGAACGGCGCCGGGCGGGGGACTCTGGATTTTGAAGTAACCGCCGGACAGCGTGGGCCGCATCAGGGAAAGCGCGCATGATAACCGCTGCCGGATCGGCACAGACTATATAATAGAAATTTACCGGGAATTATTTTGCCCGCAGATGAGAACAAGGTCAGTTTCGTATCGAAACCCGTTGTTTTTGTATCTGCGGGTATTATTGATGGTTGTGACCTGTACGCGGAGCGTGCAGGTCATCGTTTACGATAAAAATAAAAAATATTTTTTTATTTTTAAATGTATTGAAAAATATTTTTGCTTGTGCTATAGTAAAATCAACCTGAAGCAGTCAAAACAAGATTACACAGGAGACATAATACGGGGAAAACAATAAAGAAATAAGGAAGGTAAAAAGGAGAAGTGTGGAATGGGAAGAGAAAGAAGAGAAGGGGTTAAGAAAAAAAGCTTTCCCTATCTAATCAATATTCCGATAGCAGTATATCTAATCTGTGTGCTGTTCGGTCCGATGATATGGGGAATCGGGCTGAGCTTTACCAATAAGGCGATTGGAGGAACCGGAAACTTTATCGGATTTACGAATTATATTAAGCTTTTAAAAGACCCGACATACAGGGACTCCATTATGGTAACCCTGAAGTTCACTGTATTCTCACTGATATTTAAATTGTTCTTCGGAACCGTCATGGCTCTGATGCTGAACGTTGAGTTTAAAGGCAGGAATCTGGTCAGGGCGCTTCTGTTAATCCCATGGACACTTCCCAACGTGGTAGCCGTTCTGAACTGGAAATGGCTGTTTTCCTCTACCGGGGGAATTGTGAATTACCTGATGAAAAGCGCCGGGCTGATTGAAAAAGATATCGTATGGTTCGGGACGGCGACGCTGGCTCTGATTACGATTGTGATTGCCAATGTGTGGAGGGGGACTCCTTTCTTCGGCATTTCAATCCTGGCAAAGCTGCAGACAATTCCGGACGATTACTATGAGGCGGCCAAGATTGACGGAGCAGGCGTTTTCCAGCGCTTTTTCTACATAACGCTGCCTCAGATAAAAGATACGCTTCTGCTGTCAACTCTGATGTCATGTATTTGGACCATCAACGAATTTGAAACGGTCTGGCTGATGACGGGAGGAGGTCCAAACGGCTCCACCCAGGTTATGAATGTTTACAGCTACAAAACGGCAATGGCAAGTATGCAGCTTGGTAAGAGTATAGCCGTTTCAGTTCTCGCAATGCCTGTCTTCCTGATACTGATTCATTTTATCAGTAAGAAGACATTAAATAACGAATAGACGGGAGGATGAATATGAATAGCAAAGCAATAAAGATTCTGCACCGGATTATGATCCTCCTGTTTCTTCTGGCGGCCTTATTTCCCATCTACTGGATGCTGAATACCGCATTTAAGACTCAGGGGGAGGTATACAGCAAGATTCCCACGCTGATACCAAAGAAACCGACTCTTGACAATTTTTCTTACCTGCTGTTTAAAACGAAATTTGTTAACGCTTTGAAAAACAGTCTGGTAATTGCCGGAGCAGTGACCATATTTTCCATAGGGATTGCCTATCCGGCAGCCTATGCGATAGCCAGGATTAAGTTTAAGGGGAAAGAGATGTTTTCAAAAACGATATTATTCTGCTACCTGCTCCCCTCATCCGTCCTGTATATCCCGCTTTACATTTTTGTTTCATTAGTGGGGCTGTCCGACAGCATCTGGGGGCTGATGCTGATTTATCCGACGTTTACACTGCCGTATGTATCCTGGATTCTGATTCCCCATATTGCGTCAATCCCTTATGATATCGAGGAGGCGGCAATTATGGACGGATGCAGCCGGTTCATGGTCATGTACAGAATCATCTTTCCGCTGGCGCTTCCGGGAATTGTGTCAACCGCTATCTTTGCCTTCGCGATGTGCTGGGGTGAGTATCTGTATGCGCTGGTGAATGTGACACAGGAGAGTATGAAGACATTTCCTCTTATCATTGCAGGCCTTATCTTTGGAGATTTGTATCCGTGGGGACAGATAATGGCTGGTGCCATCATCGGATGTCTGCCCATACTTGTGATATATACGCTTTCTTCCGGTTTCCTTTCCGGGGATCAGGCAGCCGGAGGTGTGAAAGGTTAACGATAACCTGCGCACTGTGCACGGGTTACCGCATCAATAAAGATAAACCGTAAAACGGTTTACATAAAAAAGAGGAGGGTTACTTTATGAAGAAACGACGTTTGTTTTCAATTATGGCGGCATCCGTATTGGCAGTGAGCCTGCTGGCCGGCTGCGGCGGTAAGAGCGCGACGGCGGATGGCCAGACAGACAAGGCAGAGGCGCAGGCACAGTCCGGGCAGTCCTCAGAGAAAAAGGTTCTCAGAGTATGGCTGGAGAAAGTGTTCAGCGATGATGCCAACACATTTCTGCAAAAGAGGGTGGAGCAGTACGCACAGGAGAAGGGCGTAGAGGTCCAGTTTGAATTTCTTTCCGCAACGGATTTTGTCCCGAAGTTGAATGCCGCTATTGAGGCGGGAAGCAATATTCCCGACATTACGCTGACCTCGGGCAACCGGGCGCTTAATTATTATCCCAATATTCCGAACGTGGACGTTACGGAGCTGGTGGATGAAATCAATGAAAAACGTCCCTATTTTGATTCCGTTTATGAGGGAGCCAAATATGGAGGAGTAAATTATTTTGTTCCTTTCACAAGTTCTACCTGCCTGATGTTCGTCAGAACAGACATGCTGGAAGCAAAGGGAATTACAAAATATCCGGAGACCTGGGATGAAGTATTCGAAGTGGCTGAAAAAGTGGCGGACCCGGATAACGGTATCTACGGACTCGGCATAGGATGCGGCCCGACTGATGAGGATTGTGAGAATACCTTCCGTACGCTCCTCTGGAACTATGGAGCTTATCTGTTCAATGAAGAGGGAGGCCCTGCCGTTCCAAATGAAAAGACAAAAGCAATGATTGAGAAGTACGCGGATCTTTACAATAAAGAGATTATTCCGCCGTCTGCAACAACCTGGGATCCGGGCGGAAACAACACCACCTATCTGATGGGCGAATCCGCAATCGTATTTAATGCCCCGACATTATACAATGCATTAAAGGCCGACGAAGCGTATAAAGAAATATTTGAGAATACCGTAGCGTTAAATATGCCGGATGGACCGGACAACAGCCAGCATATGGGCTTTATCACCGGGTGGCAGATTATGAACAGCTGTAAAGATATGGATACGGCTGAGGATTTTATCAAATTCATGTTGGATAAGGACTGGCAGAATTCCTATCTCGAAATTACGGCCCCCGTTTTTGCACCTATTTTCAAAGATGCCGAGGAGAACGATTTCTGGAAGGAAGGCATCAATGCCCAGGTAGTGGCTTATGCCAAGAATGCAGGCGGTTATTACGGCTATCCGGCAAAGACACTGGACGGCATGGTAGTGGGAATCAAACATTACTTTACGTATCCGGTGGCTGAGATGCTCAAATTCTGTTGTGACAGGGGCGGCGACACCGGAACAGGCCATGGAAAAAATGAATGCCGATATCAAAGAGATCAGCGAGTCGATCAAATAAAGGATAACGGCTTGCCGAGAGGTGAAAAAGAATGGGAAAAACGGTATGGATTAATTTAGAGGAAACGCAGGTGGATACTTCCACTCTGAAAAAGCGGCTTACGGATGCCGGATTTGACGTCAGATACAGGACGGTGTCTGCGGATGATACGGCGGGGATTATCGAACAGGGAAGGCAGGCAGATGCGGTAGTCAGCACGGCAGAGCGGTGGAATGAAGCGACACTTCCGCAGGTAAGCGGAAGCTTGAAACTCATCATGCGCTATGGAGCAGGCATAGATAATGTCGATTTATCTGCCGCTACCGATGCAGGCATCTGTGTGGCTAATGTGCCGGGAGCTAACTCTGCCGCAGTGGCTGAAGTGGCACTGCTCCACATTCTGAACCTGGGAAGGCGTTTCTGCCAATGTGTGGAAAAGGGAAGAAATAATATCTGGCCGGTGGGGATTACCGGAAATGAGCTGGACGGTAAGACCGTGGGAATTGTCGGATTCGGCAATATCGCAAGACAGCTTGTCAGGCTGCTGTCCGGTTTCAGGGTGGATATCCTGGCATACGATCCCATTGTCAGGCCCGATGAGTCACAGTATCCTGTAAAAGCAGCCGATTCCATGGAGGAAGTCTTTTCATCCAGCGATATTGTCAGCCTTCATATCCCGCTCAATGACAGTACAAGGGAGATTGTGGATCAACGTCTGTTTGACAGGATGAAGGAGGGAGCTTACTTTATCAACACCTGCCGCGGCGGCGTGGTGAAGGAGGAGGATTTAATCCGTGCGCTCAGAAGCGGCCGGCTCCGCGGTGCAGGGCTGGATGTGCTGGCCTGCGAACCGACAGGAGCAGGAAATCCCCTTCTCACGATGGATAACGTCTTTATAACATCCCACATGGGGGCTGAGTCGGCGGAATCCGGTTACCGCTCACAGAATATTATGGCCGATACGATCATTCGGTTTTTCAAAGGTGAGATGCCGGATAATATCAAGAACAAAGAGGTGAAAAGAAATGGGTAAAATTGATAAGTACAGGGGTGTTTTTCCGGCATTCTATGCCTGCTATGACGACAGCGGAAGGATAAGCCCCGATCGTACCAGGGCTATGGCCAGATTTCTGATCGGGAAGGGCGTAGACGGTCTGTATGTCTGCGGAAGCTCGGGGGAATGTATCTATCAGACGAAGGAAGAGAGAATGCTGGCTCTGGAGAGCGTCATGGAAGAGGCAAAAGGAAAAGTAACGGTCATCGCCCATGTGGCGGCCACATCCACCGGAGAGAGCGTGGAGCTGGCGCAGCATGCGGCTTCCTGCGGTGTGGACGCACTGGCGGCAATCCCTCCCATCTACTTTAAGCTTCCGGAGCATTCCATTGAGCAGTACTGGAAGGCGATGATTGACGCAACAGATCTGGATTTTATCATCTACAATATACCGGGAACGACAGGTTACGCGCTCAGCATGGATTTATTTAAGAAAATGCTGGCTTATGACAAAGTGCGTGGAATTAAGAATTCTTCGATGCCTGCCCAGGACATTGAACGGTTTAAGCGTGTCGGAGGCGAGGACTTCGCTGTCTTCAACGGGCCGGACGAACAGTTTGTAGCCGGCCGTATAATTGGTGCGGACGGCGGAATCGGCGGAACCTATTCCGTGATGCCGGAGCTTTTCTTAAAAGCCAATCAATTTATAGAGGATGGAAATGTAAAGAAGGCAGGGGAGATTCAGCATGCCGTCAATGATATTATTTTCACCATGACGGGCTGCCATGGAAATATGTATTCTGTGGCGAAGGAAATCCTCCGTATCCAGGGGATTGATATCGGCCGGGCAAGACTGCCTCTTTCGCCGTTTACCGAAGAAGACGTACCGGCGATAAAGAGGTGTGCGAAGATGATCGAGAATGCAATCCAGAAATATTGCGGATGAAAAAGAGGAGAGACAGGCAGATAAGAAATAAATAAGAGTCGGAGCAGGGTGTTTGGAAAGGCGTTCTGCAAGCTGTATATTATGGCTTGCAGAACGCCTTTTTTATTGAAGGCGGTGACCTGTGCGCGGAGCGTGCAGGCTATCGTTTGACAGGAAAGCACTCCTGTTAAATAAAAAACGTTCCGCGGCGGTAGGGAATAATGAATATGGAATGAAAAACAACAGAATAATACATAATTTATTATTTAATAAATAAAACCTTTACGAGATGTTAATTTACATTAAAAATACTATATGTATAATTAGATTATACAAGTTGAATACAAGTATGCGTTCAACAAAGTAACACCGCTCTGGGAGCGATATTATTGAAGGCGGTGGCTTGTGCGAGGTGCGCGCAGGTTATCGTTATGGGAAAGAGTAAACTAAAGGAGGATTACATCATGAGGAGAGTCAAAAAAGCCGCGGCTCTGACATTAGCTGCAGCAATGGTATTCAGCCTTGCAGGCTGTGGGAGGAATGCAGGGAATCAGACCGGTAAAGCTCAGGGGGCAGCCGCAGGTTCGGGGGAAAACGCGGCAGGGAGCCTGGAAGCAGGTTCAGGTCAGGTCACAATTAAAATTGGCCATGTGGAAGCGGAGGACCGTTCAACCCATCAGGCCCTGGTAAAATATTTTAAACAGGCTGTGGAAGAAAAATCAGGAGGGACAATCAAAGTAGAGATTTATCCGAACAGCGCCCTGGGAGGCGATTCGGAGCTTACGGAATCAGTCGCAATGGGAACTTTGCAGGCAGCCCTGCCGTCCACTTCCGTTCTGGTATCCTATTCTCCGGAATTCGGGATTATGGATATGCCGTGGCTGTTTGACAAGGCGGAGAGCGCTTTTGCGGCAATGGACGGCGATATGGGAAATTATTTCAATGAGAAGCTTGAAACGGTGGGAATCCACTGCCTGGGATACTCCTATAACGGACTTAGGAGCATGACAAATAACGTGCGTCCGATTACAAAACCGGAAGATTTAAAAGGTCTTAAAATGCGGGTGATGGAAAATCAGGTCTTTATCGACTTTTTTAATACGCTGGGTGCCAGTGCGACGCCGATGAGCTTTAACGAACTGTTTACCGGCCTTCAGCAGAATACCGTGGACGGACAGGAAAATCCTCCGTCGCTGATATATGCAAGCAGGCTGCAGGAGGTTCAGAAATACCTGAGCGTCACGGAGCATGTGAATAACTTTCTTGGCTTTATTATTAATAAAAACTTCTATGACGGGCTGTCACAGGAACAGCAGCAGATTGTCACCGAGGCGGCGGCTGAATTTGTCAAACAGCAGCGCCAGATGGAGCTTCAGGATACCCAGGTATACATAGATAAGCTAAAAGAATCCGGAATGCAGGTTAATACGCTTACACCGGAAGAAAAAACCGCATTTAAGGAGGCTCTGGCTCCGATGTATGAGAAATATAAAGCTGAATTCGGGGAGGAAATATTCTCAATGGCTGAGGAATATGGACAATAAGGCAAAGCTGTTAAAGGAGAGGGCATGAAGAAAAAAAGTATTTTATCTCAATTCACCAATATTTATAACAATCTGGAAGAGTATCTTTTGATTATAAGTCTGGTCTGTAATGTGCTTCTCGTATTTTTGCAGGTTATTATGAGAACGGTATTTAAAAATTCTCTGACCTGGTCCGAGGAGCTGTCACGTTACATATTTATCTGGCAGATATGGCTGGGAGCCAGTACTGCACTGAAATACAACGAGCATATCCGTGTTACGCTGATTTATTCCTTTATGAAAAGTGAGAAATTAAAAGCGGTCATTGGGCTGGCTGCCGATTTTATCTGGTTTTTATTCTGCGCCTATATGGTGCTGAACGGTAAAGAGCTTCTCGTTTCAATGGCAGCCAGGAATGCGGCATCTTCGGGATTGCAGCTTCCGCTTGTCTATGTTTACATGGCGTTTCCCATCGCATCATTTCTGGTTTGTTTAAGACTTTTGGGCGTATTGGCCGGAGACTGGAAGAAGCTCACGGGGAAAAGGGAAGAAGAGGGGGAAATTGACGTATGAGTGCACTTGTATTATTCGGAAGTTTTTTTGTACTGCTGCTGTTAACGGTACCGATTGGATATGCAATTGGTATTTCGAGTTTAATCGCCATCTATTACTATTCGGATATTCCGCTAATCATCATAGCCCAGAAGGCCATCACGGGAGTTGACTCCTTTCCGCTTCTGGCCATCCCGTTTTTTATGCTGGCAGGCAATCTGATGAGCAGCGGCGGGATCGCCAAGCGCCTGGTAAACTTTTTCGATTCCCTGATCGGCCATGTTACGGGCGGACTGGGAATGGTTACAATTATCGTATGCATGTTTTTTGCGGCGATTTCAGGTTCCGCAGTTGCTACCGTATCGGCCGTGGGGGCATTTATGATTCCTGAAATGGTGAGTCACGGATATAATAAGCCCTTTAGTGCAGCCCTGACCGCAGCGGCCGGAACAATCGGCGTAATCATACCCCCGTCAATCCCGTTCGTAATTTATGGGGTCGTATCGGGCACCTCTATTACGGATTTATTTACCGCCGGTTTTCTGCCGGGAATTATGATGGGAATTGCCCTTATGGTCGTCTGTTATTTTGTATCGAAGAAAAACGGGTACAGAGGAAAGGAGAAGGCATCTACCCCGGCTGAGATATGGAAGACATTCAAGGATGCATTCTGGGCCATCCTCTCCCCTGTCATTATCCTGGGAGGAATCTACTCCGGCTTCTTCACTCCGACTGAAGCCGCCGTTATTTCAGTTGTATATTCCTTTATTATAGGCGTATTTGTCTATAAAGAGCTGGATATCAAAGGAGCTTATCAGTCCTTTAAGGATGCGATTGTGGTAAACGGCGCGACTACCTTTATGGTCGGCTTTTCCACCGTATTTGCGGCATTTCTGACAATGGCGCAGATACCGAATATGATAGCACAGGGGATTCTCGGACTGACCGGCAATGCGATACTGATTCTTTTGATTATTAATATTTTCCTGCTGATTGTGGGCATGTTCGTAGATAACATTCCTGCCACAATTATCCTGACGCCGATTCTGCTTCCAATTTGCACAGGCATCGGGATGCACCCGGTAACCTTCGGAATTATGCTGACAATGAACCTTGCGATAGGCTTCTGCAGTCCGCCATACGGCATCAACCTGTTTGTATCCTCCTCTATTTCAAAAGTCTCGATAGAAGAGCTGACCCGGAAGATTCTGAAGCCATTGCTGGCTCTTATCGTGGTACTGCTTCTGATTACCTATATTCCGGCATTTACAATGATTTTCTTAAATAAGTAAGGAGATAATAAAAAGCTAAAAGGAAATATAATGTTTTGATAGGCGTTTGCTGAATTGGCAGGCGTCTATTTTATTAAAGGCGGTGACCTAAAGTATAAATAGCAGGATTTGCTTTGTCAACAAGATGGAGCTGCTTTGGAACAAATAGGGGAAATTTGGTAGCAATTAGAACATTCAGGTAGAGTTATTGAGAAAAACGTTATTTCATGCTAAAATGTTAAACAAGGACGGCCAGTATTCCTGGCTGCAGTTATAATATTCAAAGGAGGAAAAAAATGGGAAAGGGTAAAGGTTTTATTCACGAGTTTGAGAAATTTATCAGCCGCGGCAATGTGATGGATATGGCAGTCGGTGTTATCATTGGAGGCGCTTTTTCTTCCATTATCACATCTCTGGTAGACGATATCCTCTCACCGATTCTGGGGATATTCGGAGGTTTGAATTTCGATGAGCTGTCGCTGAACATCATGGGTGATGTTACATTGAAATATGGAAAATTCCTGACGGCGGTCATCAATTTCCTGATTATGGCCCTTGTTATATTCTGCCTCGTGAAAGCGATGAATGCACTTTCATCCAAAATGGTACATAATAAGGAAGCAGCGCCGGCAGCACCGACAACGAAAATTTGTCCGTTTTGCAAGAGCGAGATTCCAATCGGAGCAACAAAATGTGCTCATTGTACCTCTGAACTGACGGAAGATGCGGGTTCCGTAATTAACGAAGCGGCAGCAGCCGGGGAATAATAATCATATTGATATTGGATAATGGTGACTTTCATGCTTCACGCACAGGTCACAGCATTCAATAATTTAGTTAAGCAGGTGAGGACGCCGCCGGGACG
>NZ_KE992974.1:0-326 GCF_000466485.1 [Clostridium] symbiosum ATCC 14940 | reverse complement strand
GCCCCGTCCACTGGCCTGCGGCCGCTGATTGTCTTACGCATAATTTAATATATTTGATGTTTATAAAAGATTGAGCGGAATTAAGACCGGAAGAATATCACCGGTTTTAATTCCGCTCAATTTAGTGTGATTGATGGCTGTGACCTGTACTCGAAACGTGCAGGTTATTGTGCGGTGTAATTACAGTAAACGTGCAGGTTATTGTGCGATGTGGTGTAATTACAGTATATTATTTATCAGTATTATGTAGTGGCAGCGACAAGGCCCCGCCCCCTTTGAGGCTGGAGACAATCGGAATCAATTGCGGAGGGGACATGGGAGTCCGC
>NZ_KE992973.1 GCF_000466485.1 [Clostridium] symbiosum ATCC 14940 | reverse complement strand
TACTGAAACCCTACACTTATATATTAGGAGAAGGTAAAAAAATGTGGACAAAAGACTTATTTAAGGTGGAGAAACCAGTTATCGCCCTGCTGCATCTCAGGGCTATGCCGGGTGACCCGCTGTTTGGCGGGGAGGATACGATGGAATCCGTGATACAAAAGGCAAGAGAAGAACTGACGGCTCTGCAGGACGGAGGCGTGGATGGGATTCTGATTGCCAATGAGTTCAGCCTTCCCTACGAAAAGCAGGTTTCCTATGTGACGGTTGCCGCTATGGGGTGTATTGTAGGCGAACTTAAAAAGGAGATAAGGGTTCCGTTCGGTGTCAATATCGTATCAAACCCGATAGCAACCATTGATCTGGCGGCTGCGACAGGCGCTGATTTTGTCAGAAGCACCTTTACCGGTGCATACATAGGGGAAAATGGGATTACCGATACCAATATTCCGGCGACACTCAGAAGAAAAAAAGAGCTGGGACTGAAAAACCTCAAACTGCTGTTTAAGGTAAACCCTGAGTCAGATACCTACCTGGCGGAGCGGAGCCTTGAGAAAATCACAAAATCCATAATTTTCCACTGCTTTCCCGACGCGCTTTGTGTGTCCGGCAGCAGCGCCGGCTCAGAGACAGATTCCGGCCTGATGGAGCGCGTGAAAAAGGTATCCGGCGGGACACCGGTATTCTGTAATACCGGCTGCACAAAGGAAAACATCGTGGAAAAACTTGAGCAGTGTGATGGAGCCTGCATTGGAACAGCGTTCAAAAAGGATGGAAAATTCAGTAATTATGTGGAGAAAGAGCGGGTAAAGGAAATAATGGATATCGTGAAGGAATACAGGAAAAATATTGGCGCTGCCGCACCTTCCTCCCGGTCATAACGCGGAAAGGACTATTATGGGAAATGAAATATATTTCATGGGGATTGATATTGGCACCTATACCGGCAAGGGCGTGATTACCGACAGCCATGGGAAGGTGGCGGCCAGGGCTGAAATCGCCCACGGAATGGAAAATCCGGCCCCGGGATTCTATGAGCATGATGCGGAGGCAGTTTGGTGGCATGATTTCTGCTTTCTGTCAAATTCCCTGATAAAAAAAGCCGGAATCAGTCCGGAGCTGATAAGAGCCGTGGGAGCCAGCGCCCTTGGAGCGGACTGCCTGCCCGTGGACAAAGACTGCCGTCCGCTGCGCAAGGCAATATTATATGGGATTGATGCCAGATGTATGGAGGAGATCAGGGAACTTACCGATTATTACGGGGAGGAAAGAACAAAGGAATTATTCGGCCGTCCCATGTGTTCCGGAGATGTGGCTGCAAAAATTTACTGGATAAAGAAACATGAACCGGATGTATATAAACAGACTTATAAATTTCTCACCGGTTCCTCTTATCTGGCGGCGAAGCTGACCGGAAATTATGTGGTGGATCGTTTTCTGGGCATGGCTTCCTTCCGGCCGTTTTACCGGCCGGACGGGAGCATCATAGAGGAGCTGTGCCAGCCTGTCTGCCGGCCTGAACAGCTTGCAAAAGGGCAGATCGTGACGGAACCGGCGGGAACAGTGACCCACAGGGCAGCGGAAGAAACGGGGCTTAAAGAGGGAACGCCCGTGATTACGGGAAGCGGGGACTCGGCAGCGGAGGCAGTCAGCACAGGCGTTCTGTCTCCAGGGGATCTGATGGTTCAGTTTGGTTCCTCCCTCTTCTTTTACTGCTGTACCGACAGGCTTATATTGGATGACCGCGTCAGAGGCAATAATTTTCTGGTGCCGGGGACCTGCAGTATAGCAGCCGGCACGAATAATGGAGGCACCCTGCAAAACTGGTACCGGGATCAGTTATTCCCGGAATGTGTGGAAAAAGAAAAATTAACCGGTGAAAATGCCTTCAGTCTCATGATGGAAGGGCTGGATAAAATAGAGCCGGGATGCGGCGGACTTATCACACTGCCCTATTTTGCGGGCGAGAGGACACCGATCAACGATCCCTCAGCCAGGGGGATGATATTTGGGCTGAATCTGGGGCATACGAAACAGCATCTGTATCGTTCCGCACTGGAAGGCATCGGATTTTCCGTCTCGCAGCATATAGACATATTCAGGGAAAACGGTCTTAATCCGGCGCGGATTCTGGCAGCCGGAGGCGGTACAAAGAACCGCCTGTGGATGCAGATGATTGCCGATATAACGGGAATCCCGGTTGCGATAGCAAAGGAGACGTCAGGGGCGTCCTACGGCGACGCCCTGATGGCAGCCATCGGAGCAGGCCATTACCGTGATTTTGCGTCGCTGAAAGAGGTAATCAGAATCGAAACACTGCTGGAGCCCGATTTGGCAATTACTGCCTTATACCGGAAAATCCGCCCGCTTTTCGACCGCCTGTACCGGGAGAACCGGGAAAGCATGCATGCCCTGTAATGAATTGAGATTTAGTTAAGCAGGTGAGGACGCCGCCGGT
>NZ_KE992972.1:6213-23357 GCF_000466485.1 [Clostridium] symbiosum ATCC 14940 | reverse complement strand
GCGGCGTCCTCACCTGCTTAACTAAATCTCCATACGAAAAAACAGGAGCACCGCTCCTGCCGGGAAATCCTTATAATTTCCCGGCAGTATGCGACACTCCCGTCTAAAAGCTGCGCCTTTATTAATTATTATAAAATATGGAATGTAACAACCACTCCTGCGAATACGATCGATACCATCGTTGTCAGCTTAATCAGAATGTTGATAGCCGGACCGGACGTATCCTTGAACGGATCGCCGACCGTATCTCCGACAACAGCCGCTTTATGGCAGTCGCTTCCTTTTCCGCCGTGAGAACCGCTCTCAATGTATTTCTTTGCATTATCCCACGCACCGCCTGAATTGGCCATCATGATGGCGAGTACGAAGCCTGTGACCGTGTTTCCGGCAAGAAGTCCGGCCACGCCGTTGACTCCGAGAATCAGGCCGACAACAACAGGAACGATTACGGCAATCAGGGCAGGAGCAATCATCAGGCTCTGGGCCGACTTTGTACACATGTCAACGCAGGCTGCATAATCAGGCTGTCCTTTTCCTTCCATCAGGCCGGGGATTGACTTGAACTGACGGCGTACCTCAACTACGATGGACTTTGCTGCTTTTCCCACGGCATCCATGGTGAGGGCCGCAAACAGGAATGGCAGCATACCGCCGATAAAAAGTCCGATCAGGACAGGCGGGTTCGTAATCGTCAGATCCATCTGGAAATCAGGTGCAATCTGGCGTACCTTATCAATATAGGATGCAATCAGCGCCAGGGCTGTCAGGGCTGCGGAACCGATGGCAAAGCCTTTACCGGTAGCCGCCGTCGTATTACCCAGAGAATCGAGGGCATCCGTACGCTCTCTTACTTCGTGAGGCATATGTGTCATCTCGGCGATACCGCCCGCATTATCGGCAATTGGGCCGTATGCGTCGGTGGCCAGTGTGATTCCCAGTGTGGACAGCATACCTACAGCCGAGACACCTACACCGTAAAGTCCGAGGTTAAAGTCGGAAGCTCCGCCTGCACAGAAATAACTTACAAGAACAGAAATACCTACAATGATTACCGGAGCCACTGTGGAAAGCATTCCAAGTGACAGACCGCTGATAATAACGGTCGCAGAGCCTGTCTCACTGGAAGCAGCCAGGTTCTGGGTTGGTTTATAGGAATCGGATGTGTAATATTCCGTCAGGGCTCCGATCAGGACACCTGCAATAAGACCGGAAATGATGGCCGCATATACGCCCATATTATCCGGCAGAAGAATCTTAACCGCAACAAATGCTGCAATAATAATTAAAACAGCGCTGATGTTCGTACCTTTTCTCAGGGCCTGAAGCAGGCTCTTCTGGGATGCATCTTCCTTTGTGCTTACAAAGAAGGTGCCGATAATGGAGAAAATAACTCCCATTGCCGCTAAAAGCATCGGAACTGCGACGCCCTTTACACCCAGACCGGCGGCAACCGCCAGTGCGAATGTAGATAAAATAGAACCAACATAGGACTCGTAAAGATCGGCGCCCATACCGGCAACGTCACCTACGTTATCACCTACGTTATCTGCGATAACGGCCGGGTTACGCGGATCATCTTCCGGGATACCCGCCTCAACCTTACCGACAAGGTCGGCACCGACGTCAGCGGCTTTCGTAAAGATACCGCCGCCTACACGGGCAAACAACGCCATACTGGAGGCGCCCATACCAAATGTCAGCATATTGGTTGTCACCTGGGCGATACGCTCTGCCTCCGGCAGTGAGCCAAACACAACATTCAGGATTGTATACCAGATTGTGATATCCAGAAGTCCGAGGCCTACAACCGTAAAGCCCATTACGGAACCGGCTGAAAAGGCAACCTTCAGTCCTCTGTTCAGGCTGTGAGATGCTCCCTCCGCCGTCCGGCAGTTTGCCATTGTGGCGGTACGCATACCGATGAAACCGGACAAGCCTGAGAAAAAGCCTCCCGTCAGGAACGCAAACGGTGTAAAGAAGCCTAATAAACCGCTGAAAGCCATAACAAGTAAAATTACAAACATAACTGCAAAAAAGATACCGATACCCTTATACTGTCTCTTCAGATAAGCATTGGCACCTTCACGCACAGCTGTGGAAATCCGGATCATCTCAGAATTCCCTTCGGGCTGTTTCTTCACTTTGGCAAACATAGATGCTGCAAACAAAAGCGCTGCCAGTGAACCAACCGCTACAAAATACATAGCATACATAATTTTTCCTCCCCTTGGTTTGGCATTGAATATTGTCACTTTGTGAACCGTAACAAAATTATACCTTTTCATCCATTATATTGGCAGAATCCGGCAATTTCAATAACACTTTACAGATACTTTACAAACCCATATCAAAATCGCATTCACACTTTATTTTTTTCGGAATTTTCTTTATATTTAAAAAATTTATAAATTATTATTGTCAAATCCTTGTCAATTTTATGCAGAAAGGTAAACAGCCGCATCGGCAATCACATTTTCTGAACCTTTAGTAGCTCCTGATCCGGTCCGTATCGTCCTCGCCGGTCTTCTCAATTTTCTTTATGACAACGGAATACCCCGCATTTTCACCGAGCCGGACGTATACGCTGTCCCCTTCCTTATGGCCTCTTACCGCCTTTCCCAGAGGTGATTCAATACTGATAAGCCCTTTCAGGGAATTACCTCTGATACTGGTCACAAGGCGGTATACTTCTTCCTCGTCATCATCCTCAAAATAAAGTGTCACCGTGTCATTCAGGCCGACTTCATCCGACCCGGACTTATCCGATACCACCCTGGCGTTTTTTATCATATTCTCCAGATAACGGATCCGGCTCTCATTCCGGTTTTTATCCTTCTTTGCCGCATAATATTCAAAATTTTCGCTGAGATCTCCCTGGGCCCTGGCCTCCTTCACGGCCTCGATAGCCTCTTTCCGGACCACCAGCTTCCTGTATTCTATCTCTTCCCGGATTTTCTTGATATCACTTTCCGTAAGCTGCTCTCGCATATCCATCACCCTCTGCTGTGCCTGAAAATTTATGCGGCTGTCTGCACAGGCAGACAGCCGTAAATATGATCGTTTCTGTTCCCATCCCCCTTTAAATAGATAAGTTCTGAGGACAGTAACATGTAAATTCCCTGACTTTAAATAATATGTCCCTTTGCCTCCATGACGTCAATCACCTGATCTACATATTTCTCACAGATTTCATCTGTAGGAGCCTCCACCATGACGCGGATTACCGGTTCCGTACCGCTCTGGCGAAGTAAAATGCGCCCGGTATCCCCCAGGGCCTCGGCAGCTTTCTGAACTTCAGCCTGGACATCGGCATCATCCTGAGCCTCAGCTTTACTCTTAACCTTGACATTCTTAAGTACCTGAGGATAAATCTGAATCTCAGAAGCCAGCTTGCCGAGGGTCTGCTTCTTCTCCAGGATAACCTCCATCACTTTCAGGGAAGTCAGGATTCCGTCACCCGTTGTGGCATTTTTGCTGAATATGATATGGCCGGACTGTTCACCGCCGAGGCAATGGCCGTTCTGAGCCATATTCTCATATACATACTTATCGCCAACTGCTGTCTTTTCAAAATTAATGCCTTCTCTTTCAAAGGCTTTGTAAAGGCCGAAGTTAGACATAATCGTTGTGACTACCGTATTATTGACAAGTGTGCCCTGCTCCTTCATGTATTTTCCGCAGATATACATAATCTTGTCACCGTCCACCACTTCTCCGTTCTCATCCACGGCCAGACAGCGGTCGGCATCACCGTCATAGGCAAATCCCACATCCAGTTTATGTTCCTTTACGTACTTTTGAAGCTGTCCGATATGAGTGGAGCCGCAGTTTGTGTTGATGTTGATACCATCCGGATTATTGCTGATCACATGCGTCTCCGCACCGAGGGCGTCAAATACGTTCTTTGCGATGGCAAAGGCGCTTCCATTGGCGCAGTCAAGTCCCACCCTCATATTTTTGAAGGAGCGTGTGGCAATTGAAATCAGATATCCGATATAGCGGTTTCTGCCTGCCGCAAAATCAACGGTGCGGCCGATGGCATCACGCTTTGCCAGCGGAATCTCCGCCGTCGTCCCATCCAGATATTCCTCTATCTTTTCGATTACCTCTTCTTCCAGTTTCTCTCCGCGCTCATTGATCACCTTGATTCCGTTATCGTAATATGGGTTATGGCTGGCGGAAATCATGATACCGCAGTTGAATTCTTCTGTCCTGACCACATAGGAGACACTCGGCGTAGTCGTTACATGAAGCAGATAGACATCGGCGCCGGAGGCGGTCAGTCCTGCAACGAGTGAGTACTCAAACATATAGCTGCTTCTTCTTGTGTCTTTGCCGATTACCACACGGCACCGGCTGTCCTGTGCTTTCTGTCCGTAATACCAGCCTAAAAAGCGGCCTACTTTAAACGCATCTTCAACTGTCAGGTTCACATTCGCTTCACCGCGGAAGCCGTCTGTGCCAAAATATTTTCCCATCTGTGGATGTCCTCCTTGATTTGTCTCTTTTCCTGTCCTGTCTGCAGCTAAATTGAATTATGAAATTCCATGTCGGATTCCTGTGTTCTTATTTAAAATGTTATCTCCTTCAGATACCGCTCCAGGGCGTCCTGCCATGACGGAAGACGCTCAAAGCCGTTCTCCTCCAGCTTATCCTTGCTGATCCGGCTGTTCATCGGCCGTTTGGCCTGGCCCGGATACCGGCTTGTATATTCCTCTGTATCCACAGGCGTCACCTTCACGTCTTCCATACCCGCCTTTTTAAAGATCTCCACAGCGAATTCGTACCAGCTGCAGAGTCCTTCATTGGTGGCATGATATCGGCCGTATTTATCCGTCTGAATCATATCCACTAATAACCTGGCCAGGTCGTAAGTATAGGTCGGAGAACCGATTTGATCATCCACGACCGAAACAGCGCCGTGTTCCCTGCCCAGGCGCAGCATAGTCTTGATAAAATTCTTCCCGTTGACGCCGAACACCCATGCAATCCTGACAATGAAATATTTATCGAGAAGTTCCTCAATCGCAAGCTCCCCCTCATATTTTGCCTGTCCGTAAGCATTCAGAGGCTCCCTTACGTCATCCGGCTCCCATGGACGTTCTCCCGTCCCGTTAAACACATAATCTGTGCTGATGTACATCAGGCTGATGTCAAGATCGCGGCAGACTTCAGCTATGTTGCGTGTCCCGTCTGCATTGACCTTCCTGCATAATTCCATATTCTGTTCTGCTGCATCTACTGCAGTATATGCAGCACAATGGATAACGGCATCTGGTCCCGCTTCCGTAATTACGCGGCGGCATGCGTCTTTATCCGTGATATCCATCTCCTCCACGTCCACGCCGATACCCTCAATCCCGCGTTTTGCCAGTTCGTTCATCACATCATATCCCAGCTGGCCTTTTACTCCCGTCACTAAAACTTTCATCGCACTCTCCTGTTATAACCTGTCTCCGTACATCTTATCAAAATACGAGCTGTACTCGCCGCTGATAATATGTTTCCACCAGTCCTGGTTCTCCAGATACCACTCAATTGTCTGTTTGATTCCCGTATCAAAATTATACTTCGGCTCCCATCCGATTTCCGTCTCTATTTTAGTCGGATCAATGGCATAGCGCAGATCATGGCCCGGCCGGTCCTTGACGTAGCGGATTAAGCTCTCCGGCTTGTCAAGCGCCTTTAAAATCGTCTTGACCACTTCCAGGTTCGTTCTCTCGTTATGGCCGCCGATATTATACACCTCGCCCACACGGCCCTTGTGGATGATCAGGTCGATGGCCTCGCAGTGATCCGATACGTGCAGCCAGTCGCGTACATTGGCTCCGTCTCCGTAAACCGGCAGTTCCTCATCCGCCAGGGCCCGGCTGATCATAAGCGGAATCAGTTTCTCCGGGAAATGATACGGACCGTAGTTGTTGGAGCATCTGGACACCGTCACAGGCAGTCCGTAGGTCCTGTGGTACGCAAGCACAAACAGATCGGCGCTTGCCTTCGAGGAAGAATATGGGCTCGAAGTATGGAGCGGCGTCTCCTCCGTAAAGAATAAGTCCGGCCTGTCGAGGGGCAGATCCCCGTAAACCTCGTCGGTGGATACCTGGTGATATCTCTGAACGCCGTATTCCCTGCACGCGTCTAACAGCGTGGTCGTACCGATTACATTCGTCCTCACAAATGCCTCCGGATCGGTAATGGAGCGGTCTACATGGCTCTCCGCTGCAAAATTCACAACCACATCCGGCTTCTCATTCTCGAAAAGTTCGAAGATGAACTTTCTGTCCGCAATATCCCCCTTGACAAATTTATAATTCGGTTTATCCTCCACCGGTTTAAGCGTCTCCAGGTTCCCTGCATAGGTGAGCAGATCCAGATTGATAATCTGATACTCCGGATATTTATTTACCATATGATGTACAAAATTCCCGCCGATGAAACCGGCGCCTCCTGTTACGATGATTTTCATTGTATGCTTCTCCTCTTGTCTCTCTGCTGATTATCCCTATTTATCCTGGAGCTTATCCACATATTTTCCGTCCAGAACATCTTTCAAATATTTGCCGTATTGGTTTTTCTTGTATACTTCGTAAGCAGCCAGCACTTCATCCTCGCTGATCCAGCCGTTTAAATAGGCAATCTCCTCCAGGCAGGCAATTTTTCTGTGCTGGTGCGTCTCTACAGTTTTCACAAAATTAGTGGCCTCCACAAGCGACTCATGGGTTCCCGTATCCAGCCAGGTAAAGCCCTGTCCCATCAGTATTACATCCAGCTCTCCGTTCTTGAGATAGATCCGGTTCAAATCCGTAATCTCCAGCTCGCCTCTGGCAGAAGGCTTCAGGTTCTTTGCATACTCCACCACCCGGTTGTCATAAAAATAAAGGCCGGTTACGCAGTAATTGGACTTCGGCTTCTCCGGTTTCTCTTCAATCGAGACAGCCTTGCCCGTCTCATCGAATTCCACGATGCCAAACCGCTCCGGATCGTCAACATAATATCCGAACACAGTCGCTCCATTCTCCTTGGAGGCCGCGGCGCGGAGCCTTTTCCTTAGTCCCTGTCCCTGGAAAATGTTGTCTCCCAGAATCATAGCCACGGAATCGTCTCCAATAAACTCTTCTCCTATAATAAAGGCCTGGGCCAGACCGTCCGGACTTGGCTGTACCGCATAGCTTAAATTGATTCCAAACTGCCGGCCGTCGCCAAACAGTTCCTCAAACCGGGGCGTATCCTCCGGTGTGGAAATAATCAGAATATCACGAATCCCCGCATTCATCAGGACGGAAAGCGGATAATATATCATCGGCTTGTCGTAAATCGGTAATAACTGCTTGGAAGTTACTTTTGTAAGCGGATACAGGCGGGTTCCTGAACCGCCTGCCAGAACGATACCTTTCATTGTCTTCTCCTCGTACTTTTTATTTTCTGCTTATGTATAATCCGGGACAATACCAACATAACACCGATCCCGGAAACGGTAACAGTTCGGACAGCATGAGCTGTTACCAGAAATGGGCAGACTTCGGCACTATAGGTAATATATCACAAACGAATTGGGCTTGTAAACGGATAACATTTACAAAAAACTTAATATTTACCTGTGTTTTTCTATGTCTGTCCGTATTTCACCCGAATTTATTCAATTTTACCGTCCGCCGCGCCGTTTTCCCCTTCCTGCTCTCTTACCGCATAGAGAATGGTTCTGGCGTCGTTAAATTCATAGCTGCATGTGACAAACGAATACAGCCCCTCCACATCCCCCTCCGGCAGCTCACGGAAGCTGCAGTTTTTCGTCATCTCATCCACATACCGGTTAAACCGTTCCCGGGAAGAAAATTCCGTCCTGCGTTTCTCCCCGTCCGCATCCCCGTACACAGCGGCAATGGTCCGCAAATGCAGCTCCGATTCCGGCAGATAGAGAACGACTTCTCTGTTTTCCCTGAAAAAGCTTTCGTCCTTAAATTTTACAATCTGCGCAAACATCGTCTGATTCTTCATATGATGCCCGTAAAGAATGGAATGCAGCCCCATCAAATCGCTGCTGCTGTCGCAGTCCAGGAAAATCGTTCCGGCTGCGCTCTTATTTCCCTCAAAATCCCGTTTCAGATAAGTTTCGTTATCATCTGCCTGTACAACCGGGTAGCTGATATCGGTTCCCGGTATTTCAATCCATGCCACTATATCCGGATTCACCGCCCTGAGACTCTCAAAATCCACAGGAGAATGGTACTCCGCCGGTTCCTCCGGTTCCATGTCAGGCAGGCTTTGGGTTTCCCCATCCCTCAAAGCCCCTGCCGGCGCTTCTTCCTGAACCGCAAGCTTCCGTATCTCCTCTTCCCTTTTCCGCTGTGCCGTCTCCTTCAGTATATTGCCTGCCAGCAGTATGCCGCAGAGAAGTACCACAACGACAAGTATTGTATCTGTGACTCTCGAGGGACGCCTTTTGTGCCTCCCGCCTTCTCTTTTATTCTTCTCCCCGGTCAACGATTTTCCACCTCTGTTCCCTATATCTGCTCATTCTTATTATTTTAAATTTAAATTAAAGCCGTTTTATATGATTTTATACATCTTTATACAGACTGTAATAATCCGATTCCAGATTTTCACTCATCGCTTTGTACCACTTGAATGCGTCATCCAGCGCCTGATTGTAAATTATCGGCGCCAATGTTTCCATGAATAAATCAAGTATCTGGTGCTCCTGGATAATTCCTATCTCTTCCCCTCTCACATCAAGGTAAAAAGCTCTTATTTCATCAATTATTTTCCTCTTTTCATCGTCTGTCAGCGACAAAATCGGATATGGTTTCCTTGATCTCAACTGTTTTTCCTCCCTGGTTATTATTGTTTTTGTTTTCTTTATTGTTTTTATTTGTTGTTTTCTTTATTGCTTCCGTTTGTTTTTATTATCCTCTACCCCAATTATTTCTCTGACCGTTCTTCCTGCATATGCCGGAAAGTATATTTTGAATTATATCACATCCCCGGCTATATAAAAACCATATCCCGTACGCTGATTGTCTCCTGTGTTACAGTTCAGCCTTTGGCTAATGCAACAAATGATGCACAGAAACGGCTAAAAGCGCCGTTTCGCGCCGCATAACTCTGGATTTTCGCAAAAACAGCGAAAACACCTCGCGGAATACAACCTGGCTGAACTGTTACTCTCCAGCCGTCAAGTCATAAAGGACATGAAGGAAGTTTGCCGCTGCATAGACCGGCAGCAGAAAATAAAAGAGACCCCCAAAAGGGCAATCACCTGCTCCCCGGGGGGTTCTTTCTCTGTATGCCGTTATTTCACTGTATGTCACCGCTGAACTATACTCTGCGGCTGCACTGTACTCCGCGGC
Organism: [Clostridium] symbiosum ATCC 14940; assembly: GCF_000466485.1. Taxonomy (GTDB): domain Bacteria; phylum Bacillota; class Clostridia; order Lachnospirales; family Lachnospiraceae; genus Otoolea; species Otoolea symbiosa. The sequence goes on along the minus strand of NZ_KE992972.1, from coordinate 14,010 downwards.
TGCATTGTACTCCGCTGCCAAACTGTGCTCCGCTGCCGAACTGTGCTCCGCTGCCGAACTGTACTCCTCTACTGCACCCAAAGCCCGTCACGGCTGCACCCGAAGTAAAACTTTCCACCGCGTATTCCCGGGAACCTTGCCTCACCGCTCTGCTCCGGATAAAGACGTATCAGATGGACACTGTTATAATTGACATAAGCTATAAAATTCAGGTAATGTCCTTTCTCCATCTTATGTGTGAAGGTGATGTAGTACTCGCCGTCCATCTCCTCCACATTCAGCCTGTGTTCCCCCTCCGCCCTTTTCGGCGTCTGCGGCATCAGCTTCCTTCCGCAGCAGGAAACCTCGGCGTCCCCTGTGGCCGTCAGAATATTGCCGCAGTCAGGGCAGATATAAAATTTAATCCGTTTCATATTTCCTCCGTCTTCACTGTTAGGTTCCAGTTCCCCCTCCAGTATCTTTTCAATATTTACACCGAGGACCGAGGAGAGTGCGCCGAGAAGCGACACATCGGGGCAGCCCAGGCCGCATTCCCATTTTGATACGGCTTTATCGCTGACATGAAGGGCCTCCGCCAGCTGTCTCTGTGTATATCCTTTTTCTTTTCTCAGCGACGATATAAGCGCCCCTGATTTATCATTGTCCATTCCGGCTTACCTCCTGTGATTCTAAGTACAGCTTCAGTATAAACAGTAACGGCGGATGATTCAATCAACGCTTCGTAGAGTTGACAATCAGCATCATCGGACGGCGCATCTCATCCTTCATGCCGGGGACACTGTCAATCATATGGGCTGGCGGCTGCGGCTCCACAATATTCTTTATTTCAAATCCGTTCGTAAGCAGGCCGTCCAGATATGTTGTCAGCGTTTTATGGTATTTCACCACTTCCTCACCGAGAAAGTTCGCTGTCCTCTTACCCTCGTAATAATAGTTGTCCACCGGAAAATGCAGAATCTCCCCATCCCTGCCGTAATACCAGTCCTGGGTCCCATAGGCCGTAAAAACGGGATGCTCCACTGAAAACAGGAAACTGCCCCCCGGCTTTAAAAAGGTATTCACTTTTTTTGCAATCTTATCAAAGGATTCAATATAATGAAATGCCAGGGAGCTGAGGGCAATGTCGAAGCTCTCCTTCGGAAACTCCATATCCTCCATGGCGGTGCACCGGTACTCCACCTGCGGATAAGGAGTCTTTTCCCTGGCCACCTCAAGCATTTTGCGGGATATGTCAATCCCTACAGCAGAAGCAGCTCCATGCTCCATCGCATAGATACAGTGCCAGCCGTATCCGCATCCCAGATCCAGCATCCGCTTTCCGGTAAAATCGGGAATCAGCTCTTTTAATGTCTCCCACTCTCCGGCTCCGGCCAGTCCCTCTTTGGAACGGTCCATCTGGCTGTATTTTTCAAAAAACACTTCATCGTCGTATTTATTTTCTTTCATATCCGGTTCCGTTCTCCTTCTGATTTTTAAATTGAGACTCCGGCTTGCGCAGAACCGGAGCCGTCAGATCATAGCTCTCTCCTATCATTCTTTTCACTTCCTCTTCGGGGATTGTACCGTCCAGAATGATCGAGTTCCAGTGCGTCTTATTGAGATGATATGCCGGTATCACCGCCGGATACACCTGCCGCCAGAAATCACGCCATTCCAGACTGCATTTTACATTCACCCACGTGCGGCCTTCCCGCTCAAAAATCCAGGCGAAAACCTTCCGGCTCCCCCGGTGTCGGATTACGGTCCAGTTCGGATCATGGAACGGCTGATCCGGATAGGTGTCTTTGAATGTCAGGCAGTAACTGATAAGCTCTTCTCTGTTTTTCATTTTTCCCCCTGTAAATACTCTTTAAAAAAATGCCTGATACCAAAATGTAAATCCGGCATCAGACATCCTGTTTTAACTTCAGTTGGTATTATTATTCCGGCTGGCAATGAGGCTTACGTTGCTATTCACGGCCTGTATCCCGCGAGGTGTGTTCATGCGTATTTTGCACGAAAATCCCGAGTTACACGGCGAGAAACTGCGTTTTTCAGCAGGACCGTGAATCGTAACACGCTTACGCCCATCCTGCCTTAGTTTTCTCCCATCTTGGCAAGCTTCGCCGCCTGGTCGGCTGCAATCAGGCTGTCAATCAGCTCATTCAGCTCCCCGTTCATGACAGAATCAATCTTATAAAGCGTCAGTTTAATCCTATGCTCCGTCACACGGCCCTGAGGGAAGTTATACGTACGAATTTTTTCGGACCGGTCGCCGGTGCCAATCTGGCTGCGGCGCTCCTCCGCTTCCTGGTTCTGCCTTTTTTCCAGCTCCATATCGTAGAGCTTTGAACGGAGCAGACGGAACGCCTTCTCTTTGTTCTGAAGCTGCGACTTCTCCGTCTGGCTGTAAATTACGATTCCGGTCGGCATATGGGTCAGACGCACGGCCGAGTCGGTAGTATTGACGCACTGTCCGCCGTTGCCGGACGCACGCATAACGTCGATACGGATATCCTTGTCGTCAATTACAACGTCAAATTCCTCCGCTTCCGGCATAACCGCCACAGACGCGGTGGATGTATGGATCCTGCCGCCGGATTCCGTCTCAGGCACACGCTGCACCCGGTGGACGCCGCTCTCATACTTCATCTTGGAATATGCGCCCTGGCCTGTCACCATGAACACAACCTCCTTGAAACCTCCGATTCCGTTCTCATTGACGCTGACAAGCTCCGTCTTCCAGCGGTTGCTCTCCGCAAAATGCACATACATTCTGTAAAGCTCCGAGGCAAAAAGGGCTGCTTCGTCGCCGCCGGCGCCGGCACGGATTTCCACCATGACGTTCTTGTCATCATTAGGATCTTTGGGAAGCAGGAGAATCTTCAGCTGCTGCTCCATTTCCTCAATTCTTTTTTTCGCATCGGCCAGTTCTTCCTTGGCCATATCACGCATCTCCTCGTCAGACTCTTCCTCGAGCAGGGCCAGGCTGTCTTCCACATCCTGGTTCGCCTTCTTATACTCCTTATATGCATCCACAAGGGGAGTCAAATCCGCCTGCTCCTTCATCAGTTTCCGGAATCTGTTCTGATCCATCGCAACATCAGGGCTGTTCAGTTCTTCCAGCAGCTCTTCATATCGGATCAGCAAATCATCCAATCTGTCAAACATGGTAACCTCCTGTATTTGTCTGCAGAATTAAATCCGGACTGCAGCACTGTATCCACTATCTGTTCCGGCGCGCCCTGACCACGCGGTCAAGTCCCGGTTCATCTTTAATTGTTTCTATTTCGCCAAAGCCGGCAGCCGTCAAAAGCTTTCCCACCGCCTCCGCCTGATCACAGCCGATTTCAAAATAAATGAAACCGCCTTCCTTCAGATATCTGCCGCTCTGCTGCGCCAGAATCCGGTAAAAATACAGTCCGTCCTCTGCGCCGTCCAGCGCCATTCTCGGTTCATGGTCCTTTACCTCCGGCTCCAGGCCGTCTATCACCGCTGACGGGATATAGGGAGGATTAGACACGATGATATCAAATTTTTCGTCCTGTTCCAAATTCAAGAACAAATCACTTTCCAGAAGGACAAACTCCTTCTTCCGTACTCCCGGTATCCTGGCAATCCCCGGGGAATACCCGTTATCTGAAACGCTTTCTCCCGCTGTTTCCTGTTCCTGTGCATCCCCGCCCTGGTAGACATACGTACACATCTTAAGTTTCCAGGGTGTGTCCGATATAAGTGTGGACTCTGAGCGGGCGGTTCCCTTCTGTACGAGAAAATGGCGCCGTACATTCTTTTTGGCCACCTTCAGCGCCGCCTTCGAAATATCGGCCGCCGTCACCTTATCGTAACCGCCCAGCACAGCCAGACTGACAGCAATGCACCCGGAACCGGTACACATGTCAAGGACAGAAAGCGCCTGATCCTTATGGTCCCTTAAGACCGTCTCCACCAGCTTTTCCGTATCCTGTCTGGGTATCAGGACATTCTCATCCACGGTAAATTCCAGTCCCATAAACTCCTGATTACCGAGAATATGCTGAATCGGAATACGTGATGCCCTTTTTTCAAGATAGTCCCTGTAAACCGGATACGATTTCTCAAGACGCTGCCGGTTCACCCTTCGGGTCCTGTCCATCAGGAAATGAACCTGGTCAATGCCAAAGGACGCTTCCAGCAGATACCACGCATCCAGCCCCGACTCCGTTACACCGGCGTCTGAAAGACAGGTTTTCCCTTCCTCCAGTAGCTGCTGCCAGGTGGGGCCCTCCTCTTCTCTCAGAAATGTACTCATAGCTTTGTCTCCGGAAAATTCTCCTTCAAATATTCTTTCCAGTCAAATACTGCTTCCGTCGCTGCGATGGCAACTTCGATCATGCTGTCATCCGGTTCCGTAGTCGTCAGTCCCTGCATCCACATTCCCGGACGGCTGACAAGATCCATAAATTTGGAATTACTTCTGCCTGCGAGCTGGAGTATCTCATAGGAAACTCCTGCAATCACCGGAATCAGAATGATACGGCTCAGCATCCTGAGACCGATATTATCAATCCTTATTACCATAAAAAACAGGATGCTGATTATCATGACAATCAGGATAAAGCTGGTTCCGCACCTTTTATGTTCTTTGGAACTTGCCCGGACGTTCTCCACGGTAAGAGGATGTCCGTGTTCCACACAGTTAATACATTTATGCTCCGCTCCGTGGTACATGAAGGTTCTTCTGATATCCTCCATTCTTGAAACGAGCTTGATATATGCTATAAATATCGCGATTCTGATTACACCCTCCAGGACAGCCATCACATGCTCCGATGTGATAAATGACTTGAAAAAGTTGGCTATTACAAGTGGGAGTATCATAAAGATCCCGATTGCCAGAATAAAAGAAAGTACCATAACAATTGACATAATAACGCTTTCCAGTTTTTCTCCGAAAACGCGGTCCAGAAACTCTTCAAATCTGCCCGGTTCTTCTTCCTCATCATCTTCAAAAAAGCTGGCGGAATACATCAGAGTCTTCATTCCCAGTATCATGGAATCCGCAAACCGGAATACGCCTCTGATAAAGGGCAGGGACAGGATCTTCGCTTTAGTGGTAATACTCTCATACTTATCTTTCTTTATCTCAATCTCACCGTCTGGCCTGCGGACTGCCACCGCATAGTCATTCCGGTTCATCATCATAATGCCCTCAATGACGGCCTGACCGCCAATTCCTGAATATTTCATTCTTTATACTCCGTTTAAAAGCGGGTAAAACCTCGCTTTGTGGTCTTTCACCACTAAATAACGATAACCTGCACGCTCTGCGCACAGGTCACCACCTTCAATAAAAGGTTGAGTTTAATGTCGCCACTAAAACTCAACCCTTACGTTGTTCAAACTTAATTGTCTGCATTCATGCCGTACTTACGGTTGAACTTATCAATACGTCCACGGGCTGCAGCAGCTTTCTGCTGACCTGTGTAGAATGAATGGCATTTGGAACAAACCTCTACGTGGATGTCCTTCTTTGTAGAACCTGTTACGAATTCGTTGCCACAGTTGCAAACAACTTTTGCCTGATAATAGGCTGGATGGATTCCTTCTTTCATGATTTTCACCTCTCTGATTTTTCTTGTGCGATTTCCGACCGCTGTTTTATTGCTATGTTAAAGCCTTGCACATCCATGTCCTGCTGGTCCATCATTATAGCAGAGCATTAATCGTAAGGACGACTCACGCAGATGTCAAAACTACCGTCTAATTGTACAGCCTAAATAGTATATCATATGAAGCAAGGGATTGCAAGGTTTTTTTAGAAGAAACGCCTCTTCCGGGTAATATCCACAAACTCCTGATTATTTCTTGTTTTTGCAAACAAATCAAGGATTCTCTCCACCGATTCCTCCGGTTTCTGGGTGTTGGTCGCCTTGTGGATGATATCGACCGCCTCGGACTCTTCCTGGGTAAGCAGCAGATCATCTCTTCTCGTTCCGGATTTAAGAATATCGATGGCAGGGAAAATCCGCTTCTCCGAAAGCTTGCGGTCCAGAACAATCTCCATGTTTCCGGTTCCCTTAAACTCCTCGTAGATAACATCGTCCATACGGCTTCCCGTATCAATCAGAGCCGTAGCCAGTATCGTCAGGCTGCCGTTCTCCCTCATATTTCTCGCCGCTCCGAAGAAACGTTTCGGCATATGGAGGGCCGCCGGATCAAGGCCGCCGGAAAGCGTTCGGCCGCTGGGCGGCACTACAAGGTTATAAGCTCTGGCAAGACGGGTGATGCTGTCCAACAGGATCATAACATCCCTTCCATGCTCCACCAGTCGTTTCGCTCTCTCGATGACCATCTCGGATACACGTTTGTGGCGATCCGGAAGCTCATCAAAGGTGGAATAGATAACTTCCACATTCGGTCCTGTAATGGCCTCCCTGATATCGGTAACCTCCTCCGGCCGCTCATCAATCAGAAGGATAATCAGGTGCATCTCCGGATGGTTCGCCGTAACCGCCCTGGCAACCTGCTTTAACAAGGTGGTTTTACCGGCCTTTGGCGGTGAAACAATCATGCCTCGCTGTCCCTTTCCGATTGGAGAGAGCAGATCCATGACACGCATGGCCGTTGTGTTCCTTGTTCCCGGCATCTCCAGATGGAGACGGCTGTTGGGGAAAATCGGTGTCAGGTTCTCAAAGTTCGGTCTGCGCTCCACCACGTTGGTAGGATAGCCGTTAACCGTATTGATATATAATAAAGCCGCAAATTTTTCCGTGGCTGTCTTTACTCTTCTGCTTCCCCGGACGATATCGCCTGTCTTTAAGTTAAACCGTCTGATTTGCGACGGAGCCACATAGACATCATTCTCACCGGGAAGGAAATTTTCACACCGGATAAATCCAAAGCCGTCCGGCATAACCTCCAGAATTCCATCCGCTTCGATACCGCTGTCAAGCTCCTGGAAATCCGTCTTTCCCTCTTCATTTCTGGACTGATACTCACCCCTCGTCTGATTCTCGGCTCTCTGCTGGTAATCACCTCTGGACTGGCTCTCGCCGCGCTGCTGGTAGTCTCCCCTGGACTGATTATCACCGCGCTGCTGGTAGTCTCCCCTGGACTGGTTATCGCCGCGCTGCTGGTAGTCTCCCCTGGACTGGTTATCGCTACGCTGCTGGTAGTCACTCCTGGACTGGTTATCGCTGCGCTGCTGGTAGTCGCCTCTCGGCTGATAATCACGTTTACGGCTGTCGTCCCTGTAACGGTTCGTATCACGTCTCGGCGCTTCTTCTCTCTTTTCTTCCCTGGTATTTTTTTTCAAAATACGCGGTTCTTTATCGATCGTCTCCGAAGGCTTCTCGTCTGTTTTTTTCTCTTCCGCCGCCGCCAAAGGCTCCGACGGAATAATATTGTGTACGCCGCCTCCTTCTGCCCCGGCTGCATCCATGCCGGCCAAATCTTTGTCTGCTGCTTTTCCACCGGCTATTTCACACAGCCTGTCTATAATTTCTGCTTTTTTAAGGGTGGTTACACCTTTAAGCCCCTGTGCCTTTGCCAGTTCCCGAAGCTGTGTCAAAGGAAGGGTCTGCAATTTTTCTCTCATACAACTCTCCTTACTTTGTTTAGTTTTAATTTTGTATTGGGGATTATTAAGAAATAAGAAACGTCAGGAAATACTTTTCTTGTCTTCTTAATTATATACTATTTTATAGAAAATGCAATTTTTTTTTAAATAAGACATATTAAATCCAGGATTTTCGTGCAAAACGCGCACGAAAACACCTTGCGGAATACAACCTGGGCACCAGTGTCATGATGTTGGGGTCAAAAGGTCTTTTGACC
>NZ_KE992972.1:0-6113 GCF_000466485.1 [Clostridium] symbiosum ATCC 14940 | reverse complement strand
GTCTTTTGACCCCTTTGATACCGGATTGCTCCGCGCCTGCCTGATTACATCTCTCCCTTTAAAAACCGGAGCCACTCACCGATTTTCTTCTCATAGCCGTTATCCGACGGTCTGTAAAAAGAGGAACCCTCCAATCCGTCGGGAAGATACTGCTGTTTTACATAGTGGTTCGGATAATCATGGGCGTACTTGTAATCCAGACCGCGTCCCAGCTTCTCCGCTCCTTTGTAATGCCTGTCCTGGAGATGAACCGGAACCTGGGCCACCGCCTTGCTCCGGACTGCCGACTCCGCTTCGTCAATTGCCATACAGGCGGCATTGCTCTTGGGAGCGCTCGCAACATAAGTCACAGCCTGGGAAAGTACGATCCTGGCCTCCGGCATGCCGAGACGCTCAACCGCCAAAGCGGCATTTACAGCTACTGAAAGCGCCTGGGGATCCGCATTCCCCACATCCTCCGAAGCGCAGATCATGATTCTTCTGGCAATAAATTTAATATCCTCACCTGCATAAAGCATCCTGGCAAGATAATAAACGGCTGCATCCGGATCAGAGCCTCTCATGCTTTTAATAAATGCGGAAATCGTATCATAATGGTTATCACCGCCCTTATCATACCGCACCGCCCGTTTCTGGATACACTCCTGGGCCACATCCAGCGTAATATGAATCAGACCGTCCTCGGACCGCTCCGTTGTCAGGATTCCAAGCTCCACCGCATTCAGGGCCGCCCTGGCATCACCGCCTGCCATATCTGCAAGAAAGTCAACCGCCTCCTCAGAGATATCGGCCTTGTAGCTGCCCATCCCCTTCTCCTTATCATAGACGGCGCGTCTCAGCAATTCTGCGACATCTTCCTTTGCAAGCGGTTTCAGTTCAAAAATCCGGGAACGCGAAATAAGAGCGCCGTTGACCTCAAAATAAGGATTCTCCGTCGTCGCTCCAATCAGAAGCAGAGTCCCATCCTCCACAAAGGGCAGCAGATAGTCCTGCTGGCTCTTATTGAACCGGTGAATCTCATCTACAAAAAGAATAGTCTTCTGGCCGTACATCCCCAGGGCATCTTTTGCCTCCTGCACAACCTCCTCCATATCCTTCTTTCCCGCAACCGTTGCATTCAGCTGCTTGAATCTGGCGCTTGTCGTACCTGCTATTACTTTGGCCAGCGTCGTCTTGCCTGTCCCCGGTGGGCCGTAAAATATAATAGAGCCCAGCTTATCCGCCTTGATAGCCCGGTAAAGCAGCTTGTCCTTTCCGATAATATGCTTCTGCCCCACCACCTCGTCCAGCGTGGCTGGCCGGAGCCTGGAGGCCAGCGGAGCCTCCTTCTCCATCGTATTGCTTCTCATATAGTCAAATAAATCCATAACATCCCTCTGTCTCTAATCTATCAGCAATTCATCTACTGTAACAAAAGTATAGCCCTGCTTTGTCAAAGTGTCAATGGCCGCCAGCGCCGCGTCCACAGAAGTTCCAAACACATCGTGCAGCAGTATCACATCATGCTTTCCCACATTCTTGTATATATGCTTCACAACCTTCTGTGGGTTCTGGCTTTTCCAGTCCAGTGTATCAATATCCCAGAAAACCGGGGTCATTCTCAGGCATTCTTCCAGGTCGTCATTCCATATTCCATAGGGAGGCCTGATATACTCAGGCGTCTGGCCCGTAATGTTTCTTATCAGCTCATTCGTCTTGCGGATGGCATTACAGGCATCTTCCGTGGTTCCCTTTGTCAGGTCCACATGGCTGTAGCAATGGGTTCCAATCAGATGCCCGTCTTCCGACATCTGTTTTACCAGCTCCTCATTTCCCGGGATATTCTCCCCTACCAGAAAAAAGGAGGCTTTCACTCCCCTCTCCCTGAGTCCCTCCAGCAGCCGTTTCGTATAGACCGCATGCGGCCCGTCGTCAAACGTCAGCGCCAGCAGTTTTTCTCCATCACCGGATTTTTCTTCTTTTCCTGACTTTTTACCATCTATATCCGTCTTTCGCTTCTCTTTCCGGGCCGATTCTCCCTGACCGGCAGAATCAGGCTCATCCGGTTCGGCAGACACCGCCAGGCCGGTCCATGTTCCGGCCGCCGCGCTGTGGTCCCTGACTGCCGATAAACAGAAACACGCCAGAAATACATCCATCACTGTTATCACCATCAAAAGAAACATTTTTCTTTTCACATGCTTCCCCTTCCTCTGTATCCGCGCCGCTGTCCCCCGCAGATTGTTCCCAGGCCAAACATGGTTACTGTTCACACCTTGCAAAAAAGCGGCATGCTGTAAACAATAACGCGCTTCTCAGGACACATCATTGCAGATCCGTTACTAATAATCAATATATGCAGCAGCTCCCAACGGCAGAATTATAAACATGCAAAAGAAAAAGCACGGATATAAAACAGGCCGCCGAAACGGGTCAAAAGCCTGTTTTATATCCGTGAAATCGTAAATTATGCCACCAGTGCGGAAATCCCAAAATAAGATAACACAATGATTCCCAGCACAATTCTGTAATAACCAAAGAACTTGAAATCGTGTTTCCGGATGTAGCCCATCAGGAATTTAATAGAATATACCGACACGGCAAAAGCAACCGCCATGCCCAAAAGCAGGTAAAACACCTCATACCCTTTGAATGCTCCGCCTTCAATAAAAAATTTGATAATTTTAAGAAGACTTGCTCCAAACATAACGGGTATTCCCAGGAAAAATGAGAATTCCGCAGCAGCGCCCCTGGAACAGCCTATCAGCATGGCTCCCAGAATCGTGGCTCCGGACCGGGAGGTTCCCGGTATCAGTGCAAGAACCTGAAAACAGCCGATTACAGCCGCGGTCTGGAAGGAAATCTGCGTCACCCGCTCAATCGGAAATTTGGAATTCCGGTTCCGGTTTTCCAACAGAATAAAAAACACACCGTAAATAATCAGCATGGCCGACACCACATATCCGTTCATCAGCTTATTCATAAAATTATCCAAAGGCAGTCCGATTACAGCCGCAGGGATGCATGCAACAAGAATCTTTCCCCACAGCCGGAGTGTTCCCCTCTTCTGCGCATCTGATTTTCGTGATGAAAATGGATTCAGTTTATGAAAATACAGAATCAGCACCGCCAGAATCGCGCCTAATTGAATGACCACCATGAATACTTCCCGGTACGCCTCGCTGACCTCAAGATGAATAATTTCATCTACCAGGATCATGTGGCCGGTGCTGCTGATGGGAAGCCATTCTGTAAAGCCTTCCACAATCCCCAGCACAATCACCTTTAAAATCTCTACAAAACTCATGCCCGTTCCTTTCCGCTAAATCTTTCCGCTAAATATTTTCAATCTGCCAGTCGACAGGTTCCAGACCATTCGCTTCCAGATATTCATTCGTCTTACTAAAAGGCCTGCTGCCGAAAAATCCTCTGTAAGCAGACAGGGGGCTGGGATGCGGCGCCTCCAGTATCAGGTGCTTCGGATTGGTAAGCATCGGTTTCTTCATCTGAGCCGGTCTTCCCCAGAGTATAAATACCATCGGGCGATCCTGCCCGGCCAGAATTCTGATTGCCGCGTCGGTGAACTCCTCCCAGCCGATGCCCCTGTGGGAATTGGCCTGGTGGGCGCGCACCGTCAGCACCGTGTTGAGCAGCATCACTCCCTGCTCAGCCCATTTTTTAAGATATCCGTTATTCGGAATAAAACATCCCAGATCATCATGCAGTTCCTGATAAATATTCACGAGTGAAGGCGGTATCTCCACATCCGGCTTCACCGAAAAGCACAGCCCATGGGCCTGTCCCGGTCCATGATACGGATCCTGTCCCAGAATCACTACCTTGACCTTTGAAAGAGGCGTAAAGTCAAAGGCATTGAAAATATCGTTGGCATCAGGATATACAGCCCGTGTCTGATATTCCTGTTTTACCGTCTCATATAATTTTTTATAATATGGCTTTTTAAACTCTGCCCCCAGCGGTGCCAGCCAGTCATTACTGATTGCTCCCATATGTTATCTACTCCTGTCCATTACTTTGTCTGAACCGTTACCTGATACGGCCTTCTGCATGCGCACAAGACCTTCTTAACAAATTTTATCACAGTAACGCAGCATTCACAATCATTTATCGGCACATTTCCTGATAAATTCCAACGAATCGACAGCAACCGGCACGGCGCGGCCGCGTATTTCTTCCGATACCTGGGCAAATTTCCTGTTTACACGGTACATGTCCGCTTTCCGGTTAAAGTATACCGTCTTTTCAAAAGGCCATCTTATCACCGTCGGTGTTTTAAATCCCTCCCCCAGTTCCAGGACAAGAAGGCGGTGGTTCAGTGTATGGGACAGCCACTCCTTATACCTGTTCCATCCGGGCAAATAACCTTCCTCGATATAATTTTTTGCCTCTATCGTATTGGCAGCCAGCGGTGCGCCGCAATGCGGACAGCGTCCTTCCGGCACCTCTCCCCTCTCCCAGATATCCTTTGTGCATGCCTCACTGCACTGAAACCAGTTCACATTTCCGCACGGGGCCGTAATCCTGTCCGCCCTCAGAGGACTGTCGAAAATCCGGGCATCCGTTACTGTCGTCACGATGAAATAGTCTTTCCCGTCTGTTAATTCATATAACGCATGATATGCCGCTTTTGCTTCGGAATCTTTTGCTTTTCCCCACTCACTTCCAATTCCTACAAGGACATATTCACAATCTTTCAATTTTTCTCTCAGTTGTTCCACAATTTTATCATTCTCGTCCATATCCGCCGCTCCCTCCATATTTAAACGCCAAAAGAGCCCGCAGCGTATGGAGAAATACGCCGCAGACTCTTTTATTGTAATGCATTTTAAGACGGATTGCAAAATTATTTTAATGTAACTTTTGCGCCTTCTGCTTCTAATTTTGTCTTTAACTCTTCTGCTTCATCTTTGGAAACAGCAGCTTTAACTACCTTCGGAGCTCCGTCAACTACTTCTTTAGCTTCTTTTAAGCCAAGGCCTGTAGCTTCACGAACAACTTTGATAACTTTAACTTTGTTAGCGCCAACTTCTGTTAACTCTACGTCAAATTCTGTCTTCTCTTCTGCTGCTTCTGCTGCGCCGCCTGCTGCTGCAACTACAACGCCTGCTGCTGCGGATACACCAAACTCTTCTTCACATGCTTTTACTAAGTCGTTTAATTCTAATACGGATAATTCTTTAATAGCTTCGATAAATTCAGCTGTTGTTAATTTTGCCATTTTAATGTTCCTCCTGTAATTTTACTATTTAATATTTATGCACAGCATTCCTGTGCCGTCTCTGCCGCTTCAGGCAGCCATATAAACTGTTCCGATTTGATTTCCCGGATGGAAATTATGCCTCTTTGGACTCTGCGATCTGTTTGATAACGCGAGCAAAGTTTGTGATTGGGGACTGCATGCTTCCAAGCAATCTTCCGAGAAGAACTTCTCTGGAAGGAATCGTTGCGATAACCTGCATTCCTTTAGCATCATAGTAAGTATCCTCAACGATACCGCCCTTGATCTCTAACTTGTCTGCTTTCTTTGCGAATTCAGCTAAAATTCTTGCCGGAACTGTTGCATCATCTTTAGATACAGCTAAAGCTGTAGGTCCTTCCAGATGCGGCTCTAAAGCTTCGAATGCAGTTCCCTTTGCAGCAAAGCGAATCATGGTGTTCTTATAAACTTTATAAGTAACGCCAGCTTCCCTTAACTGTTTACGGAGCTGTGTATCCTGCTCTACAGTCAGACCACGGTAATCAACGACTACTGCTGTCTTAGCACCGTTGAATAATTCAGAAATTTCAGCTACAACCGGCTGTTTTAATTCAACTTTTGCCATGAATGGTTTACCTCCTATATTATTTGGTAACCGCCTGGGTAAACGGTGAAAGGTCCTAGCCGAACCTCTTACCGCCGACAATAAAAAACCTCTTTATCCATGAAGACAAAGAGGCGTAAACTTACACATTTAATATGGTATGTTTCCTCGGCAGGCGTTTGCAACTTATGCCATACGGCACCTGCTGTCTTCGGCAGTTAACACTAGTGTAAGATATCATAATTTTCAAGGTTTGTCAAGTTTTTTTTAACATATCAAAATGGAGATTTAACTGAGGTTGGGAGGACGCGT
>NZ_KE992971.1 GCF_000466485.1 [Clostridium] symbiosum ATCC 14940 | reverse complement strand
GCCGGTGAGTCAACATAGACAATTTTCACGCCTGACGATGCTGCTTCCTTCAGAGCGGAGGAAATGGCATCCGGACCGTTTGCCGCTACGATAATTGCCTTTGCTCCTGCCGATACGGCGTTGTTTACACACTCGATCTGCTGTGCGTCGTCCTTTGTATTGGGAGCCATAAACTGAACTGTTACGCCCAGTTCCTTTGCCGCCTTCTGCGCGCCCTCATTCAGGGTTACCCAGTGCTGGTCGATAGAGTCCATCGTAATCAGTGCGATGAGTTCTCCTGAACCTGACTCTGCCGCCTTCTCCGTCGTGGCTGCACTTCCAGTTTCTGCTGTCTGTGAAGTTTCCTTTTTGCCGCAGCCTGCCAATGCCGTGACAACCATACAGGATGCACAGAAAAGAGCCGCGATCTTCTTCATTTTTTTCATGTAACTTCCTCCTTTTTTGCAGTCCCCTCAGCCCGGACCTTCCGGGCCTTTTAACCGCATTTTTCATTTTATCTTAGCGCCTGTAACGGCGGCTAATTCAATACCTTCTACCTGTAACCGTTCAGATATCATAAACTGTTACTTCTGCCTGGCTTTTTCAAATCCAGCCGTTTAGCTGGTGCGTTTTTTCTTAAAGAGTCCTTTTCGGAATACCACATCCAGAAGTACGGCGAATACCACGATGATACCAATGACAAGACGCTGAATACCAACCTGTACGCCAATCATGTTCAGTCCGTTTTCCAGTGTCTGCCATACGGAAGCTCCCGCCAGCGTGCCGAGAAGGATTCCGGTGCCGCCCAGAGGGGAGATACCGCCGATAACGCCTGCCGCAACCGCATACATTTCGTACATGTTTCCTGCTTCCATATTCCCCATGTTAGCCTGGCCGCAGAGGATTAAGCCAACCACGAAGGAACAGAACGCGCTGACAAGATATGTTTTGGTAATCGTTGCCACGACGCTTACACCGGAAAGCTTTGCCGCTTCAACGTTTGAGCCGACCGCGTAAATATGACGCCCTGTTCTCGTCTTGGAGAGCAGGAAGAAAAAGATAATAAATAAGACGATTGCTATCCAGAACGTATTGTATACGCCCGCCGTCTTTCCATAGTAGAAGAAATTCTGGAATTTATCTGCCGCTTCCTTGCCGATACCGGAGCTGATAGCGTCCGTGTTTCTGTTGCCGTTAACCATATATGCCACGCCTCTGGCTACGAACATGGTTCCCAGCGTTGCGATAAACGGAGGAAGCTGGAATTTACCGACCAGAATACCGTTGATAACGCCGATTACCAGGCAGCAGGCAAGGGTGATCAGAATGGCTACCGCCGGGGTCACGCCGTGGGTCATCAGCGTCGCCGAGATCATTGCGCTCATGCCGACCACGGAACCGATGGAAAGGTCGATATTTCCTGTAATCAATATGTAGCTCTGGCCGATACCGATAATCAGGTATTTAGACATGGAACGCAGAAGGTTCATCACGTTCTGTCCTGAAAATACGGTCGGGTTAATAATACCGAATGCAATATAGATTACGATTAGTCCGGCAAATGCCGTCAATGCCCCGCGCATTCCGCGGACACCCAGTATTCTCTTCACCGGATTTTGTTTTGTCTGATTCATTTTTTCTCCCCCTTATCACTCACCGCTGGCAATCTTTTTCTCAAACTGTGTTGCCAGTGTCAATATCTGATTCTGTGTTGCTTCTTCCGCTGCCAGCTCTCCGGTAATGCGGCCGTCGCACATAACGATAATCCGGTCAGCAATTCCCATAACCTCCGGCATTTCAGATGAAACGAACATAACTGCGATCCCCTGCTGCTTTAATTCATTCATCAGGTTATAGATTTCTACTTTGGCAGCCACATCGATTCCTCTGGTCGGCTCGTCGAAAATAACGACCCTGGAGTTACGTGCCAGCCATTTTCCCACAACGACCTTCTGCTGGTTTCCGCCTGAGAGATTACCGGCCTCCACTTCCACCGTAGGCGTCTTAACCTTCAGGTTCTCCACGACGCGATCGCACATCTCATGCTCCTTTTGGCTGCTGACAACGCCCAGTTTATTACAAAGCAAATCCAGATTCGGGAGAGCAATATTGTGGCGGATACTCAGCTTTGTACACAGCCCGTCTTTCTTTCTGTCCTCCGGCGCCAGCACGATTCCTGCCTTGATTGCATCCTCCGGTTTATTAATCGATACTTCTTTACCGTCCAGCACTATCACGCCGCTTTCCTTTTGATCCACGCCGAATATCGCTCTTGTCGTCTCGGTCCGCCCGGCGCCCATCAGTCCGGCAAAGCCGACAATCTCGCCTTCATAGAGGGAAAATCCCACGTTCCTGACCAGTCTTCCGGCATTTAAATTCTTTACCTCCAAAACCAGTTTTCCCTTCTCACATTCCACTCTCGGGAACTTTTCTTTTATCTCGCGGCCTACCATGTTGGCGATAATCTCGTCCATCGTGGCATCTTTAAAATTCATCGAAGTGATGTACTGTCCGTCACGCATGATGGTAACTCTGTCCACAATGTGCTGGAGTTCCTCCAGCCTGTGTGAGATATATACGATTCCGCAGCCTTTTGATTTCAAATCCCGGATAATCCGGAATAAATCTTCTATCTCCCTGGCTGTCAGCGCCGACGTCGGCTCATCCATGATCAGGATCCTGGCGTTGGTGGAGAGCGCTTTCGCAATCTCTACCATTTGCTGCATGGATACGGGAAGATCCCCCACCACCTGCTGCGGCCGCAAATCAATTTTCAGCTCATCCAGAATTCTCTGCGCTTCCGCCTCCATCTCGGAATTTGAAAGCATGATCCCTTTTTTCTTCTCTCTTCCGAGAAACATGTTCTCCGCTACCGAGAGGTGGCGGCACATATTTAATTCCTGATGGATAATCGCCACTCCGACTTCCTGCGCCTGTTTTGGACTGAGATCGCCGTATTCCTTGCCTAAAATAGCCATGCTTCCTTCATCCCTTGTATAAACACCGCTCAGGATTTTCATCAGCGTGCTTTTCCCTGCTCCATTTTCCCCCAGCAGCGCCATAACTTCACCGGAACGAAGCTCAAAATGGACATGATCGAGCGCTTTAACTCCCGGAAAGCTTTTACTGATACTATCCATTGAAACAATTGTCTCATTCATTTTCTGACACCTGTCTTTCCCCTTTTTCTACCCTGCTTTTTTCTTCGTTATGGTTATATTATATCAAAGGGGGTTTGTACAAATAAGGGGGTAAAGATTGTTCTTATAGGGGGTTTTTTATGCATTTTGACAATGGGGTTTAAAGAACGGAACGCTTTGTACCGGCAAATTGCTGTATGATTCAGAATGGAGATTTAGTTAAGCAGGTGAGGACGCCGC
>NZ_KE992970.1 GCF_000466485.1 [Clostridium] symbiosum ATCC 14940 | reverse complement strand
CCTTTGCACTGGAATTTACTTTTTCAAGTCA
Source organism: [Clostridium] symbiosum ATCC 14940 (assembly GCF_000466485.1). Taxonomy (GTDB): domain Bacteria; phylum Bacillota; class Clostridia; order Lachnospirales; family Lachnospiraceae; genus Otoolea; species Otoolea symbiosa. The sequence continues at coordinate 26,339 of NZ_KE992970.1, read as the reverse complement.
GCAATTTCTTAAGATATGGGGATTTAACTGAGGCCCGGAGAACGCGTCCGGAACGGACCATGTCCGGTGTGGCGAGAGGGGACTGCCTGAGACTTCCGTCCCCGTGGGAAGTTGGTTGTGGAGGGGGGAATTCCCGGAATGAATTGCCTCGGGGACCGTTTGCACTCCCTTGAGGCGGAGGGGAAGATAAAGTCTGAGGATGCCGCCTAAATCCATCGCTGATTAGCGAAGTCCTGCGGCGGCGTCCTCACCTGCTTAACTAAACCTTTCTTGCCAGGCTGTATACATCGGGTCGGCGGTTCTCCAAAGTGAAAATCTGCCTGCGGACCTGGGCAAGATAGTCCAGATCAATTTCCGCGGTAATAACCTGCGGCCGGTTGGATGCGCGGGCAATTACATTCCCCCAGGGATCGATGACAACAGAATTGGCATATGCCTGGAAATTCGGTTTCACGCCATACTGGGCCGGAGCTATGACGTAGCATCCGTTTTCTATTGCGCGGGTGCGCAGGATGGTCTCCCAGTGATCTTTGCCGGTCGGCATCGTGAAATCTGCCGGTGTCAGCAGAAGCTGGGCGCCTTCCAAAGCCATGATCCGGTACATCTCCGCAAAACGGATATCATAGCAGATCGACAATCCCAGGCATCCGACTTCCCCTGTATCCACCGTAACAATCTCACTCCCCGGACAGATACGGTCTGATTCTTTGTTCACCGGCCCGTCCGGAATTATCACGTCGAAGGGGTGTATTTTATGGTATTTGGCCGCCAATTCTCCCTCCGGGCTGATAACCATGGTTGCATTATAAGGTCTGGGATCCTTTTCATTCTTCTCATAGATACTCCCGCAGTGCAGCCATACATGGTGTTTTTTCGCCTGCTCCGCCATCAGGCAAAAGGTCGGGCCGTCCGGTATATTTTCCGCGTGTCCCGCATTATCCGTCCCCACATAATTCATGCTTTCCGGCATTGCAATCAGCTTTGCCCCCCTGGCGGCTGCCTCCCCGATAAATTCGACGGCTGTCTGCAGATTTTTTTCCACATTGTCCTGGGAATCCATTTGGATTACTCCCACGGTAAATTTCTTCATATGATTTTATCTCCTCTCAAGGTTATTTCTAAAACTGTGTCGCGAAGCGGGGCGTGCAGATGGCTGGAATGAATTTTTAGACACGCTCTAGGCCCGCTTCTTACGTCCGTATAAAAGCTCTCCGCCGATCCAGAAGAACAGCAGCAGAATTACGGAAACAATCGTGGTAGGAACAGGCGCGGTAAAAATTGCCAGGGAACCGACCACCATATAGGGTATCTGCCATGCATAACCCAGGGTGCTGGATGTGGAAATACATTGTGCCGCCGTCGTTTCATTATACGGATCCATTACCTTGACCAGCATCAGTCCGGTAGCCAGGACTCCGCAGCACTGGCCAAAAAGGCCCACTCCGGTTTCAAACCAGTTGGCTTCCAGCCAGCGCCTGCCAAGTACAAAGCTTCCGTACAGGTTTGCCAGAACCATCGCAATGGAGACGGCAATTAATGGCAGAGCATAGGTAATAAAAATCTGTTTGGAGGTGGTTGCAATCGCAGCCGTGATCATATATTCCAGGGCGGTGCCGGTGATGCGGCTCATTAATTTCCGGTCAATCCGCTCCCTCAGGCTTGTCTTGTTGATAAAAAATCCGATCAGCATGCTGGATACAAGAACAGCTCCCACCAGCGGAAACCCGCTCATAACCGGGCTGATTTTCAAGAGACATGCCCGGATCATCACACCGACTACCACGACCACCCCTACGATAGCCAGCTGAAATGCCAGCGGATCCAGGGAAGAGGCATTTGTGACGCCGTTACCGACGGACGTACGCTCTTTGGGACGGATATATCCTGTCCGCTCCGATTCAGGCATCTCGTCGAAGGTCATTTTTACATGCGTATATCCCTTTTTAGCTCCATAGTTAATCAGAACCATTCCCAGTATGATGCCGCAGAGTATACCGATTGTTGCAAATGTTACGCCAACGCCCACCGCATCGTCCCAGTAACCGGCATCCTGGATAATATTTCCGACGGTTGTGGCGTTGCCGTGCCCGGCATAGAACCCCCAGACGCCCATGTAGCCGAATTGATAGGGCAGGGCAATAAACAGACCGAACACCGCGGCAATAGCCAGTCCCAAAAGCATTTGGGCCTGATGGCAGAAACCGGCCAAAAACGTGGCTGCCATCCCGTCCCGTCCGACCTTATTGAGTTCCAGCCCGAGGAACATGGTGGCGCAGACAAATATTACAAGGGCTCCCGACCACTGGCCGATTCCGCCGCTGAACGGAATGTAAACAGGCGATACGGTGCCAAGCCAGCTCGGTCCAAGAAACATACCGATAGTTCCCGCTATAAGCGCAGACGGAATAAAATATTTCTGAAAAATTCTGATACGCCTTCTAAGCTCAAACCCAATCAGCAGCAGTGTGCTGAGATAGGCAAAATCCTTTAATACATCTGTCAATGTCATTTTAAAACCTCCGCTATCAAGAATGAATGGATTTATGAGTGGATTATGGTCATCAGAGTTATCGGTCGTAATAGGGCGAATATTTCTCCACCAGGGAAAACTGCCCCATCATACTGTGGATCCGCGTGGGCGGATTCGTCATCTTTTCACTTACCCCAAGTGTCGTCCCCTGGGATGCAAGAGCTTCCATCACCTCAATCATTCCCTGGGAAGCTGCAAGCATGGAGGAAATCGGAAACAGTCCTATGGAAAAATTCATCTCCCTTATCTGCTCTATTGCTACATTTCCTCCTACAAATCCTTTTTCATTCATATTTACCATCAGCGGAATTTTCGATTCTTCCGAGACTTTTATAAGCTCCCCGACTGATTTAATCCCATCCACATAAGCGTAGTCTGCCCCGCGTTCTTTTGCCAGGTTAATCCGGCGGATAGATTCGTCAATACCGTAGCCGTAAAGATTGGCGCAGGTGCGGTAGACGATAACGAAGTCTTCTGATACGTTATCACGTACTGCCTCTATCTTTGGTCCGACCATCTCCCATCCCACGATCTCATTTTTGGCGGGATGCGTGGAAGGAAGCACCTTATCGTCAATCTGCAGGCCCGCGGCCCCCAATTGTTCGTACATGGCTCCGGTGTTGGCGGCCTGGATTGCATTTCCAAAACCATTGTCCGCATCCGCCAGAAGCGGTACCCGGCAGGATGACACAATATGCTGAATTGCATTTCCAAACTCCGCCAGTCCCAGGAATCCGAGATCCGGCCGCCCAAGCGCGCTGTAGGCAAGCGCCCCGCCCGACAGGAACAGCGCCGGGAATCCGGCCTCCTCCGCAATTCGGGCCGACAGACAGTCATAAACTCCCGGGAGCGTCAGAAACTTATTTTCCTCAAGAACTTTCCGCAGATCTCTTGCGTGATTTGTATTCATTTATATCCCCCTTTTGTTAGAGAATGTGTCGTATTTTTCCATAAAAAGGCGCCTTTTATTAGATATATTGTACAATTCAAAACGTTTTATGTCCAATGCCTGAAGAGTCATAAAACTATACCAGCAAAGGTATAGCCATGTTTTGCAAATTGCCTTCACTTCTGATATAATTTAATATGATAAAACAAACTAAATAATTAAATTTCAATTGATACTATCGGTTAAACTTTTAAAGGCATGGGGAGGAGGAAAAGTTTCTTGATTGATCAAAGACGGTGTAAATATATTAAGGCAATTGCCGAGTGCCACAGTTTTTCCAGGGCCGCACAGCAGTTATACGTTTCTCAGCCTTCCCTGAGCCGTTTTGTCAGGAAAGTGGAGGATGAATTGGGGGTTGAATTGTTTGAGCGCGATTCAATTCCGCTCGGCCTGACTCCGGCCGGCCATAAATATTTAGAATACATTGAACGGTTTCAGGCTCTGGAATCTGCCATGAAGAAGGATTTTGCCTCAATTAAAACAGGTACGATCAATCAGCTTGTTATTGCAACCCTGCCCTTTTTAGGCACCTATGTTTTACCGAAAGTCATTCCCCACTTTGCTGAAAACTATCCCTCCGTCAATTTGCAGATAGATGAATATAATAACCGTGAGCTGATCCGGCGGGTGGAAAACAGGACAGCCGATTTGGCGCTGACGAATCTGGCCCCGGAGTCAGATTTATTCCGCCGCCGTATGCTCGGCAGCGATCCCATTTTACTGGCAGCGGCATATGATAAAAGGATGCAGCAGCGTTTTCCGGAGCAATGCGGCAATATTACGAGCCCCATCCCCATCGATTTATCCACCCTGCAGGATGAAACACTGATTATTCTGCACCCGTGGCAGAATATGAGGATCGCGGCGGATGCCGTCTGCCGCCACTATGACTTCACCCCTAAAAATACGATTGAGGTATCCAGCCTGGCTTCCGCCATGAGCCTGGTCGGCAGCAACCGCGGTATGACCTTTGTGTGCCGCTCCTCGATCAGCAGCATCCGGCCGGAAACTCCCATCATCTATTTTTCCATGGGGGAAATGCAGAATGTGACTGCCATCATGGCCGTATTCCTAAAGGACAGCCACAATCCCATTATTAATAAATTCTGCGACTGCGCAGCGCAGAGTCTGAAACGCATATAGGATTTGAATATAAGACGGCAGGAGCCGCCCTTAGAGAGATTGAACGTTCTCTCCGGGCGGCTCCTGCCGTTCCTTCACGGTAAATTTTAAAGTAACAGTTCAGCCGGGATGTAGGTAGTCAACGGCACTTTTAGCCTGACATTTTAAATCACAAACTGTCTCATATACCTTGCACTGAGCTTCAGGCTCCTGATTACATCTTCATGTGTTCCCTCAAAGCTTTTGTCCTCCACTTCGATACAGGTATAACCATTGTACCCTATGTCGGTCAATGCGCTGACATATTTCGCCCAGTCCACGTCTCCCAGTCCGGGAAGCTTTGGAGCCATGTATTCCAGCGGGTAAGCCATCGTCCCCGCATCATCCAGCCTGTCTTTATAAAGCTTGATGTCTTTATAATGAACATGGAAAATCCTGTCCCTGAACTCATACATCGGTTTGATATAATCCATCATCTGCCATACAAAATGGCTGGGATCATAATTCAGGCCGAAATTGCCGCTCGGAATTATTTCGAACATTCTGCGCCAGATTTTCGGTGTCGTTGCCAGGTTCTGCCCTCCCGGCCACTGTGTCTCGTCAAAAAGCATCGGACAGTTTTCGATTGCCACTTTTACCCGGTGTTCCTCCGCGAAGCGGATAATATCCGGCCAGATTTCCTCAAAAAGCTTCAGATTCTCTTCCACGCTCTTTGTATGATCACGGCCGATAAAGGTAGTAACCATGCCGATCCCCAGCTTTTGTGAAGCCGCAATTACCTTCTTAAGGTGTTCAATATTGGCCTTCCTTTTCTCAAAATCTCCGTCCATTGTATTCGGATAAAATGCCAGAGAAGATATCTCCACATTTTTTTCTTTGCAGTAATTCAGGATATATTCGGCCTTTGCCTCGCTCAGTTCATCGACATCGATGTGGCTGACGCCCGCATACCGGCGTTCCGCCTTGCCGCTTGGCCAGCAGGCCGCCTCGACGCATTCATAGCCCAGGCTGCTGATCGTGTCTATCATTTCTTCAAAGGACATCCAGTCCAGAATCGCGCTTACAAGTCCCAGTTTCATTCTTTACCTCCTGTTTTACCAGTGTACTCTCGGAATCTCCTGGTACTCAGATTTGCGAGATGATTTTTTGTCGGTTGTGTACATATTTATGAGGCGTACACGGTGTGTACGTTGAATAAATATGTGCGCGGCCGGCAGAAAATCAGCCGTAAAGATGAGTGCCGGGGAGACTCCGAAAGTACACACCTACTGTTGCGTTGCATTAAGAAATTTTCACGCTCTTTCCTGTCTCAGAGCTTTCTACCGCGGCAAAGACTGCTTTCATTGCTGCCAGAGCTTCCTCCCCGCTGATTTCCGGCGGCGTATTATGGACCAGACAGTCCATAAACAGATCGATTACTCCCGACTTTGTCTGATTGTCATTCGTCTGAATCTTATCCAGATCATAGCAGATTTTCTCTCCGCCCTTCAGCTCCACTACAATAGAATGGGCCGGGTCACTGTAAATCTTCATCACTCCTTTTGTTCCGTAGAGAATCGTGGAGTTGTCTTCCGCTCCATAGCAGGTCCAGCTTGCAGTCATGGTTCCGATGCATCCGTTTTCCATCTTATAGATACAGATGGCATTGTCATCCACTCCGATGAGACTGCCCGAGGCATCTCTTTTATCCAGCGTACCCAGATAACCGATTACCTCCGCCACTCTGGAACCCGTCAGATACTGGATCAGATCGGTTTTATGGATTCCAAGGTCTGCCATGGCCCCCATGACCGCTTTCTTCTTATCGAAAAACCAGACATTCCGTCCCGGGTCAATGCTCCAGGTCTCCGGACCGCTATGGGCAAAATTTGTCTTGAATGTGATAATGTCTCCAATCAGTCCGCTTTCTATCAGTTTTCTGGCCTCAGCATGGGCTTTTGCAAGCCGCTGGTTGTGGCCTATCATCAGAAAACGCCCTGTTTCCTTTGAGGCCCGGACCATATCCTCGCACTCCTTCAGATTCATCGCCATCGGCTTCTCACAGAGTACGTGTTTTCCCGCCTTCAGAGCCGCAACCGTAATTTCCGCATGGACGTTATTTGCCACGCAGACACTTACCGCGTCGATTTCCCTGTCGGCCAGAAGTTCCTCATAGGAATCAAACGCTTTTCCCCCATACCGGACTGCCAGCTCTTGGGCACGTTCCTTATTTAAATCGAAAAATCCGGCCAGCCTGGCATCCGGATTTTGCGCATATTCCGGGATGTGCCTGACCTGAGAAATCTTACCGCAGCCGATAATACCTATATTAAACATGATAATTCCCCCTAAATTGTGTATTCTGTCGTTCGGTTAAAAGGTATATTACAATTGTTTATTTATGTTTTTTCTTAGACTGTGCCAGCACGGCTACAATAATAACGAGGCCTCTGACAAGACCGTTTAAGAATGGCGGTACATTTGCCATAACAAGGATTGTCTGGATGATACGGAGCATCAGTACGCCCAGGAAGGTTCCTATAATTTTGCCGCGTCCGCCCTCCATCGCGGTTCCTCCGATGGCTACGGCTGCGATGGCGTCCATCTCATATCCGTCTCCGGCGCTGGCCGCCTGGATTGAGGTAAGACGGCTTGCAAGAAGGAATGCGGCCAGACCGTACAGAATACCAGCGTAACAGTAAATCATGGTCTTAACGTTGCCTACCTTGATACCCGTAAGCCTTGCCGCCTGCTGGTTAGAACCGACCGCATAGACATAACGGCCGAATTTCGTCTTAGCCATGATAAATCCGGTCAGCAGCGTAATCAGGATAAAGATAATCATCAGATGCGGTATTCCGAAAATCTTGCCGGATGCCACATATCGGAACGCATCATACATGCTCTTGTCAACAGTAAACGGACCGCCCTGCCCAAGCTGTGTGATAATGGAACGGTAAGCGGAGAAGGTCGCCAGCGTTACGATAAACGGAGCGATATTTCCCTTGGTGATAAAAATTCCGTTGATCAGGCCGAGCAGCAGGCCGAAGCCCAGGCAGAATAAAAGGCACAGTGTAATGCTGTGTGTCTTGTTCAGAAGAGAAACTCCCAGTCCCGATATCAGGGCCACCGAGGAACCGACGGAAAGATCAATCATGCCGGCCGAAATGACAAGGCTCATTCCCATCGCGCAGATACCTACAATCGCGCCCTGCACAAACTGGTTCGTCAGGTTTGTAACCGAGAGAAATGACGGGTTGATGATGACCGCCACAATCATCAGTAATATGAAGCTCAGCCAGTGGCTGTAATTTGTCGTTATGTTTGACCATATCTGTTTAAAGTCTTTGTCCGTAGTCTTTGCCGTACTCATACCTGTACCTCCGTTTTTGTTCCTGTAGAAAGCGCCATGACGCCCGCCTCATTTAATTCTTCACGCTCCAGGCTGCCGTTGATTTTACCCTTGTACATTACAATACACCGGTCTGCAATCTGGTAAATTTCCGGAAATTCCGTACTGAAAACCAGAACACCCCTGCCCTGCGCCGCCAGCTCCAGAATCAGCTTGTAAATAGCGTATTTTGCGCCTACGTCGATTCCCTGGGTCGGGTTATCCATAATCATTACGTCGGCATCTGTCTCCAGCCAGCGCCCAACAATAACTTTCTGCTGGTTACCGCCCGACAGTGATGTGATTGGGTCTTTTTCGCTTCCGACTTTTATCTCCATCTTGCTTCTGTTTTTCTCAAAACGGCTGCTCTCTTCTTTATTTCCGATAATTAACTTCTTATGCAGTAGCGTAAAGTATGCCATTGAGTTATTATCCCTGATGCTCAGGTCCGGGAGAATGCCTCTCTCCTTCCTGTTGCAGGGAATCATCGCGACGCGGTGGCGCATCACATTGAGGATACTCTTCGTATTCAGCCTGCCGCCCCTTGTCTCGACCGTACCGCTTTTTGAAGGCGTGGCCCCGAACAGAGCAGTCGCCAACTCCCCGCTTCCCGCCCCCTGCAGGCCGGTAATCGCAATCACCTCGCCCCTGTGCAGATCAAACGATACATTTTCAAAGGTTTCTCCGGTGAGCCCTTTTACCGACATCAGGATTTCTTCCCCCATGCACGGCTCCTGCTGCTCCTTCAGGTTGGCGTTTACAAATGTCTTTCCAATCAGAAGCTCTGTGGCCTGATGTTCATTGATGTCCTTTATAAAACCGGTCTCAATAAACCTGCCGTCTCTGAGAACCGTATATTTGTCGCAAATTGTGAAAATCTCCGGCATCTTGTGTGAAATATAGATAAAGCTTACCCCCTGGCCCTTCAGCCTTCTCATTATGGTAAAGAGGTTTTCAATCTCCTGATTGTTGAGCGCGGTGGTGGGTTCATCCATAATAATCAGCTCAGACTGGAACAAAAGCGCTTTTGCTATCTCCACAAGCTGCTTTTTTGCCGTTTCCAGATCAGACACCAGCGCCATGGCATCAATCTTTACATTCATGCCGTCCAGCACTTCCTGCGCCCTCTGAATCTCTGTTTTCTTATCAATTACCCCTGCTTTATTCGTAAGTTCTTCTCCCAGGAACATGTTTTCATAAACCTTTAAATCATTACACAGGTTAAGTTCCTGGTGAATGAATCGGATTTTCATTTCCATTGACTTCTGTGGAGTCATATTTGTAATTTCATTTCCGTCAATTATAATTTTCCCGGAGGTGGGAGGAAAATTACCGGATAATATATTCATCAATGTGGTCTTGCCTGCTCCGTTTTCTCCCAGCAGGCCGTGAATCTCACCGGCTCCCATCTGGAAATCCACATTCTGGAGCGCCAGGACAGGGCCAAATTCCTTACTGATTTTCTGCATTTCCAATTTCATTAGCAAAACCTCCCCGTATCATGAAGATAAGCCGGCCGGTTTGAAACCGACCGGCTTATCATTCTAAAATTACTGTAAGCTGTAACGAATCTTGTATAAGTCAGATTCCATGTATTCTTTATAATTATTTTTATCAATCATCTCTGTTGGGATCAGGTAGCTTGGCTCCAGAGTCTTTCCTTCCAGTACGTCAAGTCCAAGGTCAACTGCGTCACGTACCATGGATGGGGAGAACGTATAGGTCATAAAGTCAATGCCTTCCAGACCGGAATCCTCGAATAATTTCATAAAGCCTTCGCCTGCGGAAACGCCGGAGATGAGCTTAATGTTTAATTTTGCAGGGCCGTTGTAGTTCTTAAGGGCCTCTACGATACCAAACACGATTTCGTCGTCATGTGTAAAGATTGCCTGAACGGATTCGATTTCTTCCACGCTCTTTGTGTTTAAGAAGTCTTCCATCTGCTCCATGGCTTTCTGCTGGCTCCAGTCAGTAGAGAATTCCTGGATTTTCTTAAAGTTGCTGTCAGCTGTCTTCCAGAAGCCGTTGGAACGCTGCATCGGTACGGTTGAAGAATCGCCTTTGAACTCAAGAAGGCCAACTTCGCCTGCTGCCAGTTCATCTTTGAAGTATTCGCTGAAATATTCGCCTGCGCCTTCACCGATTGCATCGTTGTCGCCCATAATCCAGCTTGTCGGCTCAAATCCTTCGATTAAACGATCATAAATGATTAACGGAACGCCTGCGTCCTGAACCTGCTGTGCGGAGCTTCTTAACTCATCTCCCGTTACGGGCCAGAGAACCATAACATCCGGATTCATTCCTAAAATCGTCTCTACTGCGTTGCTCTGCTCACCGGACTCTGCCGCTGTCATGAATTTATACTCAAATCCATATTTTTCTGCAAGCATCTTTACTTCCGCCTCACAGTGCTGAATGGATTCTGCTGTAAATCCATGGTCGGCTGCCGGTGTAACGACACCCATCATCTTGCCTTTTAAGTCTGTTACTTCCTCTCCTGCTTCGGGAGCTTTTGTCTCTTCCCCTGCCGCCTCTGTCGTCTCCGCCTTTGTCTCTGCTACGGATGCCGCTGCTGTCTCCGCCGGTTTCTGGCTGGAACATGCGGTAAGGGACATTGCCATTGCTGATGCGAGTACTACTGCCAAAACTTTTTTCATGTTGCTTCCTCCTTGTTTTTGCTTTTTGGATACTTCTCCTTCTTTATTCTAAGGCTCAAGCTGAGCCGTCGAATCACGAATTACCAGCTTATGTTCCAGGAAGATTTTCCCCTTTCCTTCACCGGACTCAATCTGATCTATCAGCATGCGGGCGCTGGTCTTGCCCAGTGGGTAAAGCGGCTGTGACACCGTTGTCAGCATCGGGTTCATCATTGTGGCATATTCGACATCATCAAACCCTACTACCGATAGTTCTTCCGGCACCCGGATTCCCAATCCTCCGGCCGCCCGGATGGCCCCCATGGCCAATACGTCTGAAATGCAGAACACGGCCGTCGGCCTGTCCGGCCGGTCCAGTAACTGCCTGGCCGCCGAGATACCGCTCTGGAAGCTGTAATCACGGTCTGCATATGCCATATATTCTTTTCTTATGGGCAGCCCCAGCTTCTCAAGCTCCGCCTCATAACCCCTCCGGCGATCCTCACTGCTGATAAACTGGTTCACACTCCCGACAAATCCTATTTTTTTATGGCCCAGGCTGTGGAGGTAACGCACCACCTGTGCGGCCGCCGCAAAATTATCAATGGAGACATGCGCAATATCGGCATCCTTGAAAAATTCACAGCACTGTACAATCGGCACTTTATCCGCAATCTCCTTTATATGCCTGTTATCCTTATTAACACAGAGCATCACCGCCCCGTCCGCCTGTCCGTCGAATAAAAGCTCGATAAACTCTCTCTCTCTTACTTCATCTCCATTGACGATACAGAGCATCGTGCCAAACTGGCACCGTCTTGCCTCGTCCTCTATTCCGGCTACAATGGATGAGTAGAACGGGTTGCTGATCGTCGGAACCAGAATTAAAAGCATCTTGCTTTCTTTCCTTCTCAGCCTGCGTCCCCACACATTCGGCTGGTAATTCAGCTTTGCAATGGCCAGCGCCACTTTTTCATGGGCTGCCGGCGATACCGGACCGTTCTTGTTCAGCACCCTGCTGACCGTGGCAACCGATACTCCCGCCTCTCTCGCTACATCTGCTATTGTAATCATAATTTCCTTCATCCCCTCTGTCTTCCTGTCGTATTCCATTTGCTGTTTATGTGTAATCGATTACACTTTATACAAAAAATTATACTTTGAAACAAGAAAACAGGCAAGTACTTTCAGAAAATAAAATCAATGCAATAACCTTGTATTTCACGGAAATCACTTCCCATTTTTCCTTCGGAAGGGGCTGGAACCGTTATATTGAATTAATGTGTAATCGTTTACACATTTGCGTTTAAAAATAGAAATCCCGATTCCGGAACCTCTTTTATTTAACTATTTTCAGTATACCAGCTTGACAATAAATGTCAAGGACTTTTTGACTTTTTGCACATAATCGACTAAAATGCACTGTCATTTTTATGCACTTTAACCCAAAATCCGGGGTTTTCGTGAGGCCGGAAGAGGAACTATTGCCCTTCCGCCGGCCGCACCGGCTTCAGATTCACCTGCCTGACCAGAAACGAATCAGCCTCCCAGTCCTAGAAAACCAGGTACAAGCGACATAAACAACGGATTAAAAATGTCAACACACAAAACGGAAAAAGCAGGATACAATATCCAGGCGATATGGGAATATCCGTACTTATCCATAACAGCTCTCTCATTAGCCACCGCATTGGAACCGGATCCCATTCCCATACCAATCAGCCCTGCACACATACAGGCGGCATTATAGTCGCCGTGATACATACGGAATCCTATGAAATAAGTGAAAACGAGAGTGGCAATGGTCACAACAAACAGAATAATCAGCATTGGGCCAACCGCATTTGTAATTCTGCTCAAATCCATGGTCATAATGGTAATTGCCAGGAAAATATCCAGTGAAATATGCTCCACCGTCTCAACCTCCGGCAGATGGATATCCACATGGAAAGCCTCCAGAATATTTCTGGCAATCGCCCCGGCAAAAAGACATCCGATAAAATACGGCATTTCAATATATGGTATCATGCTCAAAAGCATATAAATCGGGATGCCGCAGGCTGCGATAATCGTTATCATACAGATAGTGCTTAAAAGTTTTCCCGTATCCAGCGCCGTTTTCTCCTCACTGCCTCCGGCCTGCAGCGCGCCGTCCTGCGGATCCGCTTTTAATTTATACCGTTTAATCAGCATTACGGCCAGCGGTCCACCCGTGAGGCTTCCCAGAATCATGCCGACTGTTGCGGCCGAAACTCCAATCTCCGTCGCTCCCACAGCGCCCATCCCTTCATATACGGGACCAAATGCAGATGTAGTTCCCACGCCTCCCGCCAGAGCGCCTGTGCCGATCTGGATTCCAAGCAGAGGATGCAGGCCGAGCATCTGGGCCAGAAACATTCCGAGCAGGCCCTGTAATAATACGAGAAGAAGCACCGACAGGGCTATCCCGGCACAGAACTTTTTTCCGCGCTCCAGCAGGGTTTTGCTGAAACCAAAACCCACACAGGTAAAAAACAGATTCATCAGATGGCTGCCGAGTGTAGAGGTCCATTGGACCGCAAACAATCCCGTAATTTTAAGGTAGCTTAAAATAAGCGCAACCAGAAGTCCTCCGACAACGGGCGCCGGTATCCCCCAGTCCTGGAACGGCTTTACTCTTCGTACAATTGCTTTTCCCAGGAAAACCATAAGACACCCAAATCCCGTAGTCGCAAGCAGATCCAGGGTTAACGTTGACGTTGCTGCATCAAATCCCATAATACTTTTCCTCCTCATTCAAATATACTTCATACGGCATGCCTGTTACCTTAAAATATACTAGTATCGGATCATTTGCAATCATTTTCAGTCTTCTTTAACATTTCCTAAATATATGTTATGATTATGAAATTATTTATTTCCAGCCAATACATTAGCAGTCAATATCCCAGAATTGTATTTACAAAAGTTACAAAAGTTACTATAGTTACTTAAGTCATTTATGCTTTAACAATAATAAACTTAAAAAAATATGGCACAGCCGGAAACGATAAGCGTTTCTCAGCCGCACCATACCATGCGGTACCTTTTTTATTTAACAACCGGAAGTTTCATGACTATCTTTGTATAGGATTGCTGCCGGGACGTATGGCGCACCGCTTTGTGCCCATCGTGCGGAAAGGCAATATAGCACATCCCCGCCGTAATCCTCATCACATTGTCTTCAGCGCCTGTGTAGGCCGCCTTATCATTGTCACCGTTATATTCCCCGTCTTCTTTTAAATCTCCCAGATCCGCCCAGGCGATTTCTTCGCTGCCCTCCAGGACAATCTGAACATCTGCATATTTTCTATGAGCCTCAAATGTCCCCTCAGACATCGGCTTTGTCTCTCCCTTTTGAACCAGGAAGAAACCGCCGTCGAACTCATATCTTCCGGCCTCCGGATTGCGCAGCGCCTCTACGGCCTGCAGACCGTTCTCCAGATTATTGAGCATACAGCTATAAAAACGGATATTGTCAAATTTGTCAATTATCATTGTGTCTTTCTCCTAATTTTCAACCACGCTCTAGGCTGCGGCGCTTGCAGATGCTTTCGCCTCTTTGTGCTTCTTACCCTGAATGTAGAAATATACCAGAATGGCCAGTCCCATCGGGATTCCGATCAGGGTGGTGATATTTTCAGGAATAATGATAAATACTGCCACGCAGGCCAGAAGAACACGGACTACTACGTTCTTTATCGGTACAAACATATAACCTGCTATACCGCCTGCCAGGAAAATAATTCCGTATGCCATAATCGCCGTATTCACCACCACCTCCGTAACGGATCCCTGCAGCAGAAGAGCCGGATGGAACACGAAGACATAAGGGGTCAGGAAGGATACAAGTGCATAGGCAAATGCCGTCCAGCCGGTCTTCCACGAGCTTGCCCCTGCGATACCGGCGGCAGTAAAGGACGCCAGGCATACCGGAGGAGTGATCTGTGCGATAACGCCGAAGTAGAAGATAAACATATTGGCAGGCAGCGGGTCGATTCCCAGGGAAATCAGTGTGGAACAGAACAGTATGTTGGCGATCAGGTAAGCCGCAACCGTCGGAAGAGCCATACCGAGAAGCATACATCCAAGCATTGTGATAATCAGGGCCAGAGCAAGGCTGGAGCTTCCCGTTGCCGCAATAATTTTTGTCAGCTTGTTGGCAACGCCGGACTGCACCACAATACCCGTCATGATACCGCAGGCAGCGGTCGGGATTGCAATTCCGTATGCCTGTTTTGTTCCGTCCAGCATCGCATCGATAAACTGGCTTACGTTCATTCTGGTATCTTTTGAAATAAAGCTTACGATTATGGCAAGCGCCGAACCTACGAGAGCTGCCCTTGTCAAAGAGCTTCCCATAAATATCATGACTACCAGAACAATAATCGGCGCAAGCTGATAGATTCTCGGCATAATCGGGGCTGTTTTGCAGACAACGGCCTCGTCATGGGAATTCATTTTTTTCTTCTTTGCGAGGAAATGAACCAGCAGGAATACGGAACCGTAGTATGCCAGAGCCGGAATGATGGCCGCCATGGCGATTCTTGTATAACTGATGCCTATCATTTCCGCCATGATGAACGCTCCCACCCCCATGATAGGAGGCATAATCTGACCGCCGGTGGAAGCCACCGCCTCGATTGCTCCTGCCTGGTGAGGCTCATATCCCGATTTCTTCATCAGCGGGATGGTCATGACACCCGTACTCGTTACGTTTGCAACGGCTGAGCCGGAAATCATGCCCATCAGTCCGGAAGACACTACCGATGCCTTTGCCGGGCCTCCGGCCGTCTTGTCGCTGAGTTTCATGCCTAAATCGATCAGGACCTGGCCGCCGCCGCACACCGAAAAGAATGCGCCGAACAGCAGGAAATAGAACAGGGTATTAACAGAAGACGACAGCGGCGAGCCAAGGATACCGTTCGGATCCATGACCATAACCTCGCCGAAGCTCTGCCATGACATACCGCGGAATTTAAAGATGCCGCTGATTTTCTGTCCTAAAAATGCATACGCAATAAATACACAGATAAAGATAAACAGGTTCATACCCATAAACCTTCTTACCGCTTCCATGACGATAATCAGCAGCCAGTATGCACAGAGCAGGTCGGCAGTCGTCATGCTGTCCACGTTATAGATACGGTTTTGCAGATAACTTAAATTAGAAATAAAATAGTACGCACAGTAGGCAACACCTGCCAGCATGAAAATATCATAGGCCCAGCCGAGCGCTTTTGTTACTGTAGTTTTGCACTTATCCGCAACGGGTTTGTGAATAAAAGCGATTGCCAGAGCCAGACAGAGATGCACCGGCACCTGAATCCATTTATCAAGCGGCCTCACCAGCGCAATATAGAGCTGGAAAGCAATCAACATTACGGAAAGTATAACTAACGAAGCATATCTCCACTTTGGAAGGCTTGCGAATTTGCTAACTGGCTTTTGATCCTGGTTCAGGGCATTCGCTTCACTCATAATTCATTCCTCCAATATCTCTTAAAAGAGGGGAGCCGGTAACAGCCCCCCGAACTTTAAATCCTGATTATTTCATGTAACCTGCTTCTTTAAAGTATTTTTCTGCGCCCGGATGGAGTGCAAGACCGCCGACTTTCTCCGGCTCCCAGCATGTGGCAGGGTCAAACGGCTCAATGGATGCAAGTACTGATACAAGGTAATCTCTGTTCTCACACATGGATTTTGTCATCCAGTAAACAACGTCTTCGTCCAGTTCATCCCTTACAAATAAGCAGTCAGGCGTACCGGCATTGATGATTTCCTCCGTCTGTCCCTTCCAGGAGTTGGCCGGGATTGTGATTCTCTGGAAACCTTTTTCGTTTACAAAGTAATCAAGCGTATCCTCTTCCCACTGGTTGAAATGCACGTCACACGTCATTGCGATTTCTGTCATCGTGGAGGAGTTGACGGATGTATGGTCAAGCATGAAATCCAGCTTTCCGTCTTTTACCATAGCGGAGAGGTCGGAACCGCCGCCGTGCACTACATCGCCGCCCCAGGATTTGATATCATCTTCCGTCACTCCCAGGTATCCGAGTAAAATCTGAACCACTTCGTTATCCATGGAGCCTACCGGGCTGCAGCCGATTCGGATTGGAAGTTTCTGTCTGATTGCTTCTTCCACGGTCTGTACATTGTATTTATCCATGAATGCTTTTGTCATAAAGTTTACGGCCGATACGTTGGTAAGTCCGCCAATCATGGCTGAATATCCTTTTACAGGAGGTTTGCCGAGGGTGCCCTCTTCAAATGCCCATTTTGCAGGAGCGCCGTTGATAAAGGAGACATCTGTCTTGCCCTGCTCGAACAGGTAAGGAGCGCCCATTCCGCCAGGGGAGATTGGCTGAACGTCCACTGTTCCGATTCCATTTTCCTCCCACAGCTTCGCAAGCTCTGCCGACAGGTTATAATTACTTGTTCCGACTTCGTGTGTTGCGAATAAAATATTTGCATTCAGGCCTGCATTGGCCGCTTCTGCCTTATCTTGTGCTCCGTCCGCCCCGCTTTCTGCCCCGGCTGCCTCTGTACCTGCGGCCTCCGCTGCCGGCGCCGTTGTCGCTGCCGTCTGGCTGCTGCCGTCATTACATCCTGCAAGTCCCAATACCATTGTAGCTGCCAAAGCTACGGAAACGAGTTTTTTCATACTTTTCTTCATAGTTTTTCCTCCACTATTCTCCTTTTTTTACTTTGTTGCTTTTAGCTAATTTTACGCCGTAATCAATGGCGTTCATCAGACTTAATTCATTTGCTATGCCGAGCCCTGCCTGGTCAAAGGCCGTTCCATGGTCTACAGATGACCTCACTATCGGAAGTCCCAAAGTTATGTTAACTCCTGCAACTGCGTCCCATTTCTTCTCATTCTCGTTATAAACAAAACCAACAACCTTAAGCGGGATGTGTCCCTGGTCGTGGTACATAGCCACTACGATATCATACCAGCCGCCCCTCGCTTTGGAAAAGACGGTGTCCGGCGGCACCGGGCCTTCTGCGTTGATTCCCTCTTTTACGGCCTCGCCGATTGCCGGTATGATTTCTTCTATTTCCTCGCGGCCAAACAGTCCGTTTTCACCGCTGTGGGGGTTGAGTCCCGCAACTCCCACCTTCGGGTTTTCAATTCCCAGGTCTTTACATGCCTGATGGGCAATCCTGATAACCTCCAGCACCCTGTCTTTTTTTACCCTGTCGCATGCCTCTCTCAGCGCCACATGGGTGGATACGTGAACGACCCTTAAGTTTTCATGGGCCAGCATCATCGTGTATTTCTTTGTTCCGGTAAAATCCGCATAGATTTCGGTGTGTCCGGAATAATGGTGTCCGGCCAGGTTTACCGCCTCTTTGTTAAACGCGTTTGTGACCGTCCCGTCTATCTCGCCGGCCATGGCCAGTTCAATCACCTTCTTTACATACCCAAACGCCGCTTCACCGGCGGCTGCCGATACTTTTCCGCGCTCCAGCGTGTTCAAATCCATCAGCTTCATATCGTAAACATCGATGGTACCATACTCGTATTTTGCCTCACCGACCGATTGGACTGCGCGGATTTTGATATCCTCTCTTCCGGCAATCTTAGCGGCCTCCTCCATTACTGCTGCATCGCCGATTACCAGCGGGCGGCACTCGTCATAAATTTCTTTCTTTGCCAGGGCTTTTACGGTGATCTCCGGGCCGATGCTGGCCGGATCTCCCATCGTGATTCCAAGAATTAATTTCTCAGCCATATTCTGCCTTTCTTTTATTCGTGTTTTCCGAACTGCCAATCAGCACATGCCCTTTTCGTGATTCTCGGCAAGCACTTTTTTGAGCGCCTCGATTCCTTCCTCCGGTACCTGGTTAAACGGCGCACGGCACTTTCCGACCGGGTAGCCAAGCAGGTTAACAGCCGTCTTCACGATGGTGTTCGGATTGCCGTATTTAAAGCAGCCCCGGAAGGAACGGATACTGTCCTGGGCTTTTCTTGCATTCTCCAGGTCGCCTGCCGCAAAATAATTGTAGATGGAGGCCATCACCTCCGGGAACACGTTGGCGCAGCCCGCAATACCTCCGGTCCCCCCTGCCAGAAGGTTCCAGAGAATCAGGGAATCGTTGCCGGAAAGCACCGCAAAGTCTTTGCTGTCCCTGGTCTGTTCGATATACTGAAGCATATTGTCAAAGTTCCCGGAGCTGTCTTTCGCTCCTACAATATTTGGAATTTTGCTTAATTTTGCAACGGTTGCCGGCGCAAGGGCGTTGCCTGTCCTGGCCGGAATGTTATATAGAACAATTGGCATATCCACTGCCTCCGCCACTGCCTTATAGTGGTCGTACAGCTCATTCTGGGATGCCGCGGCAAAGGACGGGGTGATGATGGAAAGAACATCGGCTCCCAGGGATTCTGCCATCTGAGACTGCCGGATGGTATCTTTTGTACTGATACATCCTGTCCCTGCGTAAACCGGCACGCGGCCTTTTGTCTCATCAATAACAATACTTAAAACTTCTTCTTTTTCTTTCTCGTTTAATATGTATCCCTCACCATTGGTGCCAAATGGGAAAAGTCCGTGTATACCGCCTTTGATCTGCCGGTTCACCTGGTTGCGGAGTTCTTTCTCATTGACGGATTCATCTTCATTCATCGGTGTTACGATTGGCGGGATAATTCCTTTAATTTCTACTTTTTTCATTACCTGGTTCCTCCTGATTTTGAAGCTTTGCCACAGTTCATTCGGCTAATTAAATTATTTCAAGATATATTTTTTTTGCGTCTTCGGCCGTCACAGTTCTCATGTTATTGACGAGGAGTCTCTGCACGCCCATTCCGGCTTCCACAAGTTCATCCAGATCCTCGCTGCCGATGCCGAATTCTTTCAGGCTTTTGGGAATATTCAAATGCTCTACAATCTCTTCCATCCGGTTTACAACCCACGCCGATTTTTCTTCCTCACTCTTTGCCTCCGTTGCGAAGCTCTCCCCGGCGGCCAGCCGGTCGTAAGCTTCTGCAAAGAGGCCCCGGCACACCGGTTCGTTGAATCTCATAACAGGAGCCAGGAGAATCGCATTGGACACGCCGTGCGGGATATGGTACCTGCCCCCCAAAGGATAGGACAGCGCGTGTACCGCTGTGGTACCCGACGCGGTGATTGCAGCCCCTGCGTAGAAGGAGGCAACCAGCATATTGTTCTTCTCTTTAAGCGCTTCCGGGTCGTCGCAGGCTTTTTCTATATTTTTCATAATCATTTCGAATGCCTGCAGAGCAAAAATATCACTGAACGGGTTCTTTTTATTTGAGGTAAAGCACTCAACCGCGTGGCACAGGGCGTCCACACCGGTGGATGCCGCAATTTTTCTCGGAAGCTCCTTAATCATGACAGCGTCCAGAATGACATAATCCGCAATCATATTATCATTCACAATGCCGACCTTTAATTCTTTCTCCGGTACGGCGACGATTGCATTGGGAGTCGCTTCGGCACCCGTACCTGCAGTCGTCGGAATCATCAGTGTTTTAACGCATTTTTTCACCATTTGGGGATTATCCAGAAGTTCCTTTACCCCGTACTCATCGGTTGCCAATACGGATGCCAGCTTGGCGGTATCCATAACGCTCCCGCCGCCTACGGCCACAATAAAATCTGCTCCCGATTCCTTA
Organism: [Clostridium] symbiosum ATCC 14940; assembly: GCF_000466485.1. Classification (GTDB taxonomy): domain Bacteria; phylum Bacillota; class Clostridia; order Lachnospirales; family Lachnospiraceae; genus Otoolea; species Otoolea symbiosa. Next base: position 6,068 of record NZ_KE992970.1, on the reverse strand, counting down.
AATGCATCAACTGCCTTCTGCGCCTGCTCATAGGTGGGTTCCGCCGCCAGATCATCGAAAATCACATATTCGCAGCCGGATTCTTTAATCTTTGAAAGAGGCAGCTCCAAAAGCCCTGCTCCGATAATTCCCCGATCGGTAAAAACAGCGGTTTTTTTGACGCCGGTTCCAATAATCTGCGTCAGTTTATCAAGAGCATCTTTTCCGCTGTACACTGCGTGCGGCATTTTAAGCGTATACTGTGTTAACATACTTATTCTCCTCTTTCTTTTCCAGTCTCTTATCTTCTTTGCAGCCTGTTATCTTCTCAGCCAAATCCACCATCAGGGTTTCACCTCCGAAACCTCCCGATTTGGTTATTACCGCAAATGTCCTGTTCCCGATATCAATTTCTGAGAGGACGGTTCCCGGCGCCATCTCACAGACCGGTGCAATTTCATCACGGCCGATATGAGCCATGAATCCGGTCAGGCAGTCGCCTCCGGTAATTAACAGCGTGCTGTCGGGTTCCTCCCCTATCAGCTCTCTCACCACATATCCGAGGGTGGAAGAAATTCTGACTCTCAATTCCTCCATCGTGATCCCCTGCCTGCACGCATAATCAAATGTATCGCTCCGGCCCGGCAAATCATTTGTATCAATGATGGCACGGTTGCTGCGGCTGCACAGCTCTTTCCAGTCTTTCAGGGTTTTTTCCCCCTCCGGCGTCCGGTAGTATCCGGTGTCGAACTTCTGGTGCGGAGCCATCCTGATTCTTGTAAATCCCTGACGTTGTGCATAATCGAGTTGCCTGACCGTTATCGGATTGACACTCCCGCAGGCTACAAGGAATTTTTCGCCCAGAGCCACCTGTCTCGGCATTTCGCCTTCCAGTCCCAGCAAAGATGGTAAAACTCCGGCAAAACCGGCGCAGCCTGCCATAACGGTCAGTTCCCCTTTTTTCATCAGGAACTTTCCAAACTCCATAAGCTCCTGATCCGTTGAGGCATCGTAAACCATGATTCCCGGCGCCCTCTTCCAGTCCTTCATATTGCGGACCACCGTCACCGGCACATCCCCCTTCAGTATCTCCGGGATATATGAATCGGCAACCGGCTCAAACGGGTCTTTGCCAAATACACTCTCATGAACCGGAACGCCGTCAATATAGTGGATTCCATTCCTGGTAATCCGGTTCATCTTTGGAAATGCCGGAAGAAAATGGAGGGAGGTCCGCGAAGCGGCATCAAGAACTGCTTTCAGTTCACTTCCGATATTTCCCCTGAGTGCAGAATCTGTTTTCTTGTATATAAATGGAATCCCGCTCTCAAATGCTTTTTTTGTAATGTGGAAAACAACTCTGTAAGCTTCATCCCGACTCAGGTGCCTTGTCTCTGCGTCCAGAACCAGAACCTGCACATTCTCATCCACGCTGTCAAAATCGTAATCCGTATTAGTAACAACTCTTGTCTCTGCTCCACCTGCCGCAAACTGTACTCCTGTATCAAGTGCGCCCGTGAAATCATCTGCAATGATCAGTAATTTCACCATATTGTTTCCTTTCCCGACCAAAGCCACATTGTTTCATTTTTAAACAATAGCTTCTCATAATTTATTGATGTATTTTCTGACTTTCTGTCGTTTATTGTTTCATTTCCTTTGATTTGTTTTATTTTACTAAGAATATTATTTTTGCTCAACCTTTTTTACCCGTTTTGCTGTTTATATTTGAAACACTTTTGATTTTATATTTATTATTTTGTTGTTTTATGTTACAATCGTTTCATAATGAAACACGTTTATGTTAAGAAAGGGGAACTCTATGAATCAGGGAAAAATCAGAATTCTCGGCATAGCGCCTTACGAGGGGATGAAATCCATTATGCTGAAACTTGCAAAGGATCGCGACGATATTGATTTGAGCGTATTTGTCGGGGATCTCCATAAAGGCGCAGAGATCGCCCGGAAGAATTTCCATGAAGACTTCGATATCATTATATCGCGGGGCGGCACGGCTGAATTAATCGGAGCCATCACCCCGCTTCCTGTAATTGAGATTGCGCTTTCCGTCTACGACATTCTGCGCGCCATCAAGATGGCTGAGAATTTTTCCTCCCGCTATGCCATCGTCGGTTTCCCCGGAATCACAAGCAGCGCCCAGCTGCTCTGCGATCTTCTTCAATATAAGGTGGAGATCTATACAATCCACAGTGCGGACGAGGTACAGGATATTCTTTTAACCCTCAAGAAAAAGGGCTACCGGATGGTGCTATGCGACATGATCGCCAATACGACGGCAAAAAAACTGGGACTGAATGCGATTCTGATTACCTCCGGCAACGAGAGCATTGGAAACGCCTTTGATCAGGCAGTCAAACTATGCCGCAGCCATTCCCTTTTACGTGAAGAGAATAAATTTCTCCAGAATGTGATTCTTAAGGACAGTCACGAAACAGTCGTATTCAGCGATAAAGAGGAAGTCTTTTTCTCGACCCTGGAATCCGGGTCCGAGCCTCTCATAATCGATGTACTGAAGCGGGAGGTTTCTGCCGCACTGGCGGCCGATACCCACCGTTCCTTTAAAAATATCGGGGGAGTCCTGTATTCCATCACCAGCCGTCTGATCCCGTTTTACGGGCAAAACTACGTGGTTTTCTATTTTTCTTCAAGCAAGGTTCCTTTCGCGACCAGCAAATACGGCGTACAGTATCTGAGCAAAAAAGATGTGGAAAATACGTTCTACAACAGTTTTTATAATGTAACCGGCGCCATCGGCGGTTTACAGGCCACCGTCGAACAGATGACTCAGACGGATTTTCCGATTATGATCATCGGTGAGGCCGGCACCGGAAAGGAGAGGGTTGCAGGGGCTGTCTATACGCAGAGTCCGCTGCACCACAATCCCATGGTCGTCATCGATTTCACCATGATGAATGACAAAAGCTGGACATTCCTTACAAACCACTACAATTCTCCGTTTAATGATAATAATAATACGATTTACCTGAAAAATGTGGATACCCTTCCGGAGGAACGGCACAAACAGCTTCTTTCCCTGATTGTCGATATGAACCTGGCCCGCCGCAACCGTCTTCTCTTCTCCTGTGTATGCGGTAAGGACGGAGTAATTCCAAAACGGTGCATGGACTATGTCAACATGCTGTCCTGCCTGACCATCCATCTGCCGCCGCTGCGGGAGCGCAGGGAGGAAATTCCGGTACTGGCTAACCTTTCCCTCAGTTCTCTGAATATCAGCCTGGCCAAAGAAATTCTGGGGCTGGAATCCGGGGCCATGGAGCTTCTTGTTAATTATGAATGGCCTTATAATTATACTCAGTTTAAACGGATTCTCAGTGAACTGACGGCAGTTACCACCACGCCTTATATTCTGGAAAGCACGGTGGCCCATGCCCTGGAGCAGGAACACACCTCCGCTGCCCTTCTGCCTCATTCCGGTATTCAGAATCCGGTGCAGTCCTTTAACCTGAACCGCACGCTGGACGAAATTAACCAGGATATTATTCACGCTGTTTTGGAGGAAACCGGCGGGAACCAGAGCGCTGCGGCAAAAAGACTGGGGATTAGCCGGACTACTTTATGGCGGCTTTTAAAATCATGAACCGGCCCCTCTTTTAATTTTAATATCTCTTTTAGACTATTTTTATATATTGGTCAAACATTAGACACAATTTTCCAGTATGATAGTTACATAAATCAATGAGGCCAATGACATATAGAAAGCGCGCAAAAGGTCATTGGGCTCGACTAACAATAATTTACCTTTATATAGATTTCTGAAAACTTTTCTACTTCCCCCTTTCCGTTTTCAGAAAAAGCAGGAGTCTTACTTTCGCCGTGAATCATCTGATTCTGCGGCGCCGGTAAGGCTCCTGCTTTATTTACCCATCCTTCTTCTTTCCTAAAATTCTTCTTCCCAGCCGTCCTCCGTTCTGCCGAATTTGCGCCCGGCATCCGCATAGAAATAGGCCAGGATGGTCGGATCCAGATTGCAGACCGTGTTAAAACTGATGATCGTATTATTTTCAACCTGATTTACATACTCATCCGGCTCATCGCCCACAAAAAAACGCCAGCCGCAGTCTGGAAATCCTTTTGCCGGCTCATCCCGGTACATGTAACCAATCGTTTCCGTCTCCATCGCCCTTTTTGTAATGATGCAGCCCGGATTAGCCCCGAAAATATCGGCCCATTCACGTTCCTGCGGCCTGTACCATGCGTTTCTCCTCCACGCCCCTCCGTCCTCAAACAAGTGGCGTACCAGATTATAATTCAGCTTATAAAAGCTTTCATCCACAGTTCCATGATGACTCATAAAATATACGGCTCCGCACAGACAGCTGATTGCGTATTCCTGCCAGGAATGATAAAACACCTGGGCCTGCCTGACCCATGGATCCGTCAGTTCCCAAAACCGTTCCTCCGACACAATCCCACAGGCCGCAGCTTTTCTCAGCAGTCCAATCTTTTCATTGATATCCCAGGCATAATATCCCTTTTCCTTCAGGATAGGATAAAAATGTCTTGAGAGGCTGATGCATTCCTCAAATCCCTTTCTTCCGGCCCCATTCAGTTCATTTATGTCAAACATCGGAGCGCCGCACCAGAATGTCATGAACTGCTCATACTGTCTGCTCCCGGAATACTCACTGTGGCAGGCGGACTGAAATGCCTCCTCGTTATGGATGCCGTATATCCTCTGTAAATGTTCCCTGGTTTTAGCCTCCTCATCGGCGTCCGCACAATGGTACAGCTCTTCATATCCCATATGCACCGGAATGCCGGGGGCCTTTCTGCATGTGGAAATACCGCTCAAAAGCAGTGTGAATTCTTCACGGCTGACCGGCTTTGCCTCTTTAGTTTCAGGCATTTCCTCCAGTTCCTTCTTAAGTTCGGTAACCATCTTTACAATATTTTCTATCGCATTCATCTTTTGCCCCTCCAAAGCCGGATCTAAATCCTAATACGCCAGGACCTCATACCCGTCATCCGTCACCAATACCATAATCTCCCACTGTGCCGAAGGCTCGCCGTCGGCCGTGTAAACACTCCAGTTATCGGTGTCGTCTACATAAATCTCATTGGTTCCCATATTCACCATCGGCTCGATTGTAAAAATCATTCCGGGAACCAGCATCATATCCGTCCCACGTGTCCCCGTATATCCGACCCACGGCTCTTCATGGAATTCGATTCCCACACCGTGGCCCCCAATCTCCCGCACAACGGAGTAGCCGTTTTTAACGGCATGATCGTTTACCGCCTGTGACATATCTCCGAGAAATCCCCATGGTTTTACCTCGCGAAGCCCCAGTTCAACGCACTCTTTCACCACCTCCACCAGACGGCGTTTCTCAGGGCTGACATTGCCGATGCAGAACATTCTCGACGAATCGGAAAAATAACCTTTATAGATAGTGGATACGTCCACATTAATAATATCGCCGTCTTTCAGCACAATATCCTCTGATGGTATTCCATGGCAGACCTGCTCATTAATAGAGGTGCAGACACTCTTCGGAAATCCTTCATATCCCAGAGGCGCCGGGATCCCGCCCCGCTTTACCGTCTCATCATACACCCATTTATCTATCTCTTCCGTTGTTATCCCCGCCCCGATATGTTCCGCAACATAATCGAGCACCGCGATATTGACGGCGCAGCTCTCCCTGATTTTTTCTATCTGCTCCGGAGTCTTCAAAAGATCGCGTGTCGGTACAATGTGACCTTTATCCGACTCCGCCATAAGACGTTCATCGAGGGCCTCATGGCAATGTTTATATTTTTTTCCGCTGCCGCACCAGCAGGCATCATTTCTTCCTAATTTCTTCATTTTATTCCTTTCTGAAAACAACATTTACTGTTCCCGGCCCCACAATTCCCCGCCCCGCGGGTTATAATGCCCAACAGTTCCAGTGCTCCATCCGGCCGGTAACTACAGTGACAGGCCGGATGGAGTACTAGCTGTACTATCTGATAAGATTCTACTGAATTGGAGTGTAGCACAAGGAGGGCAAAAAAGCAATGTTCGCATTACTTAAGCAGGTGAGGACGCCGCCGGTACGGCCAGC
>NZ_KE992969.1 GCF_000466485.1 [Clostridium] symbiosum ATCC 14940 | reverse complement strand
ACAACAAAAAAGCAGGGTAGTTTTTGACACTACCCAGGAATAATTGGAGGAATAAAATATGAAAAAATATATGAAATATGTCAGGCCGTATCGCAGCGCCTTTATTATTGGGCCGCTCATGATGCTGACGGAAGTGTTCGGGGAAATTATGCTGCCGAAACTGATGTCGATGATCATCAATAATGGAGTGGCCCAGCGGGATGCCGGTTACATTATAAAGATTGGGCTTGTGATGCTTTTAACTACCGTGCTGATGGCGGCGGGAGGAATCCTGGGCGCCTATTTTTCAGCCAAAGCATCGATCAGCTTTACCAGCGATCTGAGAAAGGATGTATTTTCCAGGGTCCAGCAGTTTTCCTTTAAAAATATTGATGACTTCAGCACCGGTTCTCTTGTTACCAGACTGACGAATGATATCCAGCAGGTACAGAATGTTATGATGATGGGGCTGCGTTTGATGCTTCGCGCGCCGGGGATGCTGATTGGAGCGCTGTTTATGGCGTTTTGGATGAATGCCCGGCTGGCGGTAATTATTCTGATTGTGATACCGCTTCTTACTGCGGCTATTGCGACAATACTGAAGCTGGCATTCCCGCGGTTTGAGATTATGCAGAAAAAGCTGGACCGCCTCAATAACGGAATACAGGAAGTGCTGACGAATGTCCGGGTAGTTAAGTCTTTCGTCCGGGAAGATTATGAGTGCAAAAAATTTAAGGAGATGAACGCCGACCTGAAGGAAAGCAGCTTAAAAGCCATGCGGATTGTCATTGCGACGATGCCGGTAATGATGCTGGCGATGAATGTGACGACAGTCGCCGTGGTCTGGTACGGCGGAAATATTATTATCGGAGGCGGCATGGCTGTCGGAGATTTGACGGCATTTACCACATATATAGTACAGATTCTGATGTCGCTGATGATGCTGTCAATGGTGTTTTTACAGAGTTCCCGCGCCATGGCCTCAGTAAAGAGAATCAATGAGGTAATGGATACGGAAATTGATTTGACGGATACGGATGCGGCCAGAAAAGACGCTCATGTCACAAAGGGCGGTGTGGAGTTCAAAGATGTCTGTTTCTCTTACGGCCAGGCCGGTGATTACGTTCTGGAACACATCAATCTTCAGGTAAACGGCGGAGAGACGGTGGGAATCATCGGCTCCACAGGAAGCGGAAAGACATCCCTGGTTCAATTGATACCGAGGCTCTATGACGCCACATCCGGTCAGGTGCTGATAGACGGGATTGATGTCAGGGACTACTCCCTGAAAAATCTGAGGGAAGGAGTCGGAATGGTACTGCAGAAGAACATACTGTTTTCCGGCACGATTGAAGAAAATTTAAAATGGGGTGATGAGGAAGCCGGTATGGAGACGGTCAGAGAGGCGGCAAAGAGCGCCCAGGCTGATGAATTTGTCACTTCGTTTGTTCATGGATACGATACTGAGATGGGACAGGGCGGAGTCAATGTTTCGGGAGGACAGAAGCAGAGACTCTGTATCGCCAGGGCGCTTCTCAAAAAGCCAAGGATCCTGATTCTGGACGACAGCACCAGCGCTGTAGATACGGCAACAGAAGCGCAGATACGAAAAGCATTCCGTACGTCTTTGAAGGACACGACAAAATTCATTATAGCCCAGAGAATCAGCTCGGTCGAGGATGCGGATAAGATAATTGTCCTCGATGACGGCAAAATTATCGGTATGGGCACTCATGATGAGCTGCTCGGTTCCTGTGAGGCATACAGGGAAATATATGAAACCCAATACGGCAGGAACAGCGGGGACGAAGAGGACGGCGGCAATGCGCCGCAGGCAGCAGCGGGAGCGAAGGACGGACAGGAGGTGCTGGCATGATGGATCAGAACAGAATAGAGAGCCTCAAAAGGCGTTACGGCAACCGTGTTGCCGATTCACCGAGGAAGAAACACGGACCCGGCAGAATGGCGGCCAGGGGAGGCGGCAAACCAAAGAACAGCAAGGAGACGGTGAAGAGATTGCTGTCTTACCTTGAAAAAGATAAAATGTGGATGGGGGCGGCCTTTCTCTGCGTCATTGTGAGTACACTCACTAACCTGGCAGGCTCATATATGCTGCGCCCGATCATCAATACCTATATCGTGCCCCTGGACGGGAGCAGAGGTGACAGCGCGGGTCTGTTCAGGGCGTTAATCGTGATGGCTGGGATTTATCTGCTCAGCGTGGCTGCCAATTATACGCAGTCCAGGATTATGCTGACGATAGCGCAGAATGCGCTGCAGCGGATCAGGGAGGAGCTGTTCGCAAAGATGCAGAAGCTTCCTCTTCGCTTTTATGATACTAATAATAACGGCGATTTGATGAGCCGTTTTACAAATGATGTGGATACTATCGGAAACATGCTCAGCAGTACGCTGGTTCAGTTGTTTTCCGGAGCGCTCAGTATCATAGGGACGCTGGTTTTGATGATTTATACGAATATTTACCTGACTGTGATTACCGTTGTTATGATACCGCTGATGATGAAAGCGGGAGGCTTTGTGGCCGGCAGGAGCCAGAAGTATTTCTCGGCCCAGCAGTCGGCCCTGGGCGCGCTCAATGGGTATATTGAGGAGACAATTCAGGGACAGAAGGTTGTAAAGGTATTCTGCCATGAGGACGTGGCGGAGGAAGAGTTTGGCTATTTAAACGGCGATTTGAGGGATAAACAGATTAAAGCCCAGTTCTTTGGAGGCATCATGGGCCCGGTTATGGGAAACCTGAGCCAGGTCAATTATGCCCTGACCGCTTGCATCGGAGGCCTGCTCTGTGTGTTCAGGAATTTTGACGTCGGAGGCCTGACGGTATTTTTAAACTTTTCAAGACAGTTTTCAAGGCCGATCAATGAAATATCCATGCAGATCAGCAATGTGTTTTCAGCCCTTGCCGGAGCGGAGCGTGTGTTTGCCGTGATGGATACGGAGCCTGAACCGGCAGATGATACGGAAGCGGTATCGGTGGAGCCGGTGAGCGGGGAGGTGGTCCTTGACCATGTGACATTTGGGTATGACGCGGATAAAGTGATCCTGAATGATATCAGCCTCTATGCGAAGCCGGGGCAGAAGATTGCATTTGTCGGCTCCACCGGGGCCGGTAAAACGACGATTACCAACCTGATTAACCGTTTTTATGATATACAGTCAGGAACGATAACGGTGGACGGAACCGACGTACGCCATATCAGACGTAATGAACTGCGGCGCAACATCGCAATGGTGTTACAGGACACCCATTTGTTCACCGGCACCGTGATGGAAAATATACGCTATGGCCGTCTGGATGCGGCCGACGAAGAGGTAATTCAGGCCGCCAAAACGGCATCGGCCCACTCATTTATAATGCGGCTTCCGAAGGGCTATGACACGATGCTGGAAGGGGACGGCGCTAACCTGAGCCAGGGGCAGAGGCAGCTTCTCAACATAGCCAGGGCGGCTGTGTCCAAGGCTCCAATCCTCATTCTGGACGAAGCCACCAGCTCCGTCGATACCAGAACGGAGAAGCACATCGAACACGGTATGGACCGTCTGATGAAGGACAGAACGACACTGGTAATTGCGCACCGGCTTTCCACAGTACGCAATGCCGATGCAATCATGGTTCTGGAACACGGGAGAATTATTGAAAGAGGAGATCACGAGGAGCTGATACGTCAGAAAGGTCGATATTACAACCTTTATACAGGCCTGAGTGAACTGGATTGATGACGAAAATCCGATTGCTGACAATGACCGGCAATGGTCAATTGCCGCCTTATAGTAAAAAATGGAAAAAATTTCCAGAACCTTACATTCAGTATGATTTATCGCCCTGCTTTTTCCAATTTTTCGTATAAACTAGATTCATACGAAAGATTGGAGGTCATAAGATGCAGATATGTGAGGCGACTGTGAAACGTATCAGGGAGCTTCTCAAAAGGGACCGGCTCACTTTATATGCACTGTCGTATAAGACGGGTATGCCGCTTTCGACGCTGAAATGTATTCTCAATGGACGCAGCAAAAATCCGGGCATTGTCAACATTCAGAAAATAGCTGAAGGATTTAACATGTCGATCCGGGAATTTTATTCCTGCGATTTGTTTGACAATCTGGAACAGGAGGATTGAGCCGCTGCTTCTTACATGGTATCAGGCGCAGAAACAGGCAGTAAAAGGTTTGTAAGGGAAACGAGTGGAAAGAATATAAAGAATAGATCTGGAAAAATTTATGTTTTTATAGTATAATAGGGAACAACTGACGAGGGAGTGAGGAATCACTCCCTTTTTATGCCCTTTTGGCAATCATTTACAGACGGAGGAAAGAAAAATGAGCATAAGAATCGGTATTTTAGGCTATGGCAATCTGGGAAGAGGAGTGGAGTGTGCACTGAAACAGAATCCGGATATGGAATTAAAGGCCGTTTTTACGAGGCGTGCTCCGGAAACAGTGGAAATCCTGACAAAAGGAGTTCCGGTGCTTTTGGCGGATGAAGCGGAAAAGATGAAGGATGAGATCGATGTTCTGATTCTCTGCGGGGGAAGCGCGACTGATCTTCCGGCACAGACGCCGAAGTATTCCCAGTGGTTTAATGTGGTAGACAGTTTTGACACTCACGCGAAGATTCCGGAGCATTTTGAAGCTGTGGATGAGACTGCGAAAAAGGGTGGAAAAGTAGCGGTGATATCGGCCGGCTGGGATCCTGGCATGTTCTCAATTGCACGTGTATATGCGATGGCTGCTCTGCCGGAGGGTGAGAATTACACATTCTGGGGCAAAGGCGTAAGCCAGGGACATTCCGACGCAATCAGAAGGCTGGAGGGTGTAAAGGATGCCAGACAGTATACAATTCCGGTGGAGCGCGCACTGGAGGAAGTGAGAAGCGGCAAAAATCCTGAACTGACCACAAGGCAGAAGCACACAAGAGAATGCTTTGTCGTGGCGGAAGAAGGCGCTGACAAGGCAAAAATAGAGAATGAAATCAAGACAATGCCAAATTATTTCTCGGATTACGATACGACCGTACATTTTATAACGGAGGAGGAGATGAAGAGGGATCACACCCGTCTGCCCCATGGGGGATTTGTGCTCAGGGGCGGAAAAACAGGATGGAATAAAGAGAACGGCCATGTGATAGAGTACAGCCTGAAGCTGGATTCGAATCCGGAATTTACATCCTCCATTATCGTTTCTTACGCGCGGGCGGCTTACAGGATGAACGCAGAGGGACAGAGCGGCTGCAAGACCGTATTTGATATTGCACCGGGATACCTTGTTGCGGAGAGCGCAGCGGAACTTAGAAGAAAATATTTATAAAATTCATTGCCGGGTCCGTGAAACGTTATCGACGGATTCGGCAATTTAAGCAGGAGGAGACGGGAATGTCGATTGAACGGGCAAAAGAACATATGAAAAAATGGGGCATGGATGACAGGGTACTGGAGTTTGAGACATCCAGCGCCACGGTGGAACTGGCTGCACAGGCCGTTGGCTGTGAGCCGGCCAGAATCGCAAAGACATTGTCATTCAAAATCGGAGAAGAACCGATACTGATTGTCACGGCGGGCGATGCGAAAATAGACAACCATAAGTACAAGGAGCAGTTTGCGGTTAAAGCAAAGATGCTCTCCCCTGATGAAGTGGCGGAAAAAGTGGGGCACACCGTGGGCGGTGTATGCCCGTTTGGCATTAATGAAGGGGTGAAGGTCTATCTGGATGAATCCATGAAGCGGTTTGCGACTGTATTTCCGGCCTGCGGGAGCAGCAACAGTGCAATAGAACTGACGATGGAAGAACTGGAACAGTGCTCAGGCTATGAGATGTGGGTGGACGTCTGCAAGCTGGGATAATGAGGAAGCTACTACAACAAGAAGGGCAGCTGCAGAAGAAATTAGTGGATACTAATTCATCTGCGCAGCCCTTTTATGATTGAACCGATGCTTTGCAGATAGGACCGGTTGAGATGACGCAGATCCTCCACAATCTCATTCAGATCGGAGGGATATCCGTTTCCCTCATCGAAAAATTCGGAGGGAGTGACATCAAGATATTCACAGATGTAAAAAAGGACGGTCAGGCTGGGCATGCCTTTTTTATTTTCAAGTGCATTTATATATCCTGCGCTCTGGCCTATGGAGAGGCTCATATCGCGGGCTGAGACGCCTTTATTCAGACGTAATTCAACTAAACGTTTATAAAATAGCTCTTCGTACATTATATCACCACCTGTATATGATTGTAAGATATATATGACTTGATTATATCCGGTTTAACAGGATATATGTGCTGATATGTCCGGTTAAAATAACTGATCAAAGACAAGGAAAGCTTTTTATGCAACAGTGGTATTTTACAAGATGGGCGTGCATTTAGTCTGTAATAAAATTGTAATAATTATAACTTTCGGATCCGATTGTGTAATATGGGAAAATGCTGTACAATGGTAAAGTATAAAATGGGAAAACGGCTTCAATATCTATAATGAAGTCGGAAATATTACCGACAATTATAAAAATGAGAGATACAGGAGTATTACGGATGAATAAATGGAAGAATTTTAAAGCAGCGCTTTGTCTGGGGATAGCCATGTCGATGGCTGTGGTTTCAACTGTTTCGGCTAATGTTACGGGGCCTTCTGCGGGGCCGGGGTTGGAGACGGGGCAAAATCCGGGGCAGGGGCAGCAGACGCAGCAGAGCCAGACCGGCTCATCCAGCCTTTCGCGCCTTCCGGCTCTTTCAGGAACCGTTACAACATCTCAGGGGAACGGGACAACTGGTACGGCAGGGATAAATCCTTCCCAGGGAACTGCTTCCGGTTCTCTGGAGACTCCGGTTGTGGCATCCCAGGGGGCGGTACTCTACGATGCTTTGAATAACCGGTTTTTATTTGAGCAGAATGCAGATACAAGGTTTTATCCTGCCAGCATAACAAAGCTTATGACGGCTCTTCTGGTGCTGGAACGCAGCAGTCTTGATGATACGGTGACATTTTCCGAGAATGCGGTTACAAACCTGGAGGCAGGCGCAGTGACACTGAAAATTAAAGCCGGGGACAAGTTCTCCGTGAAGGACTGTATGTACGCCCTTTTATTGAAATCTGCCAATGAAGTGGCTAATGGCCTGGCCGAGCATGTGGCCGGAAGCGTCAGCGGCTTTGCCGATCTGATGAATCAGAAGGCGGCTTCCCTTGGATGTACCAATACGCATTTTGTCAATCCGAATGGATTGAATGATTCGAATCACTATACGACTGCCAGGGATATGGCGCTGATTGCAAAGGCGGCGTTTGAGAATCAGACGTTGAGCCAGATAGCATCCACCGTAAGCTATGATTTTCCGGCCACGGCTTCGGTTCCCACGGTCAGAAAACTGACGATGGGGCATAAGATGGTGAATCCTGCCAATGGTGAATATTATCAGGGAATTGTGGGCGGAAAGACAGGATACACATCCCTGGCCGGCAATACACTCGTCACCTGTGCTGAGCGGGACGGAAAGAGGCTCATTGCCGTCGTCCTGAAGAGTAAGCAGACACATTATACTGATACCAAAGCGCTTCTCGATTACGGCTTTGCATATCTGGCTGCCGAGCAGAATCCGGCCGGCGGTCAGCAGAGCGGGCAGCAGACAGGTCCGGGAGGCACAGCGCCTTCATCCCCGGCCGGCGGTCCCGGAGCCAATGCCAGAGACGCCAATAAGTGGATACAGAACGGCCAGATATGGCAGTTTGTCAAGGCGGACGGTACATATGCAAGGAATGAATCGATGATGATTAATAATGAGATATATCATTTTAATAACGACAGCCAGATGGTGACCGGCTGGAACCAGATCGACGGCATCTGGTACTTCTTCCGGAACAGCGGAGGCCTGGCAAAGACCAGATGGGTGGAGACCAACGGTATGTGGTATTATGTGGACGATAATGGCTCACTCTTTACCGGAGGCACAACGCCGGACGGATTTTTGGTGGATGAAAATGGTGTTTGGGTGCAGTAAAATTTTCCTTTGGCTTTCAGCAAAGAAAAGCATTGATAAATGGCGGCGACTCGGGTAAGTCCCCCCTTTCTTTTTAATCTGTTTTCGTATATAATGAGCAGTATGTTTTAAAAAAGACAGCAGGAGATGAGAGAAAATGGAAAATGCACCGATCATTTATTTTGTGGTGCCTTGTTATAACGAAGAAGAAGTACTGCCTTTGACAGCCGGTATTTTGGGAAAAAAGCTGGTGACGCTGATTAATGCGGGGGTTATCGGTGAGGAAAGCCGTATTCTGCTGGTGGATGACGGATCGAGGGACGGAACATGGAAACTGATTGAAAATCTGAACAGGGAAGACGGTTACTTTCTGGGACTTAAGCTGAGCCGCAACCGGGGACATCAAAATGCGCTTCTGGCAGGACTTTCTGAGGCAGCCCGGCACTGCGACGCTGCGATTTCTCTGGATGCGGATTTGCAGGATGATGTGGATGCCTGTGATCAGATGATTGAGCGATTTAAAGCAGGCTGCGATATTGTCTATGGGGTGAGGAAGAAGAGGACGACCGATTCCGCTTTCAAACGGTTGACTGCGGAGGGATTTTATAAGCTAATGAACCTTCTGGGCGCCAATACGGTTTATAATCATGCGGATTTCAGGCTGATGAGCCGCAGGGCTTTAAAGGGGCTTAAGGAATTTACGGAAGTCAATTTGTTCCTTCGCGGAATCGTGCCGATGATCGGATACCCCTCCGACGTTGTATATTATGACAGGAAAGAGAGGGCGGCAGGAGAGAGCAAGTATCCTCTCGGCAAGATGCTTGCTTTTGCAATAGAGGGAATTACTTCCCTCAGCATAAAACCGATCAGGCTGATTACATTTGCCGGGATTGCGTCCTTTTTTGTCAGCATTGGTTTTCTGGTCTGGGCGGTTGTGGATTTTTACAGAGGAAATACAGTAAGCGGCTGGGCCAGTATCATGGTTTCCATCTGGTTTATCGGCGGTCTGCTTTTATTATCGATTGGAATCGTGGGAGAATATATCGGAAAGATATATCTGGAGACAAAGCGGAGGCCCAGATATTTAGTGGAAACACGTTTGGATGACAGGGAAGCAGATACCAGGAACGATGAAGAGAGAAGTGCGGAGGATGAAGACAGGGAAGAGAGCGGAACGGGCAATGGCTGAAAATAACAGGACTTTGGCAATTGTTTTTCCGGGTATGGGGTACCATTCAAATAAGCTGCTGCCACTACCTTTTCGCAAGGTCAGCGCAGCAGATTTGCTGGCCTGTCTGAACTGTTACCCTGTTTATACAAGAGCTGCGTAAAAAAATACGGCACCGGCTTGACAATCAGGAGAAAAACCACTATGATTACATAGTATATAAGAAAAGGCTGTGAAGAAGAGGAGTACATACACAACCCCGACAGAGAGAACGGCTCAACGGTTGAGAGGCTGTTCAGGGAAGGTGTGGATGGAAGGTAGCTTCGGAGCCGGGGGCCCCAAAGCAGAGTGCAAGTAGGGAATCACGGATAGTCTCCGTTAAAGGACTGAATGAGATTGCCGGAATGTTTAGAGAATTCGGCAGAAGCCAGGTGGTACCGCGGAAGATATTTCGCCCTTTGCATAAGTTTATGCAAGGGGTTTTTTTAATTAACAGGAAAGTTCACCTGTTAATTAAAAACCGCTCCGCGGAGGAACGCACTGCGGCGGTAGGGAATAATGTCGCCGAAGCGACCCGCCGCAGGCGGAGAATCCCGCGAGCGTGATTCCTTCTTGTTTAACAGGAAAGTTCATCTGTTAATTAAAAACCGCTCCGCGGAGGAACGCACTGCGGCGGTAAACGGAACGCTTTTGTAAAGGAGGTGACGGCTTGAAGAAACAGGATGGGCCGCAGAGCTGTGAATCCTGCGGTAATTATGTCTATGATGACGATTATGGCTATTATGTCTGTGAGGCGGATTTGGACGAAGATGAGATGGCGTCATTTCTTGGAAATCAACGTTTTGAATGTCCATACTACCAGACAGATGATGAGTACCGTATTGTCAGGAAACAAATGTGATATGCAGGAACGGCCACAGTTGACAGTGGCAGGTTTATTCCTTCAGGGAGGCGGCAGATGACGGAGAGAACGACAGGAATGGTGAAAGCGTCCGTTGTGAATACTGTGATAGCTGTGCTCATGATAATAGCTATACTGCTCACGGCGTGTGGGAGCGAGGCAGAACAAGAGGCTGCAGCCCAGGAACCGGGAACTTTTAAAAACGGAGTCTGCTTAAGCGGAGACGGCAAGTTTACTGTTTCGGCAGATGAAGAGAGATGGCAGCCCGGGGAAAGCGGGGACGCGTGGGAACTCTGCCTTATAAAAGACAGTACGGTCCGGATTTCTTTTTCCCCGGCAGACGGAATTACAAAAGAGATGATTTCAGATTTTAAAGATACCTTTGCCGGAAGTTATGTAGACGCTTTGAGAGAGGCGTATCCGGATATCAGGACAACGGATATCCGTGAGATAAGCGGTGAAATGGCCGGGCTTGGCATGACAATGACCGACAGCACCGGGAATTACCGGATGAACCAGCTCCTTTATCTGGTATCGGACGGGGAAGACGGGTATCTTATTACGGCAACCTTCCCGGAGGACGGTGAGCCGGACCTGAAGCTGAAACAGGAAATCATGCAGGTGATAGAATCTTTTAAATTTATTTAAACATGCGCTTTGCGAATCAAAAAGAAATAAATCATTGGCAGTAAAACAAAAGCCAATAAAAATAAAAGGAGATACACATGAAAGAACTTGAGAAGACTTATAATCCGGCGGACATTGAAGAACGCCTCTACCAGAAATGGCTGGACAGCAAATATTTTCATGCGGAGGTTAATAAAAACAAAAAGCCGTTTACAATCGTGATGCCGCCGCCAAATATTACAGGACAGCTCCATATGGGCCATGCTCTCGATAATACGATGCAGGATATTTTAATCCGCTACAAGAGAATGCAGGGATTTGAAGCATTATGGCAGCCGGGAACGGATCACGCCGCCATCGCCACAGAGGTTAAAGTTATTGACAAGCTGAAGAGCGAGGGAATAGACAAGCATGATCTGGGTCGCGATAAATTCCTGGAGAAGGCATGGGAGTGGAAAGAGGATTACGGCAGCCGTATCGTTAAGCAGCTCCATAAATTAGGTTCCTCTGCAGACTGGGACAGAGAGCGTTTTACCATGGATGAGGGATGCTCCGATGCCGTGCTGGAAGTATTTACAAAGCTCTATGAAAAAGGATATATTTACAAAGGCTCCAGAATTATCAACTGGTGTCCAATCTGCCAGACTTCCATCTCCGATGCCGAAGTAGAGCATGAGGAGCAGGACGGATTTTTCTGGCATATCAATTATCCGATTGTCGGGGAGAAAGACCGGTTTGTAGAAATTGCAACCACACGTCCGGAGACGATGCTGGGCGATACTGCAGTTGCGGTAAACCCGGAGGATGACAGATATAAGGAACTGATTGGAAAGATGCTGAAATTGCCGCTGACCGGCCGTGAAATCCCGGTTGTGGCGGATGAGTATGTAGACAAGGATTTTGGAACAGGCTGTGTTAAAATAACGCCGGCTCACGATCCGAACGATTTTGAGGTGGGTAAACGCCATAACCTGGAAGAGATCTGCATCATGAATGATGATGCGACAATCAGCGCTCCCGGAAAATACAAGGGCATGGACCGTTATGAGGCCAGAAAAGCAATCGTGGCTGATTTAGAGGCCCAGGGACTTCTCGTTAAAGTGGTTCCCCATGCACATAATGTAGGAACTCATGACCGCTGCGGCACAACGGTAGAGCCGATGGTAAAACCGCAGTGGTTTGTGAAGATGGACGAGATGGCGAAACCGGCCATTGAGGCATTGCAGTCAGGACGTCTCAAATTTGTTCCGGAGAGCTTTGGAAAGACATATCTCCACTGGCTGGAGGGTATCCGCGACTGGTGTATCTCCAGACAGCTCTGGTGGGGACACCGGATTCCGGCCTATTACTGTGAGGAATGCGGCGAGATGACGGTGGCGAAGACAACGCCGGCAGTCTGCCCAAAATGCGGCAGCACCCATTTACATCAGGATGAAGATACGCTTGACACCTGGTTTTCTTCCGCGCTGTGGCCCTTCTCGACCCTCGGCTGGCCTGAGAAAACACCGGAGTTTGAGTATTTCTATCCGACGGATGTGCTGGTAACAGGATACGATATCATTTTCTTCTGGGTAATCCGTATGGTATTTTCAGGACTTGAACAGACGGGAAAAGAACCGTTCCATACCGTATTGATTCACGGCCTGGTAAGGGATTCCCAGGGACGTAAGATGAGTAAATCACTCGGCAACGGCATCGACCCGCTGGAGATAATTGATAAGTACGGCGCAGATGCTCTCCGTATGACCCTGATGACCGGAAATGCACCGGGCAATGATATGCGTTTCTACTGGGAGAGAGTCGAGGCCAGCCGGAACTTTGCCAATAAAGTATGGAATGCCACACGTTTCATCATGATGAATATTGAAAAAGCGCCGGATGCCGATGTCAGTCTCTCGGACTTAACAATGGCGGATCGCTGGATTTTGTCCAAAGTAAATACACTGGCAAAAGACGTGACGGAAAATATGGACAGATATGAGCTGGGAATCGCTCTCCAGAAGGTGTATGATTTTATCTGGGAGGAGTTCTGCGACTGGTATATCGAGATGGTAAAACCAAGGCTCTGGGATGACAACGACACGACAAAAGCGGCGGCTCTGTGGACACTTAAGACCGTCCTGATTAACTCGCTGAAGCTCCTCCATCCTTATATGCCGTTTATCACAGAGGAAATCTTCTGTAACCTTCAGGATGAGGAACCGTCCATCATGATTTCCTCCTGGCCGGTTTACAAAGGAGAGTGGAACTTTGCCGGAGAAGAAAAGGCCGTCGAGGTTATCAAGGAGGCGGTACGAGCAATCCGTAATGTCCGCACTTCCATGAATGTGCCGCCGAGCAAAAAGGCGAAAGTATATGTTGTGTCCGATAATGAAGAGATTCTGGGCATTTTTGAGCATAGCCGGGTTTTCTTTGCAACATTGGGATATGCAGGTGAAGTGGCGCTTCAGAAGGATAAGGCCGGGATTGCAGACGATGCGGTATCGGCAGTAACTTCCCAGGCAGCAATTTATATGCCGTTTGCAGAGCTGGTGGATCTTGATAAAGAGATTGAACGTCTGGAAAAAGAGGAAGAAAAGCTTGCTAAGGAGTTGTCACGCGTTACAGGAATGCTGAGTAATGAAAAGTTTGTAAGCAAAGCTCCGGAGGCGAAGATTGCGGAGGAACGGTCAAAGCTGGAGAAATATACCCAGATGATGGCGCAGGTGCAGGAAAGGCTTACCCAGCTTAAGAAATAAAAATAAGTTTCCATGAAGAATGATACGGAACAGGCAGCAAACGGCTTGAGGCAGGCACTGATGGAATATAAAGCGTAAGCTGAATCATGGGATAAACTACAGAAAAATACGCCGGGCTGTCGGATATGGAGGTTTCCATTTCCGGCAGTCCGACGTATTTTCTAAATTGACTCGGAAACATCTGCGGTTGGGGATGCGGAGTCCTTGGGAGCACAAAATTCCTGGTGAGCGGCAATGGTTGCCAGAGTGTCTCCAAGCTGGGAGAAAAATGCGGCATAGAGGGCGATCTCATCCGGAGTTTTGCCCTGGGCAAGATTGCAGGCCAGAGCGGTTATGGTCATGGCAAATTCACAGGATTGCATATAAACACCTCAAATCAGAATATGTAAACAGGGGAAAAAATAGAATGGCCCGAAGTGATTTTGTGCTATACTGTTTATAGTTATATTGCAAACTGGATGCTTACGGCAAATGAAATACTACAGACACATAAAGGAGAAACAGAATGTACATAGCAGATTTACACATTCATTCCCGCTATTCCAGAGCCACAAGCCGTGACTGCACGCCTGAAATTCTGGAACTGTGGGCGAGAAAAAAGGGAATCCGGCTATTGGGAACCGGAGATTTCACTCATCCGGCATGGAGGGAAGAACTGAAGGAAAAGCTGGTCCCTGCAGAGGAGGGCCTGTACACGTTAAAGGAGGAATACCGGGTACGCGATCCGCTCACAGACGATTCGGGTACTCCCCGATTTGTGGTAACAGGAGAAATCAGTTCCATATATAAGCAGGGAGAGAGGGTTAGAAAGGTTCACAGCCTGCTTCTGCTTCCCAGTCTCGAGGATGCAGAGCGGCTGTCACTGAGGCTTGAACAAATAGGGAATATCCATTCCGACGGTAGGCCCATACTGGGACTGCCCTGCCATGCTCTCCTTGAGATTATGCTGGAGCTTTGTCCGGAAGCCGTCTATATTCCTGCGCATATCTGGACGCCTCATTTTTCATTATTCGGAGCGTTCTCCGGCTTTGATACAATCCAGGAATGCTTTGGGGATTTAACGCCTCATATTCATGCTCTGGAGACAGGACTTTCCTCTGATCCGCCTATGAACTGGAGACTATCGGCTCTCGATTCCTATCAGCTTATCTCCAATTCCGATGCTCATTCGCCTGCCAAACTGGGGCGGGAGGCCAATCTGATCGAGGGGGAGCTGTCCTATCCGGCACTAAAGAAAGCGATTGAGACGGGCGAGGGCCTTCAGGGGACAATTGAATTCTTTCCGGAGGAAGGAAAATATCATTTCGACGGGCACCGCAAGTGCCATCTTTGTCTCAGTCCGGCTGAGGCCCGGAAGTTTGACGGAAAATGCCCGGTCTGTGGGAAAAAACTGACGATAGGCGTATCGCACCGTGTGGAAGAGCTGGCTGATCGGGCGGAAGGGTATCTCAGGCCGGATGGAAAAGTGTTTGAAAGTCTTGTGCCCCTCCCGGAGGTAATCGCCGCGTCTACCGGAAAATCGGCTGCCGGTGTGAGAGTCCAGCGGATGTACCAGGAAATGATCCGACGTCTGGGAGATGAGTTTTCCATCTTGAGAAATGTACCTGCGGAGGATATCAGGCTGACGGCAGGGACAATGATAGCGGAGGGCATCAGCCGGCTGCGCCGCGGGGAAGTAAAGCGAAAGCCGGGATTTGACGGAGAGTACGGGACAATTCAGTTGTTTGAACCGTGGGAACTTGATAATGTGGACGGGCAGATCAGCCTGGCTTTGCCGTCTCAGGATATTGTGATCGAAGAGATTCCGACGGAAATTTTTCATAAGGCAGAAACGCCGGATGCGTCTGTCACAGAGGCGGCAGCATCGAAGGAACCGGAAGGAATCATAATAGAGAGGCATGACCTTCCTGTGGAAATTTTCCTGAATGAAAACCAGAAAGAGGCAGTTACCGTTTTGGCCCGGGCAGTCTCGGTTAAAGCCGGTCCGGGAACGGGTAAGACGGGAACACTGACTGCGAGAATTCTGCACTTGCTCAAAGAAAGAGGTGTAAAACCTTCAGAGATTACGGCGGTGACATTTACAAATAAAGCGGCGGCGGAGCTGAGACAGCGTCTGGAGAAGCAGACAGGAGGAAAAAAGACGGTACGTCTCCTGAATATCGGTACATTTCATTCTATCTGCCTGGAAATATTAAAAGAGAATGATTTTGAATGCATTCCGGCGCAGGAAGAGATGCTCCTTGAGACAGCCGGGGAAATTGTAAAGGAATATGGATTGCCGGAGAGTCCGTCTGGATTTTTGAGGCGTTTATCTCTGGAAAAATCGGGGATGGAGCCATCAGGCGCCGGGAAAGATACGGATGAGAATACTGTTTTTCACAAAGCGGCTTCTGAGTATCAGAAACGGTTACTGGCAGAGGGAGTATGTGATTTTGACGATTTGCTGCTTGAGACTCTGAAACTTTTTAAGTCAGAGCCAAAGAAAGAAATCGGCAGGCACCGGTTCCATTACCTTCTGGTGGATGAATTCCAGGATGTCAATCCCGTCCAGTTTGAGCTTATCAGACTTTGGAATTCCGGGGGCAGGGAGCTTTTTGTCATAGGGGATCCGGATCAGGCCATCTACGGGTTTCGGGGAACGGACCCGGCCTGCTTTGAATACCTGAAAAAAGAGTATCCCTCCTTAAAGGAGATTGCCCTTAATAAAAACTACCGTTCCGTACCGGCAATCCTTGAGGGGGCGCAGGCAGTCATCTCAGAAAATCCGGGTCAGAGGTGGAAACTGGAACCTGTGTGTACAGAGGGAAGTCCCATCCGCCTGGTTACGGCAGAAAGTGTAAGGGCGGAGGCAATATTTACCGCAAAAGAAATCAACCGGCTCATTGGCGGCATCGATATGCTGGATGCGCAGGAAAAACGGGTTACAGGGCGTTTATCCGGTTTTTCAGATATTGCAGTGCTTTACCGTACACACCGTCAGGCGGCATTTTTGGAGACATGCCTGAGGAAAGAAGGGATACCCTACCGCGTTGCCGGCCGGGATGATTTTCTGGCTGATACGGCTGTCAGAGGAAGTGTCAGCTTTTTCAGAAGCCTGTTAAACGGGGAGGAGCGCTTTTTGGCAAAGCTTTGCCAACGCCTTCTCTGGAACGGGATGGATGGTCCGGAGCGGGAAGCGGCATTTGAAAGAGCCGCAAAAACGTATTCTCCACTGATGATAAAAGAAAAACCTTATGACATTCTGGATAAATGGATTGCCGATCAGAACCTGGATAATCAGAATATGGAAAAGCTGAGGCAGCTTTCCGGCATGTACCGCAATATGAAAGAATTTACCGATGCACTTGCCTTTGGCACAGAGGGAGATTTGATTCGGCCCGGCAAAAAACAGTACCGTTCAGATGCGGTTACTTTAATGACGATGCATGCCTCCAAAGGACTGGAGTTTCCCGTGGTGATTCTGTGCGGGGTCAGAAAAGGGCTGATTCCTCTGGAGACAAAGGGGCAGTCGGGGGAAAAGGACAAAGAGGAAGAACGGAGATTGTTTTATGTGGGAATGACCAGGGCTAAGGAGCAGTTGATTCTGGTGACGGACAGAGAGCAGTCGGAGTTTCTAAACGCCCTGCCCGAGACTTGTTTGGAGCGGGAAGAGGCGGGAAGGCTGAAACAGCAGGAAGCAGGAATGGGACGGCAGATAAGCCTGTTTGAGTGGATGAAAGAGCAGTAGAACATGTAAGCAGTCACTATTCCCGGTATTCACGGCCCTGCTAAAAACGCTGTTTTGCGAACCGCTGCATGCGATGCACAGAAACTGAAAAATTGCAGTTTTGCGCCTGAGAAGCGGCGGCGCAGCGGACCCTGCGGTTAGCTTCTCAGACGCACACCTGGCGTAGATAGAGAGAGTTATTATTTAGGAATTGAGCAGGGAGAGATAGGCTCCATAACCTTCCTCCCTCATCTGTCCGGCCGGTATGAAGCGGAGAGAGGCGCTGTTGATGCAGTATCTAAGACCGCCGGATTCTTTTGGGCCGTCCGTGAAAACGTGGCCAAGATGGGAATCTCCCTCGCGGCTGCGCACCTCAGTACGTCTCATGCCGTAGCCGGTATCAATGTGTTCTGTCACGGCGCTGCTGTCCACCGGTTTTGTAAAACTGGGCCAGCCGCAGCCGGAATCAAATTTGTCGGAAGAAATAAAGAGCGGTTCACCGGTAACAATATCAACATAAAGGCCGGGTTCATGGTTATCATAATATTTCCCGGTAAAAGGCTTTTCAGTGGCAGAGTTCTGTGTCACGTTATATTGTTCCTCAGTCAATGTATTTTTCAATTCTTCACCGGCAAGCCGAAGGCCTACTTTCCCGTCCGGCCGTGTTGTTAAATCATGAAGTGTGCTGAAATCAATATGGCAGTATCCGTTTGGATTCAATTTCAGGTAGTCCTGGTGATAGCTTTCAGCCGGATAAAAATTCCTGATTGGTGCCAGTTCTACGGCCAATGGCTCGGAAAATTTTTTCTGTATGGCCTGCATTACAGGCTGAATGGCTGCGGTATCCTCCTCATTTGCGTAAAAGATACCGGTTCTGTACTGGCTGCCCCTGTCATTACCCTGCCGGTTGATACTGACCGGATTAATAATTTTAAAATACTGCTCCGTCAGTATGCGAAGCGTAACAATATCCGGCTCATAGATAACCCGGACAGTCTCTGCAAAACCGGTCGTGCCGGTACAGACCTCTTCATAGGTGGGATTTGGAATGTTGCCGTTCGCATAACCGGAAATGCTGTCATAAACACCGGGAATGCGTGAAAAATATTCTTCAACGCCCCAGAAACAGCCGCCTGCGAAATAGATTTCCCGAAGAGGAGGAGTGGTTTTAGATGTCATGGAGGGAGCCTCTCTTTCTTATTTGATGTATCAGTAGTTAATGTGGTTTTTATTTTTAGTATTATTATAGCCGGTTTGTCGGGAGATGTCTCGTTGAAAATGAAGGTAATGTGAAATGTAATAATATAAAAGTAAACAGAAAGTGTCGCTTAACTACTTATTAAGCGACACTTTTTTGCACAAATCTTAAGTTCTCGTAAATTATAACATTCTTTTCCGGCATGGTCAACCGCCTGAACAGAAAAGAAATGGCAATATATCCTAATAAATTCTTATTATTTCATTATTATTTTACCAATTTTCCATTCTTATATCTAGGAAGCCGACCGATTTATAATATTAATTTCAAAATCGTATTAGCAAAGAGAATAAGCTGTCGCTTAATAAGTAGTTAAGCGACAAGGAGGATACCTTATGGAGCAATGGTATGCATTATATACTGTGCCGGGCAGGGAACAGGATGCAGCAGAACTTCTTGAACGGGTTGTCAGCCATAATTTATGGAGTGATTGCAGGATACCGAGGAAAGTGAAGGTATTCCGTTCCGGTGGAGTTCTTCATCTTTTTGAGGATGTGATGTTTCCAGGCTATTTGTTTTTAAAAACGAGCGATTCAAAGGCTCTTGCAGATGAACTGCAGAAAGCCAGGAAATTCCCCCAATTTATTGGTGATGCCAGAAATGTGCTTGCATCTGTCGATGAAAAAGATCTTCGCTTTCTTCAAGACGTCTGTGGAGAAAACCTTCAGCAGGTTATGGGAGTCACAAAGATTAGTTTAAATGAAGAGAACCGGATTGTAAAAGCAGATGGTGTTCTCGAACATTACAGGGATCGGATTGTGAAGCTGAATCTTCATAAGCGTTTTGCTGTTGTTGAGGTAGAACTATTTAACAGGACGCAGGCAGTATTGTTTGGTGTCAGTTTGGAGCAGGATCGGGCCGTATAAGTGAAGCGCTTACTATAGAATAGAGCGATTTTTAGAAGAGAATAAAAGAAATTGGGATGCTTTCTGTGATCTATGTCATGGAAGGCCGAGAATGGATCACAGAGAACGTCAGCTTGGGAAGCAATTCCAGGATGGCGGAGCATACCCAAAAGTGAGGTTGGGAACGATGTGGTATGTGATTCAAACGATAACTGGGAAAGAAGTAGAGACGGTTGGTGTCATTGATAAAGTTGTGGCAAAAAACAGCTATACAAAATGTTTTGTAATACAGCGGGAGTGTGTTTGGAGAATTGAGGGGAAATGTCGCGTGCATATTGAACCATTGTTTCCATCCTATGTATTTGTGGAAACAGACACCCCTGATATTTTTTTCTATGACTTAAAACAGGTGCCAAAGTTGACAAAGCTTTTGGGTAGAGACGGAACATTCTGGACTGTACTTCCGGAGGAACAGGTGTTATTGAAAAAACTGATTGGAAATGATCCGGAATATGTGGTTAGACGCTCTCTGATAGAAGTGAACGAACAGGGCAATATTATATCTGCGCAGGGGGTTTTGGGTGAGTATATTGGAAAGATTGTGAGAAAACGGTTGCGGAAACGTGTTGTGATTGTAGAACTATTATTTTTAGGAGAAGTAAGGCGGGTTCAACTGGGAGTGCGGCTGGCGGGGGATGAATAGAGTAAACAAAATTACGTGTTACTGATACTCGAGGAAATAGATTTGATTAAAGGAGTCTGGAAATATGCAGACTCTTTTTTAATGGAAAAAAGAGGTTGTATTATGGGAGAAAAAAAGAAAATATATTTAGCAAGTCCTACAATGAATGGGCAAGAAATGAGGTTTATTCAGGAGGCTTTCGAGACAAATTGGGTAGCGCCTTTGGGAAAAAATGTAGATGAATTTGAACGAGAAATGGCAGCCTATGTAGGAACTAACCATGCAGCGGCTTTGAGCGCAGGGACAGCGGCACTTCATCTGGCAGTGAAGCTGGCTGGGATCAAGAGGGGGGATGTGGTACTATCTTCTGCTTTGACTTTTGCGGCAACCTGTAATCCAGTTGCCTATGAGGGAGGAAAACTGGTTTTTATTGATTCAGAACAAGATACCTGGAATATGTCACCAGAGGCTTTAGAAGAAGGATTTAAAAGATATCCTGAAGCAAAGGTGGTTCTATTAGTGCATCTTTATGGAACTCCTGCCAAAATGAAGGAAATTTTGAAAATTTGTGAGAGACATGGCGCAGTCTTAATTGAAGATGCTGCTGAAGCATTAGGAAGCAGTTACAATGCTCAGAGATGTGGTTCCTTTGGACAGTTTGGAATCCTTTCTTTTAATGGAAATAAAATTATTACCACATCTGGTGGAGGAATGCTTCTTTCTAATGATGAAAAGGCAATTAAAAAATCAAGATTTTTAGCAACACAAGCTAGAGAACCAGTAAGACATTATGAGCATAAGGAAATCGGATATAATTATAGGATGAGCAACATTGTTGCTGGAATTGGTCGAGGACAACTACTGACATTGGACGCATTTAAACAGAAAAAGCAGGAAATGTATCATACTTATCAAGAGGCTTTTGCGGATATTCCTGAAGTTCAGATGAATCCGATGAATCCAGATGGACAGGCGAATAACTGGTTATCCTGCATTACGATTAGTCGAGAAGGGATGAAGCGTGGTATTACTCCACTATATCTTATGGAAAAGCTGGAGAAAGAAAATATTGAGACAAGGCCTATTTGGAAACCGATGAATCTCCAGCCAGTATATCAGAAAAATGATTTTATCCAGATTGAATCGGTAAATGGAGTATCAGTTGGAGAAGATATCTTCAATAGGGGGATTTGCCTGCCCAGTGATGTGAAAAATACGAATGATGATATGAAAAAGATTATTGGTCTAATTAGGGGTTGTTTTGATGAGTAAGAAGAATGTCAGCACAGTCAGGAACATTGTAAATGTAAGGTATATAGGAACTTTGCTTTACCGAAAATACATAAAACGTTTACTGGATATTGTGCTTTCTCTTGCAGGAATTATTGTGCTATCGCCAGTAATGCTGGCGACAGCACTTCTCGTTCGTATTATGCTAGGGAGTCCCGTGATTTTCAAACAAAAGAGGCCGGGGAAAAATGAAAAAATTTTTGAAATGTACAAATTTAGGAGTATGACTGATGAAAAAGATGAAAATGGAAATTTTTTCTCTGATGAAGTACGATTGACTGGATTCGGAAAAAAACTACGGGCAAGCAGTTTGGATGAACTGCCAGAACTTTTTAATATTTTAAAAGGTGATATGAGCGTGGTAGGTCCAAGGCCACTATTAGTGGAGTATCTGCCCAAATACAGTATCAGTCAGAAACATAGACATGACGTGAGGCCAGGCCTAACAGGTTTAGCGCAAGTGAAAGGGAGAAATTCTCTTAGTTGGGAACAACGTTTTGAATGGGATATTGAATATGTGAAAAATATTTCTTTTCGACTTGATCTATTTATTTTGATCCAAACGATACAGGTAGTGTTAAAACGAAAGGGAATACATTCAGATACCAGTGAAACTATGGAAGATTTTAAGGGAACTGGAGAGGAGACTCACAAGTGCAGACGCCATATTATGTGATACATAAAAAAGAATTAGAAGACAATTTAGAAGATTTAAAAAAGGCAATTAGACATTATTGGAAAAATTTTATAATAGGATATTCTTTTAAAACAAATTCACTTCCTTGGGTTATCACATTTATGAAATCTCAGGAATGTTTTGCTGAAGTAGTGTCTGATGATGAGTATATGCTTGCAAAATATTTGGGGTATTCTTCACGGGAAATTATTTATAATGGTCCTGTCAAAAGCAAAGAAACTTTTATTGAGGCTGTTAATCAGGGGGCAATTGTAAATATTGATTCAAAAAGAGAAATTGAGTGGTTATCTGAAATTGATCATGTGTCTACATGCAAAATAGGAATAAGGGTAAATTTTAATATAGAGAAAGAGTGCCCGGGAGAAACACAGTGTCAGGAAGATGATGGACGATTTGGTTTTTGCTATGAAAATGGAGAATTGGAACTGGCTTGGAATATGATTTCAAAATTAGGTATTATTATTTCAGGAGTCCACCTTCACTGCAGTTCAAGGACAAGAAGCCTTGCTATTTATTCTGCAATAGCACGAAAAACGGCAGAATTAATTGAAAGGTATAATCTTCAGTTGGATTATATTGATATAGGTGGAGGCTTTTTTGGGGGAATGCCGGAGAAGCCATCCTTTAATGATTATATGAAAGTGATTTCTGAAAATTTAAAGCCATATTTAAATGAAGAAAAAACGACATTAATTTTTGAACCAGGGATTTCAGTAATAGGAGCATGTTTGGACTACAGGACAACGGTAATAGATACAAAGAGCAGCTTAAATAATCATTTTATAATAACAGATGGAAGTAGAACAAATATTGATCCCTTAATGACGAAACAATCCTATTATTATAAAGTTTTGCAAAAAACAGAAGGACGTTACAGTAAGGTGAAGAGGCAAACCATATGTGGCTTTACATGTATGGAACATGATCGATTATTTCAAATTGAAAATGCTGAGGAAATTAAGGTAGGGGATCAAATAATATATCATAAGACAGGAGCTTATACTCTTAGTCTTACACCGCTATTTATTCAATTTTTTCCTCCAGTATATGTGAAGGACGGAGAAAAGTATACTTGTATTAGACGACGATGGAAAGTAGATGATTTTATAGCGGGAAATACTTTATATAATGAGGTTGAGAGTTAGATGAATATATTAATTTTAAGTTGTGGGACTAGAAATAAAATCGTGCAGTATTTTAAAAAAGAATTAGGCTCAGGAAAGGTAATTGCTGCGGATTGTTTAAAATTAGCACCAGCATTATATGATGCAGATATCTACTATGTTGTACCAAGAATTGATGAAATAGGGTATATAGATGTTATATTAGATATCTGCATCAGAGAAAAAATTCAAGGTTTATTTTCTTTAATTGATCCGGAACTTATGCTCTTAGCTAAAAATAAAGACAGGTTTCATCAAATAGGGGTAGAAGTTTTTGTTTCAGATTATAATGTCATTGATAGATGTTTTGACAAAGTTAAAATGTATGATTTTTGCAGAGAACACCATATTAGCACTGTTCCTACATATAAAAATTTCTTGGAGTTTTTACATGCATATGAAGCGCAAGAAATACAATTTCCTGTATTTGTTAAACCATCAAAAGGTAGTTGTAGTGTTCATGCTAAGCGAGTAGAGGATATGAAAACATTGGAAATGCTATGTTCTCAGCAACCGGATATTATTATTCAAAAATTAATGCTTGGACAAGAATATGGGGTTGATGTTTATACTGATTTAATCTCAAAAAAAGTTGCATCAATATTCATTAAAGAGAAAATATTGATGCGTGCTGGTGAGACAGATAAATCGGTTTCTATTATAAGAAAAGATATTTTTGACTTTATCACTCAGTTTGTAAATGTCTTAGGAACCGTTGGACAAATAGATATCGACTTATTTGAACAGGACGGTAAATTATATCTTTCAGAAGTTAATCCGCGTTTTGGGGGTGGATATCCACATGCATACAATTGTGGGATAAATTTTCCCGCAATGATAATAAACAATATAGTAGGAAGAGAAAATGAAATAGTAATTGGAAATTATGAAGAAAATATTTATATGATGAAATATCTGGATGTTAGAATGGTTAATGCTCAAGGACAGGTATTAAAATGAAAGAGAAAAAGGATGATATACTAATTATTTCACATTTTGTAGATTTCCCATGGGAGAAAGGGAATGATAGATTTCTCTATATTGCCGATATGTTAACTTCTCAAGGTGCAAATGTAGAAATAATAACTTCTAATTTTATACATAATCAAAAAAAGTATAGAAACGCTAATAAAAGTTTATATAAAGCATTGAATTTTAAAGTTACTTTATTAAAAGAAGCAGAATATAAAAAAAATGTTTGTATGAAACGAATAATAAGCCACAGGGGAATTGGGATACAATTACGAAAATACTTTGAGATTCGAACAAAACCAGATTTAATCTACTGTGCAGTTCCCTCTTTAGATTTAGCCTGGGAAGCATCCAGATACGCAGAAAAGTATAATATAAAATTTATTATTGATATACAAGATTTATGGCCCGAAGCATTCTATATGGTTTTACCATATAGAAAATTAGGGCATTTTTTGTTTTATTCAACTGAAAGAAAAGCTAATAGTATTTATTCTAGAGCCGATGAAATAGTGGCTGTATCAGAGACATATCTTAAAAGGGGGAAAAAAGTAAATAAAAAAGGGGCAAAAGGTATTAGCGTTTTTTTAGGAACAGAACTTCAAGCCTTTGATCAATATAGAGAAAAAAATCTCCTTTCTAAGGAGAATGGAGAAATTTGGCTAGCCTATGTTGGGACACTTGGTCATAGCTATGATTTGACAGAAGTAATTAACGCTTTAGAAAGTTTAAAGGATTCAAAACTTAAGCTCATGGTATTTGGAGATGGGCCTCTTAAAAAAAGATTCGAAAAACAAGCAGAGAGAGCTGGTATTAGCTACACATTTACAGGACGGTTGTCTTACCCTGAAATGGTTTCATGCTTATGCCAATGCGACATTGCTATAAATCCTATAATGAAAGGCGCAGCGCAAAGTATTATTAACAAGGTGGGGGATTATGCAGCAGCGGGACTTCCGGTGATAAACACACAAGAATGCAGCGAGTATAAAAAGCTTATAGAAGATTATAAATGTGGTTTTAACTGTGAAAATGGAAATCAAAAGGACTTAATAGATGGAATTAAAACCCTTGTAGATAATCCTGCACTGAGAAAAGAAATGGCAAAAAACAGCAGAAAATTAGGTGTGGAGAAATTTGATAGAATGAGCACTTATCAGTCTATTTGCAAAATGATACTTAAAACTGGAGAAAAGGGATGGTATTAACTCGATTTTTTTCGTTAAAAACAATTATTAATGATTCATATAGAAAGAATCCGGATATTCATGTGTTATCTGAAGATGAAATCAAAGACCTTCAGAAATGCCTGCTGGCTATTTATCAAAATATTTTTAATGTATGCGAAAAGTATGAAATTAAGCCTTTTTTACAGGGAGGAACATTGCTGGGAAAAATAAGGCATAATGGATTTATTCCCTGGGATGATGATTTAGATCTCGGTATGATTCGCAGTGATTATGAGAAATTCAAAGATATATTCCAAGAAGAGCTTGGAGAGCATTATCTTCTTAGAGGGCCAGGTTGCCCGCAGGGGGCCACAAATCGTTTTATACAGGTTTTCAAGAAAAACACATATTATAAGACGGTGGGAATGCCTGAAATAGTGCCTCATCATGTGTATATAGATATTTTTCCAATTGATTATGTTCCCAATCAAAAATGGAAGCAATTTTTATATGGAAATTGGTGTGACATTTTAATGGCGGTAGCAAGTTGTGTGGAGTTTAAAGAAACATTCAATAAAGAGATGCGTGCGTTTATGCAGAGAACATGGATAGGAAAGATGAATATGTATCTTAGACTTTCGCTGGGAAACGTGTTTTCTGTTTTATCATTACATACATGGTATAAGATTATAGATTCTACATTGAAAAAAGTAAAGTTAAGTGATTATTGTACGAGTGGAACGGGAAGGAAGCATTATTTAGGAGAAATACTTAGTGTAGAGGCCTTTTTTCCCTTACAAAGATCAGAATTTGAAGGGTGCTTTGCATGGATTCCAAATCAATCAGAATTATATTTAAAAAATCTATATGGAGATTATATGAAAATCCCTGATAAAAAAGACAGAGAACAGCATTTTATTGAAAAACTAAGGATTGAGGCAGAGGCAGAGGTGATATTATGAATTTCGCATTGATATTTGCAGGTGGAACGGGAACCAGAATGCATACGCGAACAAAACCGAAACAATTTCTTGAGTTGAATGGGAAACCAATTATTATACATACCATTGAGCACTTTGAAGTTCATCAAAAAATTGATGGAATCGTTGTTGTATGTGTCGCAGAATGGATAAACTATTTGAGTGACTTGTTGAAGCGATTTCATATAAAGAAAGTAGTGAATATAATTCCTGGAGGAAAAACAGGTCAAGAATCTATTTTTTTAGGATTACAATATATTGAAAAAAATATAAGCCATAATACGGAAAAAGACTTGGTACTTGTGCATGATGGGGTGAGGCCGCTAATAGATGAAGAACTTATTAGTCTTAATATTGAGTGTGCAGAAATAAATGGGAACGCAATAACAATTTCTCCGGTTGTTGAGACAATAATCAAAGTAGATTCCAATGAAGAAATAGTCGAGACTATTGATAGAGAAAATTGTAGAAATGCCAAGGCGCCTCAAACTTTTCACTTAAATGAACTTTTAGGGCTCCATGAAATAGCTAGGAATAAGGGGGAAAATTTTATAGATTGTGCTACAATGATGGCATTTTATGGACATAGGCTTTTTACAGTTCCATGTGGAGCGGAGAATATTAAAATAACCACTCCATCAGACTTTTATATTTTTCGAGCTATTTGTCAGGCAAAGGAGAATTCGCAAATATGGGGATTATAAAAAATAAGTTAGAAAAACGAGATATGGAAAAATTTTTAGGAATATCTTTTCCGTTTGAAAAGTTAAATAATAAAACAATTTTTATTACAGGAGCAAGCGGTTTAATCGGAGGGAGTTTAGTAAAATTTCTTTTAGAATATGGAGATAGAAATGATATAAAAATCAAAATAATTGGACTATGCAGAAATAAAGAAAAGGCAGAAGCTATTCTGGAAGGTTTTTTACATAGAAAAAACGTTAGTATGATATATCAGGATGTACTAAAGCCAATTAATGTAGAAAGTCCGATTGATTATATTATACATGGAGCAAGTAACACTTCTTCAAGACAGTTTGTAGAATATCCAGTTGAGACTATTACGACGGCATTAATGGGAACGAAAAATGTTCTCGAGTTAGCAAGGATAAAGAATGTTTCTGGCTTGGTATATCTTTCATCACTTGAGGTATATGGAATTTCAAAAAATCAACAAAAGGCACTGGAGGAAAATGAGTATGGAACAATTGATCCACTGAATGTAAGAAGCAGTTATTCCGAAGGGAAACGTATGGCAGAATGTTTATGTATTTCTTATGGAAAAGAATACGGTGTGCCTGTTAAAATAGCTCGTTTAAGCCAGACATTTGGTTATGGGGCGGATTATAATGATAATAGAGTATTTAATGAATTTGCAAGATGTATAGTGGAAAATAAAGATATTATATTACATACAGAGGGAGAGACTGTAAGAAATTATTGCTATACAATGGATGCGGTAGTTGCAATTATTTATATTCTCCTACATGGAAAACGGAAAAACGCATATAATGTGGCTAATAAAGAGGCAGAAATTTCAATAATTAACATGGCAAAAAAAATGATAGACATTTCTAAAGTAGAAATAAATATAAAAGTTGAAATAGGAGATATCTCAATTTTCGGGTATAATCCTACTGCCAGAACAGTTCTTGATACATCGAAGATCGAGGCGTTAGGGTGGAAACCCCAGTATTCTCTAGAGGAAATGATAGAAAATATAATTGACTATATGCAGGTTGAATATAATGAAAAAAATAGTAGTTCTAATGAGTACCTATAATGGTGAACTGTATTTGAGAGAGCAAATTGATAGTATTTTGTCACAAAAAGATATTGAGCTTTATTTAAAAGTTAGAGATGACGGCTCTACCGACAGTACAGTTGAAATCTTAAACGAGTATGCTCAAAAAGGAAAATTGACTTTTTCTATGGGGGAAAATTGTGGGGTAGGCAATAGCTTTATGAAGTTGCTATATGAGACGGAGGGACAATTCGACCTTTATGCATTTTCTGATCAAGACGATATTTGGCTCCCGAACAAGCTGATTTGCGCAGCAAAAAAACTTCAGGAGCAAAAAGGGCCAGTACTCTATGCCAGCAATCAAAGGCTTGTAGACGGTAATGGAAAATATTTGGGTTTGAGATATATGACACCACCGTCGTGTGATTATCATCAGATTTTATGTGCCAATCAACTTTCCGGTTGTACAATGGTATTCAATCGGGAATTATTTCTGTTACTGAAAGATAAAAAACGCAGACCGACACAAGAACTATTGAGAAATAGAATACACGATGTATGGGTAGCGATGGTAGCTTCGATTTCTGGTTCCATCTTTTGGGATGAGGAGAGTTATATTTTGTATCGTCAACACGAAAAAAATGTAGTTGGAGCCAGAAAAAAGGGAATGAAAGATAGAATAGCAGAGTTGAACTGTAAAATAAGAGAGCCTGGGCAAAGACAAGGCAGGAGCAGATTAGCGAGAGAAATAAGCAATAAGTTTCCGGAGTTTATCCATAATAGATGTGAAGATTTGTTCATATACGGTTACTATAATGAAAAGATTGGATATAAGATGAAGCTTTTAGAAGATAAAAGCATAAGACAATTTAGCCACGAGGCATGGTGGGCGCTGTATCTTAAAGTTATGCTTCACTTATTTTAAGGATAAAAGAATGAAAAGATTGTTTTTAAATGAATTCAATGTAAAAATAACAATGCTTATAATGACTATTTTATATTGTATTCCTTTTTTGATGGAATGTGTTGATAATCTAATTAATATAGTGATCATATGGGCAGCAATAATAATTGCATGGGATTTAGTAAATAGAAGAACAGTATTAAAAACGCATTCAGCACTAATTGGTGTATCGTTTGTATTTTGTTTTTTTGTCACCACATTTTTTAATCCTTTTGCATCCGTTAACCTTAAATTATTGGTTTATATATTTTTACAAATGCTTTTTTTTACGTATTTTGATCAACAAAAAACAAATAGAGAAATTGTATCTGAACTAAAAAAATTAAGCATTTTAGTAATACGTATTTCATTTCTGATAAATATAATCTCATTAGTTATGTTTTTTGCAGGATATTGTGAAATTTTTACTAATCATGTTATTAGCAACGAATTATTGATGGGGAGACATCCGAATTCTTCTTTATATGGAATAATGGCAAATGCAAATTGGACTAGTTTTTTAGAATTAACCAATATTGGACTACTTTGTTTTTGGGGAAGAATGGACGGCAAAATGAATATAAAAACCATCTGTTTAATTTTGCTATGTTCAAGTATTCTATTCTTGACAAATTCCAGGGGAGGATTAATAGGACTTCTCATTTTTATTATTGTCGATAAAGGAATAAATTTTCTTCGATTTTTATTGAAGAATAGAAAAAAGGCGGGGATTTGCTTTCTGATGTTGCCAATATTATTTTCAATTACAATAGGGGGAAATAAAATTGTAAAAGACGTTTCTGGAAACATTTATAAGCACATCAAAACGGTTTCTTTTATTCAGGGACCAATAAACAGAACAGTTCCAATTGGCACTACAAATAATAATGTTGGTCCAAGTACCTCAATTCAGAGAGATAAGAAGGAAAAAGAGGGAAGCAATAATATACGTGTAGAATTGTGGAGGGCAGGGATAAAAGTTATGCAAGAAAATTTTCTCATGGGAATAGGTGGAGAGAAAATAGGTGTTTATATATTTGAAAAACTTTCTGACAATTCAAAGGTTGATAGTTTGGCACTTGCTTCCAATACACATAATATTTTGATTCAAACAGGTGTAACGGCTGGTATTTTCGGGATGCTCTTTTTTATGACTTTTATATTGCGTGAATTGTTATATAGTTTATTGTACTTATTCCGTTATCATGGGGATGAAAGAATAAAAGGGGCAATAACGGTACTATTCAGTCTGTTAACGTCGTATTTAGTTATAAATCTGGTGGAAGCAGATATTTTTATGTCAAGGAATTTTATGTCATGTTTGTTTTGGATTCTTCTAGGCTATATGACGAAATTGACACAGGCAGTTGCAAAAAAGGAGATGTAGATGAAACATATTTTAATCATACATGCACATTGGAATAACAGGGGGGATGAAGCAGCAGTAAGAGCAATTATTGATGAGTTGAGAAAAGAAAAAGTAATGCTCAACATACAAATAGTTTCTCCTATTGTATACCAGTTTCCATACGAAAAACAGGAAGTAAATATAATTCCTCTATATCCAAGATTTAGAAATATTCCAGAATTCTTAATAGGGTGCATTTTTAAGGGGAAATTAGTATGGACAATGGAAGGACAAGCATTTTTTAATGCCCTTAGAGATAGCGATTTGGTTATTCATGCGCCGGGGGGACCATCCTTAGGAGATACCTATTATTGTAGTGAAATTTTATACCTTTTAAGATTTATGGCAGTCCTTAGAGAAAACAAAAAATTTGTAATTTGTGCTCCTTCGGTTGGTCCTTTTAATAAAAGAACAAGAAATTGGTTAAGAAAGAAAATATTTAGTTCGGCCAAACAAATTGTTCTTAGAGAAGAGATCTCTCAAATGTATTTAAACCAGCTATTGCCTCAAAATTCTTCCAAAGTTACATTAGATGCTGCATTTCAGAGCAAAATTCCATCTGAAACAAATGAATTAAAACTACATCATTATAAAGAGCTAGAGCATTTCATGAGCCAGGATGGCAAAATTGTTGGAATGACGATTACGAATCTCTTATGGCATCCTAAGTACGGAAAAGAGAAGGGACTTGCTGAACATATAAGCTTGGAGTTTGAAAATGTAGTGAAAGAACTTAGACAAAGAGGTTATAGGATTTTATTCATCCCACAATTATTTGGTATAGCACATGACAATGATTATATGAGAAAATTTGAAGTGGAAGGATGCTTTACCATGTCAGAGGAATATGATTGCTATTTTCAACAGTATATTATTGGAAAAATGTTTGCCTTAATTGGAATGAGGTATCATTCTAATATATTTTCTGCGAAAATGGGTATTCCTTTTATATCCATATCTTATGAACAAAAGATGGAAGGGTTTATTAATAAAATAAATTATCAAAAATATTGTATTGATATTAAGAAATTGACAGCAAAAAGAATAATAGATAAGTTTACTTCTCTTGAAAAGGATTATGATAGTATTAAAAGATATTTGGATGAAATCGGTCCAGAACTAAGAAGTAAATCTTATGAAACAACAGAAATTTTACTTAGAGAGCTAAGGTGTGAGGCATAATATTGAAATATTTGTCATTATCAGATGAACAAAAAGAATTAGCCCTTTTTTTAGGTGGATCTTTAATTGCAAAGGTGTTAAGTTTCGTTTTATTTTTTATTATAATACGGTTTCTTACACCTGAGGAAGTTGGTGAAATCGAAATATACAATACAACTACCAGTCTTCTTCTTCCTATTCTTTCTTTACAAGTGGGTGAAGCCAATATTCGCTTTCTGTCTGGGAATTATGAGCAAAATAGACCTTATTTAACAAATATCATTACTATTATTATTTGCCAAATATTCTTTATAATAGGACTGGCTATATTTGTACCACAAAAGTTAGTGATGCTTACTGTAATCGTGATGATAATTAATAATTTTTTAGCCTTATATGCAAGAGCAATTAATAAAAATCAATATTTTAGATTAATTGAAATAGTTCAGCGGATATCTATGATTGCTATGTTATATGGAATATTTTTGTACCATACAAAAGGCTACATGTGGATTACAGTTATCAGTTACTTGATTTCTGACATTGTAATTGCTATTTGCTTAAGGAAGACTTTTAAATTTGTGCGTAGTACATTTCGAAAAGATATTATTAAAGAAGTTATAAGTTATTCAGCTCCGCTTATTTTGAATTCATTAGGATGGTGGTTAATAACGTCAGCAGATCGGTATTTTATTCGATATTTTTATTCAGAATCCTTTGTTGGAACTTATTCTGTAGTAACCAAAATTTCTTCTGCTGTTATGTTAATAATGCAGAATATCTATTATGTTTTTCAAAAACGGTATATTTCGTATTATGATCAGGGAATTAAAATTCCGCATCATCTCAATAAAACATATTTAAATGTTACTTTTTGGCTTACAGGGATAGGCTTATTATGTCCAAAGGAATTATTACTTCTATTATTTGGCAAGCAGTATAGTCAATCTCTGGGGCTTTACTATTTATTTGTGCCAACAATTATGTACTGGTCTTTAAGTGTATTATATGGAATTGGATATTTATTAAAAAAGAAAACCAAGGAAGCATCTACTACTACGCTATTTTGTGCAACGATTAATGTGGGGTTAAACAGTTTTTTAATAAATAAATATGCTATTTCAGGTGCAATTTATTCAACCACTATTTCACTATTCTTGTGGTTTTTAATCAGATACATTAGTCAAAGGGATACTCTTAATTGTCGGATGACGATTAAAAATGGTTTTATTATTTTAATACTACAGATGTTATCAATATGGCGGTATATAAACTATTAAAAATGAGGTGAATGAGATAGAGAGTGTAGTTGATTATATTATAAAAAAAGGAAAATGCATGAGATGCGGTGGATGTGTGGCTGTTTGTCCCCAACAAATTTTAAAAATAAGATATAATAAAAAAACAGGCTTTTATGATGTGATAATGGATGGGAAGCAATGCTGCAAATGTGGTAAATGTATTAAAGTTTGTCCAGCAGCCACCAATGAAAGCAGTGAAAAATACATAGGAAAGTATAAAAAAATATATTTAACATCATCTGTTAATCAAAATATTAGAATTAATGCAACTTCAGGTGGCAGCATTAATGAGATATGTCGTTATTTATTAGAGAAGAAAAAGGTAGACAAGATTCTCCTTGTTAAAAACGAGCCAGATGCTAAAATGTTAGCAAAAGCAAAGTTTGTTGAGAGTGAAGAAGAACTCTTGGAAAACCCTAGGCAATTTGCGTCCAGATATGTTTCTATCCCATTATGTAGTCTTTTAAAAAATGTTGATAAGAATAAGAAATATGCGGTTATAGGAACACCTTGTCAAATTATCAGCGCAAGAAGAATTCTTGGGAGAGATAATATTTATTTAGGTATTGCCTGTTCGGAAGGTATTAGTTTTAAGGCAACGGAAAAATATTTAAAGGAGTTAGAATTAAAACAAATAGAAAATATATTTTATAGGGGAGGAGGATGGCCAGGACGGACAACGGTGTTCACTCATGATGGAGAAATTATAGAGCAGGAACATTATAATTCGGATTTTAATGCCATCTATTCTTCACAAATATATAGAAATAAAGGTTGTCGATTCTGCCATGATCAATTTGCTAATGAAGCAGATATCAGCTTTTTTGACTTTTGGAATGTACTTGAAGTAAAAAATGAAAAATTTGGCAAAAGTGGTACAATAGTGAGAACAGAAATAGGAGAAAAATTGCTAGAGAAGTTAGAAGAGGAAAAAAGAATTTATATTGAAGAAACTTTAGATGAGAAAAGGGTAATCGATAGCCAGGAATGGATACTATTACTAAAAGAAAAATACTGGAACCATTGGACAATAAAAATTTATTATTTGTTTATAAATATTTTTAGACTTTCTATTATAGAGTATATCCTTCCTATTAGTTTTTATCGTTTTTTTAGTAAAAATTTTAGACGATGGATTTATTTATTAAAAAGAATAGAGCGTGTTAAGTGATAACGGTTCAAAGAAAATGACAAACAATATTCAAGCACCAGTAAAATCTATTTTTTATGAGTGTATGAAGAAATGTCTGTAAATGCTGATCTTCTATGATAATAACTGGGCTGAAAGCGCCTATTGGGGCTTTCAGCCCTTAGTTTATATATAACAGTAATTCGAGTTGCATGTCAAGAGCAGGCGAATAATCCGCCTGCAGAAAATAAGGCATATTGCACCGGTTTCTTTTGCCATAATAAAGGGCCTCCTAAAAATTCTCCCGCGCATACCTCCCAAGCTCATCCCTGAAATCCGGATGCGCAATCGATATCATCGCCTCTGCCCGTTCCCGTAAAGACAGTCCCGACAGCTTCGCAACCCCAAATTCCGTTGCCACATACTGAATCATACTCCGTGGAGCCGATACCACGCTGCCGCCCGGAACAAACGGCACAATATTCGATTTAAGTGTTCCATCCTTCTTTTTATGCGTGGAAGCAAGGCAGATAAAGCCCTTCCCGCCCTCAGAGCGGAAGGCTCCCTCCAGGAAATCGAGCTGTCCGCCTGTGCCGGAGAGCTGGCGGCTGCCCGCTGATTCCGCATTCTCCTGGCCCATCAGATCCAGTTCCACACCGCCGTTGATACTGATTACCCGTTTCATCCTGCTGATACGCTCAGGAGAGTGGACGTAATCCACATCAGCCGGGCGGAAGAGCATCGGTTCCTCATCAAGCCAGTTATAAAGCTCCTGTGAACCCATGGCAAGGTTCCAGGTAGAATATCCTGTATCAATTTCTTTCAGTCTGTTCGTCAGCTTCCCGGCTCTATAGAGCGCCAGAAACGCGTCGCTGATGGTCCCCGTATGGCAGCCGAGATCTTTAAGATCCGATTCTGCCAGCATCTTTGCAACTGTGAAAGGAACACCGCCCACGCCGAGGGACAAGACTGCGCCGTCGGGAATCTCCTTTACCACATGTCTGGCGATTTCCACATCAATAGGGGAGGGTTCCCGGTAAGTGCGCAGAGGAAGCGGTTCGTGTTCGCCCTCCACAATAAAGTCAGCCTCCGACAAATGCACCCGGTGGGAGCCGTCCACCCCGTGAAGTTTCGGCAGATGCTCATTAATTTCAAACACAACGGTACGAGCATTTTCGAAAATAGTTCTCCATGCATAATTGGAGATACCCAGGCCGCAGTAGCCATTGTCATCGGGGGTCGATACCGGAACAAAAGCCACATCGACGCGGATATGCTTACGGTAAAGCTCCGGCAGTGAACGGAGAATCATCGGGATAAACTGGCATAATCCACGGCTTTGCAGCTTCCTCTCATAGTCCCCGATATGCCAGCTGTAATATGAAAAAGAGGACTGCTCAGGGTCGCATTCCACGACTTCAATTCGGGGGCGGATTACCAGGCCGCCACGGATTTTCACATCTTTCAATTCCCCTTTGCGCCCTGCAAGCGCCTTGTCCATCAGCTCCGGAAAGCCGGCGCCAAAACCGTAGTCCACCCAGTCACCGGATTGGACTGCCTTGGCGGCAGCTATTTCCGGAGTAACAAATTTGTTCCTGTAATCACTTATCATAGTCAGATTCCCTTCCCTGTTCATTTGAATATGCTGCATTTAAGGTAATGTTATCTTCAGATAACGATAACCTGAACGCTCTGCGAACAGGTTACCGCCTTCGGCGGCATCATTTTCTGCCGCCCATTTATTATAACTTAGAACAGGCCATTTTTCAATATGTGAACTATCCGTCCGGGTGTCCGCAGTATGAGCAGCGTTACTGTTCACGCGTCGCCAGAAAGCGGTGTGGTGAGGGGGATGGCTGAGTCTTCCGTC
>NZ_KE992968.1:9349-37382 GCF_000466485.1 [Clostridium] symbiosum ATCC 14940 | reverse complement strand
CCATGTTCAAAACAGGGCCTTGCCCTAACAAAAAAAATCCGCTGCTATACGAAGCAGCGGATTTCCTCTATCTGAAAAATACCATCCCGGTTCTACCGTTCTACCGGAGAACCAGAACTGCAACGTACAAGCTTTAGTATCACAGGGCGATAGAATTGCATTAGGTTATGCCTTTACGACATCTCCTGCTAACCAGCGCGTTGTGTCTCCACAAATTTGCGGCAGCAATCTTAGGAATCATCCAAATCCCTGTGGTAACCTCACCTACCGAAGTTTCCAACTATTCTGTTTTGACTGACTAAGGCCCCTGTTATGGATTGGCTGTGAAAATCTGCCGTCCAACGCCTTAAGTCTGCCATATTATATAACTCCTGCTCCCGTCTGTCAACACCGGAAGGTAAATTCACTCAATTTTTTCGTATATTTCACAGCCTTTATTGCCTTTCGTTGCCGGTAAGAAGGCCTTTCCTGCTCCTCTCTATCTGCTATGCTCCGGCAGCATCCGCCCGATCCCGATACCAATAGCCGCAGGAATTAACCATCCAAGTCCCAGTCCATACCCCGGCAGAAGCGAGACCGCCCCGGTAATCACCGGAATTACAATCCGTGTCTGCTCCAGAGAATAAATCACACTGACAATGCCGGTCAGTAAAATCGCCGCAGGATACATCTTTCTTCCCGCTCCCTCTCCCCTGTGGATAAAAGACAAAGCAATCAATACGATGGCAACCGGATAAATCGCATTCAGCACCGGTACGGAAAAAGCCAGAATCCGGCTGAGCCCGGCATTGGCAATCACAACACTGGTCACGGCGAATAAGACAACCCAGGCCCGGTACCCAATCCCGGGAACCAGAGTTGAAAAATATTTACTGCAGCAGCTGAGAAGGCCGATACATGTGTTCAGACAAGCGATAAAGAAAATCACGCCGAGCAGTAAAGCTCCTGTATTCCCGTAAAAACGGCCTGCCGCAAATGTAAGAATCCTCGCCCCGTTATCCAGTGACGCCGCCTCCGCCTGTACCTGTCCGCCTACGTAAGCCAGCGCCATATAGATGAGCGCCAGCAGGAGCCCCGCTATCATCCCGCTGTGAATCGTAGTCCGTACCACCTGACTGTCTTCTCTGACTCCCATGGCTCTTATATTCAGCGCAATTACAATGCCGAAATTCAGAGCCGCAATCGTATCCATTGTCTGGTAACCTTCCAGGAAACCGGTGACGGCGGCGGCTCTCTGATAAGCTCCCGCCGGCTCCCCCGAAATCGTCTGATGATAAAAAACACTGCCGGCAAACATGACAAATATTAATATCAAAAGGGCCGGACAGAGAATCTTACCGAGACGCTCCGTCAGCTTGTCCGGGTTAAATGCCATAACCATGGCAATGGTAAAAAATACAATGGAATACAGAAGCTGCCCCGCCGCTTTTCCGCCTTCCCCCACAAGGGGCAGAAGCGTCATTTCGAAGGAAGTGCCTGCTGTCCTGGGAATCGCGAGAAACGGCCCGATCGACAGGTAAATGAGAATGGTAAAAAGCTGTGCAAAGGCCGGGTGTACACGGCCTGCCAGTTTTTCCAGGCCGCCGGAGTACGCAACCGCAATCACGCCCAGAACCGGAAGCCCCACTGCGCTGATTAAGAATCCGGCAGCGGCCGGTATAATGGATGTCCCTGCCTGTACTGCCAGAAAAGGCGGAAATATCAGGTTACCCGCCCCAAAAAACATGGAAAAAAGTGTCAATCCCACGATTAACACCTTTTTTCCCGATAAACGTTCACTTCTGTCCATAGCTGTCCTTCTCCCGTATTATAATCTCTCGTCATATCAGACATAAAGACAGTTTATACCGAAATCATAAATTTGACAAGGCAGCGGCCGGTTTTATCCTATTTTTTACTTGTTTTTTTCATGCTCCTCCCAGGCTCTTAGGATTAGCTCCGGTTTCTCAAACAGCTCCAGGGCGGTCAGCGCCAACACGTTTGCCGCGGTTATCATTCCTTTTTCACCGATGGAGCAGCCCGTCTGCGAGACCATCTGCCGGCTGTGGCCCGGCATCCCGGCATTAACAATTCATTAATTTTTTCTAAAATCGGAAAATCCTCTTGACTCTTACGCATCCCAACGCTATATTGTTAACTAAATCTAAT
Source organism: [Clostridium] symbiosum ATCC 14940 (assembly GCF_000466485.1). Taxonomy (GTDB): domain Bacteria; phylum Bacillota; class Clostridia; order Lachnospirales; family Lachnospiraceae; genus Otoolea; species Otoolea symbiosa. The sequence continues at coordinate 35,234 of NZ_KE992968.1, read as the reverse complement.
TATATTTAGTTAACTAATGACAAATCCGAATTGCGGATCACCTTTGTATTGGAGAATGATATGAATCTGAGAGACAGCCTCAACCGGCTATACTATAATATGACCATCTATGACGTCCGTTATGTCAACCGGTCAATCACCGGTAATTTATCCTACAACAGTATCATGTATCTGGATATTATTGCATATCAGGATAACTGTACCGTAAGTTCTATTGCCGAAACTCTGGGAATTTCAAAACCCGCGGTTACAAAGAAGGTAAATGAACTGATCCGGCTCGGCCATGTAGTCAAAACGCAGAGCGGGAAGGATAAGCGCGTCTACTACCTGCGTGTAAGCGACGAGTTACAAAAGAATTCTGTGGTTTATGACAGGCCCTTTGAACGCGCCCTGCGCACAATTGAAAAAAAATATAGTCCGGATCAGCTCGCTGTCCTCGGTGATATCATGGATATTTACAGCCAGGAGATAATGAAAGAGGATGGTGAATAATGGAACACAAAATGTTTTCTACTCTTTCACCGTTGAGGCTCTTCTTCCGCTGTGCCCTGCCCAGTATGGCCGGCATGGCTGTTTCCTCCCTCTACATGGTGGCCGACGGCATTTTCGTCGGGAAGTTTATAGGCTCCCATGCGCTCGCCGCAATTAATCTTGTAATGCCGGTTATCATGATCAGTTTTGCCCTCTCGGATATGATTGCCGTCGGTTCTTCCGTCCAGATTTCAATCCGTCTGGGGCAGGGGAAAGAACGGGAGGCCTGCACCGTATTCAGTTTCAGCAGCCTGTTTATCGTCGCCATCTCCTGTCTCGTAGGCCTGGCCGGATTCTTTGGAGGGGCGCAGGCGGTCAGACTGATGGGCGCCGGGGATGACGTCCTGAACCTGGCGGTTGAATATATGCGGGTCTATGCCGTATTTGCCCCTTTTATCATGATCTTCTTTGCACTTGACAATTATCTGAGGGTATGCGGCAGGACTATCTACAGTATGGGGATGAATATCTTCATCGCACTCTCCAATCTGTTTTTCGACTGGCTGTTTATCGTACATTTCAGAATGGGAGTTTCCTCCGCCGCCCTGGCATCCTGTATCAGCCTGACCCTGGGAACCGGCATCGGATTGTTCCCCTTTTTCGGTAAAAAGCTTGTCCTGCGTTTTGTCAGTCCGCGCATTCCATGGCATATACTGAGAAACATTATTGGTAACGGCAGTTCGGAGTTCTTCTCAAATATTTCGGCATCTGTCTCCATGGTTATCATGAATGCGGTGCTGCTGCGACTTTCGGGTGCAATGGCTGTCGCCGCTTTTTCCATTGTCATGTACATTGACTCCTTTGTCAGTTCCATGCTCTTTGGTATGGTGGATGCCCTGCAGCCGGCCATCAGCTACAACTTTGGTGCCGCCAAGTACACAAGGATGTTCCGGCTGGAAAAGATACTGATGACCGCGGGAGCCGTCATCTCCATCTCGGCAATGGCTTCCATGCTGACCGGCGGACATCTGATCATTCCTTTTTTTATGGAAGGCGATCAACCGGAACTGACGGCCATGGCCTCACGCGCCATGCATCTTTTCTCCTTCTCCTATCTGTTTAACTGGATCGGAACAGCAGCAGGTTCCTTCTTTACCGCAATGAATAAACCGGCTGTATCACTGGCCGTGTCCTTCGGACAGACGATGGCCTTTCCGCTTGTCTCCCTTGCCGTTCTGCCTGCTTTTCTGGGCATCGACGGGGTTTGGCTTACATCCCTGTCTGCGGAAATTATGACCGCGGCCCTCGCGTTATCATTCATGATGTCATTTCGCAAAATATACGGAAAAAACACACAGGCGCCATCTTGACAGCATAAATATGTCCGCGTATTTTCTCAAGCCTGACATTTTTAATACAAAGCTCCAGAATCTGTATTAAAGACTTTCGGCTGGGGCAGGAGTGCACGGATTGGTGAAGAAAGACGTCATCCAGATAGCCACCGGACATCTGCTTTTTTACGGAAAGCTTATATCTAAATAAATATGGTCAATAATAGATATATAACAGGGATGAAAAGCATGCGGCACGGCTTTTCATCATTAATCAATGAAAGGAGTGTTCCCGCATGGGCATTATCTGCTACTTAGCCGGACTTTTATCCGGATGTATTCTGACCTGTCTGGTAGCCGCAGGTAAAAACAAGGACTGACCGGCTCCCCGTCACATCTCCCCCCAATTTGACGGGCGGATCTCATTAATCCTGACGACCAGTTTTTGTATCATATCAAGCTCTTCGGTGATCCGGATTCCCTGTGGACAATGCTCCATACACTTGCGGCATCCGATACAGTTTCCTGCCCTTTCCTCCGCCTTCAGCTTGGAATAGGCATTATAAAACTGAAAATTGTCTTTTCCCACCAGATACTGATTGTATGCGGCAAATATTTTCGGGATGTTCACCTGTTTCGGACATTCCCTGCAATAGGCGCATCCGGTGCATGGGATCATCTTATTTTTCAGGAACATATCTACTGCCTGTCCGACCGCACGCTCCTCTCTCTCATCAAACGGCGTTACGTCCGTAACCGTGGCGGCATTCTCGTCGACTACCGCTTCCGACTCCATACCGCTCAGCACACATAGCACACCTGGTTTGGAGGCGGCAAAACGGATCGCCCATGAGCCAAGGGACCGCTCCGGATGGACTTCTTTTAAAAACTTCGCCGATGATTCCGGGAGGGATGTCAGCGCGCCGCCCCGGTTTGGCTCCATCACAATACACGGAATGCCGCGGGATTCAAGAATTTCATACTGTCCTTTGGCGTCCTGCATTTCCCAGTCCAGATAGTTAAGCTGAATCTGGGCAAAATCCCATGCATGGTCCGACACGATCTTTTCAAGGATTTCCGGTGTATCGTGGAAGGAGAAGCCGAGATGCCGGATCCTGCCCTCCGACCGGAAGCGCTTTAATGCATCGTATACATGATACTTTTCACAAATCTCATATTTATACCGGTCCAGGGAATGCACCAGATAAAAATCAAAATACTCTGTCTGACAGCGTTCCAGCTGTTCCATAAAATATTTTTCCGTGTCCGCCGCCTCTTTAATCAGCCAGATAGGCAGTTTATCAGCCAGATAATAGGAGTTTCTGGGGTATTTCCTAAGCGCCCCCGATAAGACCTCCTCTGACCGTCCCCCATGATAGGAGTATGCCGTGTCAAAATAGGTGATGCCTCTCTCCCGGGCATGATCAATGAGCGCCTGTACTCCCTCCTCCACGATATTTTCAGGCTGATCGTCTCTGACAGGAAAACGCATTCCGCCAAACCCCAGCAGGGAAACCTTCTCCGGAATTTCCGCAAATTTTCTGTACTCCATTGTCCACCTCTCCTTTATAAATCTTGTGAGACCTGTTCCATTATCTTTTTAAAACAAGGCGCTCAAAGCATTCCTAATATAATATTTTCAGTATAACAAAGCCTGTTTAAAATAGCAATGATGTGCCGCTTCACACACACCCCGGATTGTTGTGAGCAGTAACTTTTTTTCTGGTCAACCTTTGACCGATTCGCTAAAAACGGCAGATACCGCCTGTTTTTCCGGTAAACTGGAGGAACTCCTGGTTCATGAATTTCATTAGCAATCCCCCTTCCCCATATGCAAATGGATTTATCCAGAAAATGGTCTATTAATTCCCTCCTAAATGTTTAAATTGATATTATAATATGGTATAGTTATACAAGTTAAAACGAAGTAAAACCGTGTTCAAAACCGGCTGAAAAGTTTGGATATGGCACTGTGCGAAGTAAGCCGGATACGCGACTGCAGAGCGCCGCAGCTTGATATAACAGGGGGGGATTACAGATATGTCAGAATATCAGGTGACGCTTCTCGGGATACCGGGTGTGTTTAATAATGGCAGGATTGTCCATTTTCCTTATCGCAAAGCGGAAGGGATTTTTTATTATCTCTGTGTGGAGAAAAAGGTCAACCGGGACGAACTAATATCCGTCTTCTGGGGCTCCAGCGATGAATCCACCGGACGCAAAAATTTAAGGCAGGCTCTCTTTCAGATCCGGCGCTGCCTGGATAAAGACGCCATCCTGCTGCATGGGAAAAATTCTCTGGAACTGAATCCTAAATTCGGTTTCGGATCGGAATGGGATTTACCCGAAGCGGATTTTGCTCTCCGGCAGGACAGATTTCTCGATTTTTTCTATCTCAAAGACTGCCCGGAATTTGAAGTCTGGGTGGAAAACAAAAGACGTATCCAGCTTTCCAGGTGCCTGGATTATATTAAATCAGAGCTGGCCGAGCCTTTGGTCTGCCGTGATATAACGAGGCTCCGGCGTCTGATTGGCACGTGGGAATATTGGAAACCATGGGATGAGGAAATGGTTCTGACCGGAATGAAATGCTATATGCAGGCCGAGAAATACGATTGGGGAATCCAGATGTATCATGAGTATGTAAAATGCCTGCGGAGGGATCTGGACGAGGAGCCTTCCCATGCGGTGGAATTGCTGTTCCGGACCATGTTCCACCGGAAAGAAGTTTCGCTTATCCGAAAAACGGATCGCAAGGATCATTTCTTCGGACGGCTGGCGGAGCTTCAATACATTGATGAACGGATTTTCTGGTTCTTAAATCATGAACCGTCTGCCTCAGTTGTCATTGAAGGCGAAGTGGGAGTCGGTAAAACAGCTCTGATGCAGCAGATTTATGAGATGAACCGTGACGCAGGCGTCCTTGAGCTTGTCTCCCACTGTTACTGCGCGGAAGCCGACTTTCCCTTAAAATCATGGCGGGATCTTTTCAAACAGCTTGAAAATCTTCAGAATGAAGGGAAAATCCGTCTGACGGAAAGCAGCACAGCACTGATTCATCTCGTACTTACAGGAATGGCAACGGAGAATCCGGACGTGGTTCACGGCGGAAACGGGGAATATTTAAGTTATATGGCTTTGGAGAACGGGGTACTGAATCTGTTGAAGGAGCTTGCCGGCCGATGGCGAATTATTTTATACTTTGACAGCCTCCAATGGATGGATATCGTCAGCCGCCGGCTATTGCAGCGTGTCATGATAGAACTGGGCAACCGGCAGGTTTTTATGATTGCGACCTGCCGTATTGACGGCGAACAGGATATCCGCGGGCTCCTTGCAGCGCTGCGTGAGCGGGATATCATTACTACTCTTCCTCTTTCGTGCTTCACGGAGGCGGAGACAACCGAAATTGCTGGAAATGCATTGCAAGGATGCGGCGATGCCGGAATCAGCACCCGTGAGATTTTTCTTCGCACAGAGGGAAACGCGCTTGTATTGATGGATACACTGAATATGATCCGGCAGGACGGCTGGAAGGAAGGACGGCCGCTGCCGAGAATCGACATGCTGATACAGTTATGGCTGGAAAAGCTTACCAAAGAGCAGAGAAAGGTATTGGACGCTCTGTCGATTTTTGTGGAGCATGCGGAGCTGGAGGAGCTGGAGCTGTTGGTGGAAATGGATCGGATGGAGCTGATCGAAGTGCTGGAACAGCTTCTTCTGACTCGTTTTGTCGTGGAACAGACATGGGACGATTATATTATTTATAAATTCCGGCACCGGTTTTATAAAGACTATGTTTATCAGCATCTCTCCATGGGAAAAAGACGGCTCTGGCACCATGCCGTCGCGAGATTTTACGAAAATCAGAAGAATGGGGAACGATGGCTGGAGCTGCTTCCGTTTACGATACGGCAATATGAATACAGCGGATATCCGGAAAAGGCAGATACTCTGCGAAACCTCCAAAATAATATATGACACGTTTTCATTTCCGATTTGGATGCTAATTTGACTACAGATTTCAAAAAAAGAAAATCTGTAGTCTTTTTTTGTATTTTTATAAAAGCGGCATAAATATTAACGTTCTTTTAACGGCCTGAGATTATAATGATAACCATGCCGCTGAAACAGAGCGGCTGGAGGATATATAACTATGAAAAGTATGGAGGGTAAAGGAGAAAATGAATTCTGTAGAAACTCGAATGATGGAAGCAATCGACAGGAACAGAAAAAAAATCCACAAAACCGGAAGGAAGATTTGGGAGTTCAGGGAAGTGGGATGGGAAGAATTCAATTCTTCCGCATTGTTAATGGATGAGCTGGAAAAGGAAGGGTTTGAGGTACAAAGAGGGCTGGTTGGGAAACATCCCAAGTTTGACCACAAAATTGATATGCCGACAGCGTTCAAAGCTGTTTTTAAGGGAAAAGAAGGCGGCCCTGTCATTGGTATCATGCTTGAGTATGATGCTCTGCCCAATGGCCATGCCTGCGGCCATAATCTTATCGCATCCGCCGGATTTGCGGCTGCCCTGGGATTAAAAGAAGTCTTTCAGACAACGGGATCGGTTATTGTGTTTGGAACCCCCGCAGAAGAACTGGAAGGCTCCAAACATTATATTCTGGAAGGCGGATATATGGATGAAGTGGATCTTATGCTTACCAGCCACTATGGTTCGGACTGGGGTTCGGAAGTTACCGGAAAGGCCATCGTATGGCCGACTCATGATAACTGGCTGACTTTCAAAGGCAGATCCTCCCATGCTTCATCGTCACCGGAAAAGGGGAGAAGCGCTTTAGACGCGGTTATTCTCACCACCATGGGTTTGGAATTTTTAAGAGAACATATGCTGGAAACAAACCGGATTCACTACATCATCTCAAACGGAGGTACAGCCGCCAATTCCGTTCCGGATCTTGCAACTCTTAATGTGGAGCTGAGGACAAACGATTCGGCCGAACTGAATGCATTAATGAAACGAGTTGACAACATTATCAAAGGCGCAGAGCTGATGACAGATACCACCGCACTCTATAAATGGGACGCTCCATGGTACTGCGCTACGCCGGTTCCCGGCTTATACCGGCTGGCTGCCAAATACGCTCCGGATCTTGGCATTGATGAATCCAGATTCTCTTTCGGCGCCCTGCCGAAGGCGTCTTCGGATTTGGGTTGTGTAGCTTATAAAATCCCCAGTGTTGAAATCACATTCCCGATTGTGGGAGAGGATGAACCGGCGCCTGTCGGCCATGCCAATGAAACGGCTGCAATCACGGGAAATGAATTTCCTCTTGATCAGAGTATCCTGGCAGGTAAGCTCATGGCGCTTACAGGTTACAGAATCGGAACCAATCCGGAAGAACTTGGAAAAATCAAAGCTGAATTTGAAAAAAATTATAAAGAATAGCAGCCAGTCGAACTAGAGCGTGTCTGAAAATTGCTTTCTGTCAGCTGTGCGTCACACTTTGTGGGAATGAATTTTCAAACAGGCTCTAACACGGAAAGTGTGGACTGGGCTGATGAAAGGAGCCATAATGTCGGAGAAATTAACATCAACAAAAGATTTGAAAAGAGTATTGGGTTTTTGGGATTTAATGGCGATTGCTACCGGAGCAATCATAGGTTCCGGTATCATGTCATTGACCGGAATTGGTATCGGCCGTACGGGGCGTTCGATATTTGTCGCTTTTATTATAGGCGGTTTCATTACATTATTAGCAAGATCACCACAGATATTTCTTAATTCGGTGGCAAGATTCAGGGGCGGCGACTATTCCATGGTAGGAACTCTGCTCGGCCCCAGATGGACCGGAACCTACTCCATGATTTCACTGCTTACCAGCGTTACACTGTCCATGTACGCTCTTTCATTTGCAGATTATGCAATGCCGTTTCTTCCATGGATCACAAGGAAGGCCATTGCGCTCGGAATATTGACCCTGCTGTTTGCGATCAATGTTTTTGGAGTTAACGTTTTTGCAAAGTTTCAAACCCTGGCGGTAGCGCTGCTGATTATATCGCTGACAATATTTACGGTAATCGGGCTTACCCGTCTGGATCCAAACTATTTTGAAAAGAGCAGTTGGATGACCGGAGGGTTCCGCGGACTGTGGAGAGCCGCTATTCTCATGAGCTATACGTGTGACGGCGCACAGGGAATCACATCACTGAGCGCGGAAGCAAAAAATCCCACCAAAGATATTCCCAGGGTCATGCTGCTGTCAACCGTCGGCATAGCTGTCTTTTATGGGCTGCTGGGCGTCGTGGCCGCAGGCGTTCTCCCTGTTGAGCAGGTTGCAAACCAGCCTTTAACCGTTGTTGCCGGAACCATCCTTTCCAAACCGCTTTATTATCTTTTTGTCATCGGAGGTGCCTGGATGGCGCTGATTACAACCTTGAACAGCTCCATTGCCTCATGTACAAAACCTTTAATGCAGGCATGTAATGACGGCTGGTATCCGTTATCCCTCGCCAGATTACATCCTAAATTCAGAACACCTATCATTTTATTAGGTATCTATTATGTCATCGGTTTTGTGCCGATCGTATTGGATTTTGACATCGGCGTGATTAGTGATATAACCATCACCGTCGGCTCCATTACGAAATTCATGATCGTTTTAAGTTTATTGAGATTACCGAAGGTGATGCCCGAGGCCTGGAAAAAATCAGATTTTTATATCAGTAATACTGCTTTAAAAGCCATCGGTATTCTGGATTTGTGTGTAATTATCTTCTCCGGATTTATGTCTTCAGTTGAACTGCCGCTGCCGTTACTGGCCGCGAATCTGGCCGTTGTAGCATTTGCATTTGTTTTTGGAAGAGTCAGATTTAACAGCGGGAAGGTCAATGTGGAAGTCAGTTATGAGCTGCCTGATTCCGAAAAATAGCGGTCTGCAAAATATGGAAACTGCAGCCTGGTGAGAGTAAAACTTTATAACCGGCATATCGGATTGAAACATCCGATATGCCGGTCTTTTTGGCACTTTTGCCACTCAGCCGCCCTCCCGTCAAATCATATCCAATTAAAATTTTCCTTTCCGCCCCAATCTCAAAGTGGTATTTCACAATGCCGGTACGGGTTGATTCTGTCGGTCAGACCTTTGGCCTGAAATTTGCCAAAGTGTTAAAATCATCTTAAATGAGGCGGTGGACGAATAAATAATATAGATGTGCAGTTGTTGAATAGACAAATTCATATCTGTTCCTTTCTGCCTTTCCAGTGCCTAAATGTTTTACAGAACCAAATATTTTGCATAAAATCTCCCACTATATCACGAGTATTCGAAAAATTACTATTTAATTACTTTATACATATTTGTATATATCAGTTCATTGATTTAGCTGTATCCCTCCCTTGTAAATTAATATAAAACTCCGCTAATAACGTCCGATTATCGAATACCTCAGTATAGGTCTGTTTCGGCCTTTTCATATAAAGCTCCTTTCTTGAAAAATAAATAATGTTAGGTTTTATTTATGTATAAAGATTGTAATTATAAATATGTTAAAAGCAGATGCTTAAAAGAAAAAGATCAGCGGCCAATATTACTGAACTATCTAATATTTGTTGAAAGATCATTCTCATATAGCTTTCCAGAGGAAAAAGGACACTGCTTAATAAAACCAGTAAAACACAGAGATTTATTATAAAAAGTATTTTTAGACGAAATCTTTTTGCAAATAAATACGTACAGCATATTCCAATTATTGCCCCACTAACTTCTAAAGGAATCTCAGACAAAATTCTGTCACCAGGCCTTAAATCTCCCGGAAGATTAAGATGATTGTACGTATTTTTCAGCAGTATAATTAAAAAGATGATTCCCCAGAGACATAAAGAGCTACGTTCCTCGTCACTTTTCACTTTTTTATAAGCTAAAAAGATCACAATAAAAACAATAGAGTATGTTAATGGAGATATAATATTTGTGACATAAGAATACTTTATGGCAAATCCAGGATTGACATTCAAATAATAAAGCTGTAGTAATATGGTCGTCAAAATGACAAGGCCACACAGAAAAAGTGCTGTTTTAAAGACTATGGACTTAGAATCTTCTGTTGTCCGCGAAGACTGCTTTGTTACCATGCTGCCCCCTCCTTGTTGATCCATAACCGAATTAAATTCAGAGAAATCACCTTTATCTTCTATCTTTTTTAGAAAAATAGCACCACCGTTCTACATAGTCGAATACATGGATAATAGATTTTCACAGTGTAGTTCTTTTACATATATATGTCAAGTAGGTTGACATATTATTCACAGAACAATCTTCACATAATTTTCTATCCACATTCAGATACAATTACTGATTGACAGAGGTATAATTGTGGAAAAGAAAAGACTACCGCATAATACAGTAGCCTGATAGTCAATAAACTCTTAAATTGTCATTGAAGTTCTCTTTTAAAGAAAAACATACTGTCTTTTCTTTGAACCAGTTCCCAGCCCTCACGCCCCAATTCATTTAACTGCGTTTCAAAGTCAAGCGCCATTTTCTCATATTGCTTAGTATTCATGGCGAATGTAGTTGCAATTGTTACAACCTTATATTCGTATTTCTTCATCTGACTTTATCCCTCTTTCGTTTCCGTTCCCCGTTTTATCTCACCAAGCTTGATTTCCAGCTCCTTATAAATATTTGCTCCTATTTTATCAGAAAATGGATAAATTACAGGAGCTGCATCTTCCTCCATGAAATAGACTGTCACACTTTCACGGGACGGATCAACAATCCAATACTCTCTTACGCCTGCTGCCCGGTACAAAGATAGCTTTGTATAATAATCCATCCGTTTACTTGACGGTGAAACAGTCTCTATAATCCAGTCTGGCGCTCCATGACAGCCCTTTTCATCCAGCTTACTTTTGTCACATATTAAGCTGATGTCAGGCTCTAAATATATTTTCACCGTCTTGATCCAAAAAAACAGACAACGGGGCTGGAAACGCCTCGCACACTCCGCCTTTATTGCGAATGTACAGGTTAATCTCCGTACAAAGGTAATTAAGAATCCTTTGGTGAGCACTTATACTTTTTCCAATCTTCCAAGAACTCCTTTACCAATCTATTATAGTTATAGGCAGAGTCAGAAATCACAAAGACAATAAAGTTTAAAACAATAGGAATGATTATACCCAGATAGTAAGGTAATTCCCATTTTTCGATACTAAGTAGATATTTGACATAAAATGTACAAGTAGTAGCTATTCCTAAAAAAAACATTTCATGGTTGACCAGCCAAGCAATTAAATTGTAATGCTTACATTTTCCTTCTTTTACAGTTTCCGCTCCTATTTCAAACTTCATTGACAAAGGCGCATATTCTCTTAAAAATGAATTTATATGCGCACTGGCTAATCTATAATAAGAAATTCGTGCCGAAAAGGGAATTATTAATAAAAAGGGAATTAAGCATATCCAAGAACTTCTGGTATCCATCGCCTCTGAAATAGCAAGTCCTAAAACAGCCAATGTTGCTGTAAAAGAAAATGTTAACAAGGTATTTCTCATAGAATCAAAAAATTCTATCCTCTTCACTAATTTCTCATACTCTTTTTCTTTGATAGTATTTTCCATGTTAATCTCCTGCTACTACATTTAGCTCATACTATTTTAATAATACCATATTTATCCTCAGCAAGCTACCGCTACAGCAAAAAGCAAGGCACATCAAGCCCTGTCAGTTCATTTTTGCTTCCCCGTTCCAGATGCCGTCTTTGTCTACATACCCCCGTCTATCCAGGCATCTGTAAACATAATTCCCCGTTTACTATCAGAAATCGGTTTGGAGTAATACCATTTTCCATCAATCAACTGCCAGCCTGTCTTCATACCGGTGTTGATGTCTATGTAGAAATATCCGCCCAGAGCCGGGGCAAAAACCAGCCCGCTCTTAGCATATCCGTCAGCACCAAACACATGCTATGCCCCATTGTTCAGTTCCCATGTAAGACGTTCATAGGTACTGCCAATACCGCTGAGACGCACCAGAATGCCGTGGAGCGGTTTTATGCCACTCCATGGTTCTTCTGTGTGACAATTTAGACACTAAAATAAGCCTACGAATATGTTTTGGTCTGCATACTCATAGACTTATTCAGATGTCGAAATATTAATTTGAAATATTACACATTTCCCAAATTATTATTTTTTGGCACAATTTTACCGTGTTTGAAACTAATTTCATACCAATCCTGATCCAAATCATGCCCACTTATGCCACCATTCCAAACATGGATAAATCCTCTAAATTCACTCACTCCTCTTGATTCTGCAAACTTTTAAAGGACTTCCTACTCTTCCTCTTCCAGCAGATACGGCGTAGTCTGGTAGACGTAGAAATTAAGCCAGTTTGTATACAGCGTATTCGACATATTTCTCCAGTTCAGCACCGGAGGTGAAAACGGATCATTGTCCTCGTAGTAATTGCACGGAACCTCAGGGTTCATGCCCTTTTTCAAATCGCGGTGGTATTCATTATTGAGCGTCATCCTGTCATACTCCGGATGCCCCTGCATAAATATCTGTTTTCCATCCCTGCTCATCACGAGGAACACACCGGCCTCCTCTGATTTAGCAAGAATCACCAGTTCATCGTGTTTTCTGATGTCTTCTTCCCTGACCTCCGTATGTCTGGAATGAGGACAGTAAAAATAGTCGTCCAGGCTCCTCACAAGGGGCACCTTGCGGTCCAGCACCTTATGACGGTAGACGCCCGAAAGTTTCTTTTTCCTCGGGTATTTGGGGATTCCATAATGATAATACAAGCCTGCCTGGGCTCCCCAGCAGATATGTAAAGTCGATGTCACATGGGTTTTGCTCCACTCCATAATCTTAATAAGCTCATCCCAGTAATGAATCTCCTCATACTCCATGTTCTCTACCGGAGCGCCGGTAATAATCATACCGTCAAATTTCTTCTTCCTGACCTCATCAAATGTGATATAAAATTTATTCAAATGGCTGGCCGACGTATTCTTTGATACATGGGATTCCAGCATCAGAAATGTGCAGTCCACCTGAAGCGGAGTGTTCGACAGCGCGCGCAGAAGCTGCGTCTCCGTATCCTCCTTCACCGGCATCAGATTCATAATCAAAATTTCAAGAGGACGTATATCCTGGCTCATGGCCCTCTCTTCGTCCATCACAAATATATTCTCAGATTCCAGGATTACCTTGGCCGGAAGATCCTTCTGAATTTTAATTGGCATATGCCCACCTCTTTCACCAAAAAGTCGTGTCTAGTATCATATCATATTTTAAACATAATTGCCAGTCCGGTTCATAAAATAGATAGAGAACAGGACAAAAAAGGATTTGATTCCATGAATGAACCCATTTCTGAAAAGAGTGCGCGTCAGGTTATCCAGCAGTCGGGACAGTTCAGTCTGCCGCCCCAGCCCGATATATCTGTAAGCGCCCAATCAGTTTATCCACAGAACAGACATACAAACAGCCAGCAAAATCACCAGCAAAGCTATCCAATGAACCGTTCCTTCAACCGGCAGGCAGCCGCGCAGCACTACAGGGATGAATCTCTGCCCGGAGTCTGGCCCGACGCTTCCTGTGAGAACCGGAATGCGAGGCAGGAGCCCGTTATTCCTTCGGCCCCCGGATCCGGCAGCAAAAAAACAGCAAATGAAGCGGCCGGTACTGGTTCAGCCGGATCTGGAACGGCCGGAATTGAAACAGTCAGAGCTGAAACGGCCAGGCCTGAGGCACCCAGAGCTGAGACAGCCAGGCCTGAATCACCCAGGGCTGCCCGCGATGAAACGGTCAGGTCTGAAACGGCCGGGCCTGCGGACAGGGAAAATTCCGCTGAGAAAACGGTTATCCTGCAGAATATCCAGACCGCCGCTCTGACCCGCAACAGGCAGGAAAACCAGTGCCCGGCTCCCTGTGCCGAATCCCCGGATTCCAATGCATATTCGATTGCATATCAGGCCGCTACTCCATATCCTCCTATCAAAGCTGCCGGACAAAACCGTCAGTATGGCATGGCGATGCTTGATAACATGGCCAGCCAAAATTCGGAAATGTCTGCGGTGGGACTATATTTTTATAATAATCTGATCACGATGGGACACAGGGAGATCAGCGATGCGTTTCATTTCATCGGTATTGTGGAAATGCATCACATGCAGATTTTTGCAGAGCTTGCAATGCAATTGGGCGAAAATCCCCGTCTCTGGAGCCGTCATCCGCGAAACGGCAGATACATATACTGGAGTCCGGCCTGTCTGCACTATCCGCATATTCAGCCCCCGGCTTACGGGTGCCCTGTATCAAAGGCCAGTCTCCGTATCATTCTCAGCCAGGCAATAGAGGGGGAAGAGGCCGCAGTCAAAAAGTATATGAACCAGACCGCCTGGATTAAAGATGTGAACGTATGTGATAATCTGCGCAGAATTGCCGCCGATGAACAGATGCATGTGGATATTTTCACCCGCCTGTACCACTCCATTTAATTGACACGATAAAAGGCTATGACAAGGCCGGAGAAAAGGAACAGGCAGGCAGCCGTTCTGCCCGTTTGCTTCCTTTTCTCCGGCCCTATAAGATTATCTGTTCCGGACACAGATGCTCACCGGCATGCAAATTGATAAACGCCATATAAATCCTCTGCGATACAGACATGGGAAAACCGCTCAAGTTCCGCGGCAGTGGTGGCTCCCGTCAGCACAGCGGCAAAATCAATCTTCGCGTTTTCCGCTGTCTTTGCATCGACCGTACTGTCACCGACATACAGCACATGTTCCTTCCCCACACCAAAATATCCGGCCGCAATAAGCAGTCCCTCGGGATCCGGCTTCTCTATTTTTACATCCTCGGCGCCCACAATGATATCAACCGCAGAGCTGATACCGAATTTGTCCAGTATCTGATCGATTCTGTAATGATATTTAGTTGTAACGATACCAACCTTACATCCCTGTTCCCTTAAGTCTGCAAAAACCTTCTTAACGGGCTGATACAGCTTCGTGCCTGCCGTCATGACCTCATCTGCTTTTTCCCTGAAATATCCGGCAAACAGGTGCGCTTCCCGCTCATCTTCATTTTGTGTTAATGCGGTAAACGTATTTTTTAACGAAAGACCGATGGTCTTTTTGATCGCTTCCATCTCCTTCTCCGGATATCCAAGCCGTCCAAGGGCATAATTAATGCTGTCCGCAATACCGGCCGCCGAATCGCCCAGGGTAAAATCAAAATCAAAAACGAGCGCTTTATACATATATTTCTACTCCATTGTAAGATCTGCCATCTCAATAAATTCCTGTTCCGAAATGATCGGAATTCCAAGTTCCTTCGCCTTTTTATTTTTTGATGAAGAGGACGCCGTATCATTGTTAATCAGATAATTTGTTTTAGCCGTCACGCTCCCGGTCACCTTACCGCCCTTCTGTTCGATAATCTCCTGAATCTCCTTGCGGTTTTTAAAGTGTTCCACCGAACCGGTGATGACAAAGGAAATGCCGTCGAATACGCCTTCCGCCTCCTCTTCTTCTGCCGTCTCCTCGATAGTCAGCTCATCCAGAAGATGATCCACTATCTCATTATTCTTCTCACTGCTGAAAAAGTCGATCCAGGCATCTGCCAGCACATCACCAATTCCATCGACAGCCACCAGCTCTTCTTTCTTGGCCTTTCTCATCGCTGCAAAATCATTTTTAAACCGACGGCACAGCATCTTTGCATTGGCAAGTCCGATGCCGGAGATTCCAAGACTGTATACGACACGGGGCAGGGTTGTTTCGGAGGCCTTTTTTACGGATGCAATCAGATTGTCATAGGACTTCTGACCGAAGCCATCCATGGTCACGATTTCCTGCTCATACCGATCGAGATGGAATATATCGGCATATTCATGGATAAAGCCGACGCCGATCATCTTCTCCAGCGTCGCCTCGGAAAGGCCGCCGATATTCAGTGCGTCACGGCTGGCAAAGAGCGTAAAGCTCTTTATCTTCTTTGCCTGACAATCCGGATTTGTGCAGTACAGAGATTTTACATCGTTAATTTGTCTGATTTCCGTGTCCGCCCCGCAGACGGGGCAGTGTTTTGGTATGTCTTTCACTCCGCTCTTAGTCAGGTTTTCCGCAATCTGGGGGATAATCATATTGGCCTTGTAAACGGTGATCTTATCTCCCACTCCCAGCTCCAGCGCCTCCATGATACTTAAATTGTGAACGCTGGCCCGGCTGACCGTCGTTCCCTCCAGCTCGACCGGCTCGAATACGGCTACGGGGTTGATAAGACCGGTACGTGATGCGCTCCATTCAATATAGGAAAGCGTCGTCTCCTGTATCTCGTCCATCCATTTAAACGCAATTGAATCCCTGGGAAACTTTGCCGTCCTGCCCAGCGACTGGCCGTATTCTATATCGTCATAGAGCAGCACCAGGCCGTCGGAGGGTATGTCGTTGCCGGAGACCGCATCTGAAAATTCCTGCACCTTCCCGGGCAGGGTATCTCTTGTAACCTCTTTATAGTCAACCACCTCAAATCCCTGGGAACACAGCCATTCAAACTGTTTTTTTCTGGAATTCCCAAAATCCACGCCGTCCGCCATTACCAGGCTGAACGCATAAAAGCGGACGTTCCTCCGGGCCGTGATTTCATTATTTAACTGACGTACGGAACCGCTGCAAAGGTTCCGGGGATTTTTATACTTTGCGTCCACATCCTCAATCTGTGCATTGATTTTTTCAAAATCTGAGTAGCGGATGACTGCCTCTCCCCTCAAAATGAGCTGGCCTGTAAATCCGATGTTGAGCGGCACATTGGCAAAAACTTTGGCGTTATTTGTGATAACCTCCCCGATTTCCCCGCTGCCCCTCGTCACCGCCTTTGCCAGAGTTCCTCCCTCATAGGTCAGCACAATGGTCAGGCCGTCCATCTTCCAGGAAAGAAGTCCCTTCTGATCGCCAAGCCATTCCTGCAGCTCTTCCACACTCTTTGTCTTGTTCAGGGAAAGCATCGGTTTTTCGTGGCGCTCCTTTGGCAGGGAACTCATAACCTCATAACCGACATTCTGAGTCGGACTGCCTGCAAAGACAATCCCCGTTTCCTTTTCCAGTTCCGCCAGCTCGTCATAGAGCCTGTCATACTCGAAGTTGCTCATTATCTCACGGCTCTCCTGGTAATAGGCCCGCCCTGCTGCCGAAAGTGTATCTACCAGTTCCCGGATTCTTGCTGTTTTATTTTCAATTGCTGAAGTCTGTTCTGCCATAAAATGTGCCTCGCTTTATTTGTTGATTTCGGTTAGATAAATAGTGTCCTCTGCAGTTCTTCCCATTCCGCGGGCGTTAACTCCCGGTATTGTCCTGTTTTTAAATTACCCAGTTTCACATTCATAATACGGACCCGTTTCAAAGTTTTCACCTGATACCCGAGAGCTTCGCACATCCTCCGTATCTGGCGGTTCAGTCCCTGGGTCAGAATAATGGAAAATGAACGTTCTCCCGTAATCTCAGCCTCACACGGTTTCGTGCGGGTACCAAGAATCTCCACGCCGTTTCGCATCTGTCGGATAAAAGCTTCCGTTACCGGCCGGTCCACCGTGACGAGATATTCCTTTTCATGGCCGTATCTGCCCCTCAGGATCCGATTCACCAGCTCTCCCTGGTTGGTCATCAAAAGCAGGCCCTCCGAATCTTTGTCAAGACGGCCGACCGGATAAATGCGGACCGGATACTTGAGAAATTCCACGATATTTTCCGCCCTGTCCTTGTCCGAGGTGGTACAGACAATGCCTCTCGGCTTATTAACGGCAAGAAGAACCGGCCGTTCTTTCCCTTCCACCCTTTTTCCGTTCACTGTAATTTCCTGTGACGTGAAAACTTTCATCCCCATGGATGCCGTCCTGCCGTCCACCGTTACTTTCCCGTCTTCAATCAGGCGGTCCGCTTCCCGCCGGGAGCAGATCCCCGCCTCGCTCAGATATTTATTCAAACGGATCCCGTTATCTGTCTTTGCATTGTCATTCATATTTTTCAAACGCTCCCCCGTCCGCGGCTTTCCCCGCCATCCTGATAAACAGGCTGTTAAGCTCATCCCAGCCCTCTTTTCTGTCATCCGGCATCGCGGCGGTTTTCGCCTTGAATTCATCCAGTTTTTCTGCAATATATCCATTCAGCTCTTCTATTTTTCTTCCGGCCGCCGACTCCGGTGTTTTTACCTTGAGCTCTATCAGTCTGTCCACCGCCGGCTTCATCTCTTCCTCCAGGACCGAACCCATAAGCTCCGAGAACAGGACCGGAGGCGGACAGCGCCGCTCTTCAATCCATTTGCAGGCGAGAATCGGACGAAGGACATAGAAATATTTTTTATATTTTACATCCTCCCCCTGAAGATATTCGATAAAATTCTTTCTGGCAGTTCCATAATAGTGGTACATGCCGGCTTTGCATGAAAAAAAGCGCTCTGAAACCGCCTTGATTTCCCCCCATTCCGGCGTCGTCCTGTATACAACCGGTGAATTGCCCCACTCATACAGGGACGCATTCGATTTATGGAAATGCTGCAGCGTCTTCGATAAATCCCAGCCGTTGATATCCAGCGTCTCATCCAGCTCCCAGTTGATAAAATCCTTTTTCTCATCCAGTCTCAGATAATACTGTTCTGGCCTTACATATACAAACCTGACATCATAATCACTGTCGGGAGAGGCAAAGCCCCAGGCCCTGCTGCCCGATTCAACTGCATGCAGGATTTTCACCCCCTCCATTTCTTCTATCTCGTCCAGCTTCCTGTCGACCAGCGCCTGGATTGTCCCCTCAAAGTCTTTATATTTCATCTCTGACCACCTTTTCATTCACTTCCATGACGAATTCCTCCACCGCCCTGTAATCCGGTTCTTCGGGGAGCATCGTATGTTTTGCGGCATAATCAAGACGCTTCTCATAGTCTGCCAGAATCTCATAGAATTCATCCCGGTAGGTTCCGTCTTCCCTCTGGTATTCCCCGTTTCGCACGCTCAACAGCAATGGAAGGTCCGCTCCGCGGTATGTATTGATTTCTCCCTTTTCCAGAATATCGAGAGCCATCATAAAGAGGCGCAGCAGATGCATCGCGTGCTTGTTCAGATGATTGTCATCCTTCTTCCTGTTTCGTTTTCCAAGGTATTGGTATTCCTTGACAATATTGTTCATCTCCGCCCACAGCCCTTTGTAATCCCTCAGTGGATAATGGGTCAGTGAGGCATCCATGTAAATTTCCGTATCCATATCCGGCCGCTCCGACTGATCGATGTACAGGCGGATACTGCCCTCCTCAAACCTTGTATATCGCGATTTAAAGGTATGCATGGCCCTGTTTACGGAACCTAAAATATGGCGTTCCTTCTCGCTCTGACCGTAGGAATCCCTGGCCAGGGCGTTCTGGAGCCTGCGAAGCTGCTGATCCGCGTAACCGCCGAAGGACTGAATCGCTTTTTTGGAAAGGAACATCCCCCTGCGCTTTATAAGCTCTCTGCCTATGTCATTCAGATACAGGTATTTCCCCTCTTCAATCCCCAGAAGCTCACAGGTATTTGGATTGCAGCTGAGCAGCAGGCTGATCATCTTGTTGAAGGCGTAAATAACCGTATCGGTCTTATCATCCACATACTGCTCAAACTGTGTCATCCCTATCAGATCTGATTTTCTGTTTAATGTGATTCCCCGAATATCGATGTCACTGTCCGCATTGTTGGTACCGTAGGAGTAGCTTCCTCCCATCGCCAGCAGGATCACATGCCGGCCAAGGCGTTTATTGTTCCTTATAAAATCATATTCCTCCGTATCCAGCAGGTACTTGAAATCCATGCTGCCTCCTTCCCGGAATCTGTCAAAACGGGAACACCGTTCCCGATGTCCCCGTTCACTTTTCCCAACGTTCTAATCTTGTTCCGGCTTTGATGCAATAAACATTGCATCCCCGAAGCTGAAGAAACGGTACCTCTCCTTTATTGCTTCCTCATAGGCTTTCAGCACGTGTTCGCGGCCTGCCAGTGCGGAAACCAGCATCACAAGCGTGGATTCCGGCAGATGGAAGTTGGTAATCAGACAGTCCAGAATCTTAAAACGGTATCCCGGATAAATAAAGATATCGGTCCAGCCGCTTCCCGCTTTCAGGATTCCATCCTCCCCTGCGGCTGATTCCAGGGTCCGGCAGCTTGTAGTTCCCACGCAGATGACACGCCCGCCTTTTTTCTTCGTATCATTAATTTTACGGGCCTCTTCTTCCTCCACAATATAAAATTCGGAATGCATATGATGCTCCAGCACATTATCTACTTTCACCGGGCGGAAGGTGCCGAGGCCGACATGGAGGGTCACATGGGCGATCTCTATCCCTTTTTCCGCGATCTTCCCCAAAAGTTCGTTTGTGAAATGCAGCCCTGCCGTCGGGGCGGCTGCGGAGCCCTCATGTTTTGCATATACGGTCTGATAACGGTTTTTATCCTGCAGCTGGTGTGTGATATATGGCGGCAGTGGCATCTGTCCAAGCTCGTCCAGAATCTCCTCGAATATTCCTTTGTAGGAAAATTGAATCAGCCTGTTGCCTTCCTCTACCACGTCTACCACCGTGCCTTTTAAAAGACCTTCCCCGAAATTGATTACCGTACCGATTTTTGCTTTTTTTCCAGGTTTGACAAGCGTCTCCCAGATATCATTTTCCCTGCGTTTTAAAAGCAGGACTTCTATTTTCGCATCGGTCCCCTCTTTGCTTCCAATCAGACGGGCCGGAATTACCTTTGTGTCATTGATGACCAGACAGTCCCCTTTTCTCAGATACGACAGAATATCCCGGAATACTTTGTGCTGTATTTCCCCCGTGTCCTTATTAAGCACCAGAAGACGTGAGGAGGAACGGTCCTCCAGCGGATCCTGGGCGATCAGCTCCTCCGGTAAATCATAGTAAAAATCTTTTACATCCATTTTATTGCCTCTTCTTTTTCTATTTTATGAAATATTCTTATTGTACTCTGTTTTCCTGACTTTCCTGGTTCTCTCCTGCTCCGGTCTCCAGGTTATCTTCCTCATGCATATAGTCAGGGCCCTGCTTCATATATAAAATGCGCTCATTCAGGGCAGGGTCCGCCGCCATTGCTTCCTCTATCTGCTGATCCACCTGGGAAATCAGCAGTCTGACGTCCTCATTTCTGGAAAGCTGCTCCAGATAGTCTAAAAGCTCCGGCGATACCTGCTGATCATAAATCTTATACGTGCCGTCATCTGCGCCTACCGCATAGACCTGGACAAGACTTGGGGCCGGAGTCTCAACTCCCGCATATTTTATCTCATAATAAACGTACGCCGCGTAGGTGTTCTCTTCCAGTCCCGGCGTTGTATAACAGGAAATGTTCTGGTAGCTCTCTATATACTGTTTCTGTTTTTCAAATTCCTGGCGGTACCGCTCCTCTTCACTGGTATCTCCGGAAGTAAACAGATGTAAAAACGTGTCCATATCACATTCGGAAATTGACAGGAAGTACTGTTCCATTAACCAGTTAATTCCGGGAACCGTATCCTGCGACAGAATACTGCCTCCAAAGTCATGGAAATACTCTTTCGTATCCGGCTCTATAACCGGTATCCCGGCATTTTCCGGGACCGTATCCACGCCGTGTTTCGTGGTGGCGGCCGGAAGCTGCGTGGTGTTATCCCTGAACCGGCCCGATACCAGCACTACAATCACCAGGATCAGAGCAATCAGAGGGATGCTGAGAAGCAGCACATAACGGCGCAGCTCATTGTCTGAGACAGATTGTTTTCCCCTGGACGCCTTATTCTGCTCCGGCTTGGCCTGCGGGGCGGCCTGTCCCTGCCTTCTGGAACGCTTTTCTTTATCTTCCGGCCGGCGGACGGATTCCGGTTCTTTTGCGGAAGCCTTCATTTCCCCCGGCTCCGGCACCTGGCTCTGGCCCTTCGATATCTGACTTTGTTCTTTTGGCGCTTTTCTGCTCCTCGGCTTTTCTTTAACCTGAACCGTTTTCGGCGGCGTCTCAGCTTGAATCGGTGTTTCCTTCTTGTTCGGCTCTGTCTTCTCCTTTTTCCTCGAAACAGAAGCCGTCCTTATCCGGTCAATTTCCTCTATTGTTTTTTCTATTTCCTGAACTACCTTCCCGGCGTCTGCATTCTTCCCGGCATCAGGCTTGTTCCTCTCGTCCGTATCCCTCTCGTCCGCGCTGTTTATTTTCACAGACTGGTCAGAGTTCTCAGGCTTCTTTGGCCCGTCGGGCTGCTTTCTCCTGCTTCTTCCCATCCCGTATCCTCCTGTTCCGCCGCCTGCGGGGCGGGAACCTATCTGCTTATCTGCTTCTTGGTTATCTGCTTTGCTCCGCTCCGTTTGGTTGACCGCAGCACGGAGCAATCTACCCAATCTATCACCTATCCGTCCGTTTCCCCGGGGCTTTATCCGCTGTCTGAGTAAAGGCCGGACTGTGTTTTTCACTTGCATTGTTCTGCTCTATTCTAGCAAAATCCATAATAAAAAGCAATAAAACTTATGGAAAAGACCTTGCCAAGACAAATAAAATATAGTAGAATAATGGAGATGCGTCTGTAGCTCAGTGGATAGAGCGCCGGCCTCCGGAGCCTGAGGCGTAGGTTCGATTCCTATCAGACGCATTATTGTTATATATTGAGAAATGCCGTAAGAACGGGGAAATCCCTGATTTTACGGCATTTTTTTAACAGGAAATTTTTCCTGTAACGATAACCTGCACGCTCCGCGGAGGATCGCAATAGGGACCGGAGCAAATTTCTCTGCCCCGATCCCTGTTATCCCGGTAAATTACGCGCCCCTGATTCTGCCCCGTAATCTGCCTGCTTTTCATTTACTAATGAAGCTCTGTCCCAAAAGGCATCAAAGCCAATTTCGCCAGCTTAAACTGCTGCAGCCCAAACGGGATCCCGATTATGGTGACACATAAAACAATCCCGATTGCAAGATGTTCCAGCGCCAGCGGCAGGCCCGACACCACAAGCCAGATAATATTCAATATGAGTGAGCCGGCGCCTCCGCCGTAGATCACTTCCTTCCCGAAGGGAAAGAAGCTGAGTGATGCCAGTTTAAAACACTGCACGCCTACCGGAATCCCGACGATCGTAATGCACCAGAGGCAGCCCGTCAGACACCAGCTTAAGCCGCTGATGGCGCCGCCGAAAAGAAACCATAATATATTGCCCAGACATCCCATATAAAGCTCTCCTTTCCTTCTGCCCGCCTCTTCCTTCTCCCTCACTCCTTAAAACGCTTCCGCCGGGGAAATCACTTCAGGTTTTGCATTATATGAAAATTTTCTAAATAACCTTGCTCATTGATGTGCCTCTTTTTTCTTAAACCTCCCCTTCACGAACGCAACGGCGTAATCCCACATCCCACGGGGATTCTGTATTCTTGCCACCGCATAGAACATATCCGGAGTCGGAATCCTTGGAAGATATACGTAATAGGAAGGAACCCATTCGGTGGGACTGTACTTTTCCTTGGCCCTGTATAAATCCCGGAAACCATAACAGTCATTCAGATGATCGTATACGAACCGCAGCAGCCTCTCCACCATGTTGGAACTGTTCTCCTCAAGCCCGGCCAGCGGCGCCACTCCCAGGCTGCCGTATTCCACACCCTCCTGGCAAAAAATCTGAAATGCCTGATAGATGATTGTTTCCATCACACCGCCGGGCGCCTCTTTTCCATGTCTTGTCACATCTGCCATATATCCTTTTTTTCCTAAAAACGGGACAAATACAATAAAGGCAGCCATTTTCCCGGAAGCATCCAATGCATAAAAATACCGCTTATCCATGGGCTCATCAAGACCCACCGACCCCAGCGTAAATTTCAGCAGGGAGCTTTTCTTCTCCTGCAGCCATTCCTGTGTAATCCGCTCAAATTCCTGTTCAATTACCGGATCCCTCTGTTCCAGCACCCTGTATTCCTGTACCGTAACACCGGCTTTTGCGGCGTGGTTAAGATTCATGCGCATCTTTGCGCCCTTTTTTCCGCTCAGCTCATATTCGGAAAGCCGGAATCTGGCTTCCTCACCGCATTTTACGCAGCCAAATCCCTGTTTCCTGTATTCCTCCAGAAAATGGTCCGTTACGCTGAGAAAGAACAGCTTATGGGCGCTCTTTTGGCAGAACTCCTTAAATTCTTCTAAAAGAGCAGGGAAGTCTTCATCTGCGCATACGGGATCCCCGTTCACGATGACCGTCTCCCCAACCGTACCATATGGGATCACGCCATCCCTCCCGGAGCCGAAGTAAAGATATTTATCATCCTCCAAAGCCAGATAGGAACAGGGATTCTGGCTGTACAGGCCAAGGAGTGTCCTGGCATGCTGGATATCTGATTTTCCGCTTCTGCGTGACTGGAACCACGGTTTGGCCGCATAGGTGACGGCCGCCAGGATGCATCCCCAGCTGAACCAGAAAATTGCCATCTCATATTTTGTTTTGCCGTACATTCCCTGCAGACCGTCTCCCATTCCAAAAATCATTCCGGTACCGCTCACCAGGCTGTCCCAGAGGGAACCTGCGTTATCCGGAGATCCTAATTTCATATAATGATAGCTAAGCCCCGCATTGGCTGCAATGCCTGCCAGGGACAGGAGCAGAAACACGGCGGCCGCCTTTTTCGAGCGTTTTGAGGAAGGACAGCAGAAATCCTCCCTGAAACAGACAAATATGATAAGCAGAACCAAATCGACGGCCATAATCACAAGACGGGCCGGATGGCGGAACTCGGAAAAGCCTCGGATAAAATTTAAAAGCAGTATGAATATGGTTATGTACCACGCCGCCCTCCTGCGCTTCATCAGCTGCAGGGATACTGCAAGAAGGACAATGGAAAAGGCCCTCTGCACCATTTTTCCCATCTCAAGGGAAACGCGTACAGCCGCCGAGACCGGCAGGGAGGGCAGAAAACTTAGAATCAGCAGAGCCAGCGATGCCAGCACAATAAAAAGAATGACAATATTTTCGAGTTTGATTCGGGTGTTAATTTGAGTGTTATGATTCATGGCAGTCTCTTTTCTGAAAATGGATTCTGATAATCGGATAAAAACATTCCAAATGTTCTTATCCGAATGCAACTTAATCCAACTATAATTCCTGCCCATCCGCTTGTCAATAAAATCCCTTATTCAATCTTCAAACGCACTATTACATCTCGATTGCCTTCTTCACATCGAGAACTGCAATCTCCATTCCCTCTTTGAGATAATTACAGAGTATCAGTCCGGAACCGGACACTTCCTCCGGGCCCTTATCTTTTTTTGTAAGCTCCCGTATATCTTCTGACGAATCTACAAGCAGACCTGCATTTTCCCCCTGTACATGCAGAATCACAATGCAGGTATCATCGTCAAACGGCGCCGCCTCAACATTCATCCTGAGCCGTAAGTCAATTACCGGGACGGAAGCTCCCTCATGAATTGTTTTTCCAAGCACATAGGCCGGCAGCTCCGGCGCTTTTCTGATTTTCTGCACCGGGATGACATGCACAACGTTTTTTAGAGGTATTCCGTACCGCTGCTTACCGCACCGGACAATCAAGTATGTAGCATTTACCGCATTTTCAAATGAATTCATTCCTGTACCCTCCGCTTTTATTCGTAGAAAACGTATCGTTTTCCCGCCAGCCGGACTGCCCGCGGCATACCGGTCCATATAGGAAAATTATACAGGAAGGCTCAGGATTCATCCACATTCCTGCTTAAATTGAAAAGAGTTATACAAATTATTATATAACCATTGACAGACTTTAACGGTAACCTGCACGCTCCGCGCTCCGATTACCGTCTTCCATCAAAAAAATTACCGCTGTCCTCATTTTCTTTCTTTTTATCGCGAATATGCAAAACTCTCATTCTCTCCCACAGCATACCTGGAAGATACCGTATATATAACAAAAATATGATTGCCGCCAATCTGGGATCTAATTTTTCCATATTAAAAACGTTCCCAATTTTGCGCGGTTTATTCCCCGAGTCATCATGATTGGAGATTTAACTGAGGTGTGGAGGACGCGTCCGAAACGGACCATGTCCGGCGTGGTGAGGGGGATGGCTGAGTCTTCCGTCCCCG
>NZ_KE992968.1:0-9249 GCF_000466485.1 [Clostridium] symbiosum ATCC 14940 | reverse complement strand
CAGATTTTCGCCAGGGACGGAAGACTCAGGCGGATGTTTTCGTGGCACCGGACATGGTCCGTTCCGGCGGCGTCATCACCTGCCTAACTAAATAACATGATGTTGGGGTCAAAAGGTCTTTTGCCCCCTTTGAAACCGGATTGCTCCGCACTGCGTGCTCTCACAATCCTCAAAAACATTCGCAATCCGCTCATTTTTCTGCGAAAAATGGCTTCTTACTCATGTTTTTGGCGGGTCCCAAGATTAAAAATCTTCATGCAAGCAAGCTTGCATCAGATTTCCAACCTTTTGACCCTGGTATCATAACATTGGTTCAGACTAATGCTCCTCTTCTTTCCTTCTGCTGAAATAAACCGTACTGCCAATCAGCGCGGCAATCCCCACAACAATCACCGTAATATTAGAATATGTATTCAGCACATCCAGAATCTTCCCCCAAGACGCGCCGGCGGCGGCTCCGGCCGTCACCAGAACCGTATTCCACACAAGGCTCCCGGCAAAAGTCAGGAGCAGGAACGGAACCATCTTCATCCTGGCCATGCCGGCCGGTATCGATATCAGACTTCTGATAATCGGTACGCAGCGGCAGAAGAAAACAGTGCTTTTACCCTTGTTGTCAAACCAGCCCTCCGCGTCGTGTACATCCTCCGTTTCAAAATGTAGGCGTTTTCCAACCTTTCCTTCCAGCAAATTTTTCAGGACATCCTTCGGTATCAGACGGCCGGCATAATAAAGAATCACGGCTCCGAACACCGAGCCTGCCGTGGATGCCGCAATAACGCCGGGAACATTCATTGCCGTATAAGTAGTCATAAAACCGCCAAATGTCAGAATCACCTCCGAGGGGATCGGAGGAAACAGATTTTCTACCAGAATCAGTAAAAATATACCGATGTATCCGAATGAATTCATCACTTCCACTATAAACTGCTGCATGGCCGCACCTGCATAAAACGTGTTACTATAATTTATACAGCGCTTAAATAATGTATGACTCGGGATTTTTTCAAAAGACTGTGTATGACACGCCGCAAAGCTTTTCTTACCGTTCCATCAAATAGTCACAAAGACAACAGAGCTGGTAGGACATGGTGACCGCCCCCGGATCCAGATGCCCCTGTCCTTTTGAAAGCATATAGCTGGCCCGGCCTTTTCTGGCTTCCATCTGCCTCGTACTCTCTGCCCCGTCTTTTGCTGCATTTTTGACACGCTCAAGTACCGTCCTGTCATTTTCCCCCGCATCCAGTGCAAGCCTGAATGCCTCCACGGCCGGATACAGGGAATCGATCATGGTCTTAAATCCCGGCTCCGCTTTTCCGCGGCTCATCATATCCTCCACCATGGCCGAAAGCGCCAGACAGAGCCCTTTTGCATCCAGTGATTCCCTCCCCGCCACAGCTTTAGCCGCCGCCAGGTACGCGCCTCCGTAAAGAATGCCCGAGCTTCCTCCAACCCGGCTCATCATCAGCATGCCAATCTGTTTGAACACTTCATCTATTGGAAGTTTCCTTAATTTTTCCCCGGCCAGAATGATCGCCTCAAAACCCAGATTAAGGTTTGCCCAGTGATCCCCGTCCCCTGTTGCCGCGTCCAGGCCGCTGATATAATCCTTGCTGTCGCGTATTACCGCCGCCGCCCGGTTCAGGTAAGCCACATAATCATCCGATGTTATAATCATCTTTCCGCCCTCCCGTCGCAGCATTTAAAAGCCGGTGTATCGGCCGGCGCCGCCAGAAGCGCCTTCAGTTCCTCATCCAGCTTCAAAAGTGTGACCGAACAGCCGGCCATCTCAAGTGATGTCATATAATTTCCCACTATGGTGCGGACTGCGGTAATGCCTTTTTCCCTGAGGATCCGTGTAAGCTCCCGGCTCATTATATACAGTTCCATAAGCGGCGTTCCTCCGAGACCGTTCACCAGCATGGCCGTCTCACTTTTGCTGTAGTCAAAATCCTCCAGAATCCGGGACAGAAGCGTCTTTGCCGTCTCTGCGGCCGGTGTCAGGTCCTCCCGGCAGATTCCCGGTTCCCCGTGGATGCCCATGCCGATTTCCACCTCTGTCTCTCCCAGGGAAAAGCCCGGTTTTCCCACCGCCGGCAGGATACAGGGCGACATCGCCATCCCCATTGACCGGAGATTTACAATCACCTTTTCGGCAATCCTTTTGACCTCGTCCAGATTCTTTCCCGACTCTGCGGCTGCTCCGGCAATTTTGTGAACCAGCACAGTCCCGGCTATTCCCCGGCGCCCGGCAGAATAGGTGCTGTCCGGAACCGCAACGTCGTCCTTCACCACCACGCATTCTGTCCGGATGCCCTCCATCTGCGCCAGCTCTGCCGCCATCTGGAAGTTCATTATATCACCCGAATAATTTTTTATAATCAGAAGGACACCGGCTCCGCCGTCCGCCGCATGAATTCCTTCCAGAATCCGGTCGGGGCTTGGCGATGCGAAAACATTCCCGGCCACCGCCGCATCCAGCATTCCTTTTCCCACATAGCCGGCATGTGCCGGCTCATGACCGCTGCCGCCTCCGCTGACCAGGCCTACCTTGCCCGGTGTTTTTTCCCTTCTGCTGACAACCTCAATTCCTTCCCCGGCATAGACAAGCTCCGGTTCTGCCTCACACAGTCCCTGCAGCATCTCTGTGACTACCCGGTCCGGATTATTAATCAGTTTCTTCATGTCCTTTGGCTCCCCCCTTCTTATTCTGCATTATTTCTAAAATTACACGTTCAGTCTCTGTCATGCCCGGGTACGCTATCAGTCCGATATTCTGCATTGTTTTCTCCGGACATACATCCGCCACGCCATGCTCCGGGGAGATGCATTTTCCTGACAATGCCAGTTCCGTCGATGTCACAGCCGTATCCACTGCCGCCAGAACCTTCATACAGCAGGCATGATTGCCTCCGGTACAGATCATCCCCACAATGGATGCCGCCATATTGTTAAGTGTCGCCAAAACCTCTTCGAAACCGCCTCCTCTCATAAACGTCATAGCGCAGGCCATTCCCGTTCCGGCTGCAACTGCACATCCGCAGAAAGCAGATAGTTTCCCGGAGTATTCCTTCATATACATTGTAATCAGATAGCTCAAAACCGTAGCCCGCAGCAGGCTTTCCTCGGAATGGTGTTCCACCCGGTACATTGCATACAAAGGCATCGTACAGATGATCCCATGATTCCCGCTTCCTGTAATGCTCATCGCCGGCTTATCAAGGCCCAGAACCCGCGCTTCAGAGGCCGCTCCTGCAAAGAAACGGGCTGTC
Organism: [Clostridium] symbiosum ATCC 14940; assembly: GCF_000466485.1. GTDB lineage: Bacteria > Bacillota > Clostridia > Lachnospirales > Lachnospiraceae > Otoolea > Otoolea symbiosa. Next base: position 5,977 of record NZ_KE992968.1, on the reverse strand, counting down.
GCTCTTAAATCGCCGGAAACATCCGTCCCCCCGTTAAAGGCCAGAAGACTTTTAGTCAGCGTACACCGCTCGGAGGTGAGTGCTGCTTTAGCAAGCTCCAGGTTCACCCTGTACGCCTCCCTGATAAAATAAAGGTCCTCGACCGGGGTCTCTTTCGCAAACCTGAAGAACTCTTCCATTGTATAGTCCGTAAGCGAACCCGGCCGGGCCGTTTCTTCCAGCTCCCGGGTCTTTTTTTCCAGAAGCACCCGTCCGTTTTTTACAAGCCGGCATATATTCGTATGCTGTCCCCTGATCTCAGCTTCACAGCAGTCATGCTCCGTCCGGACACATGCATAAATAAACAATTCAGAGCTGATCTGTGAGACTTCTACCTTTACCTTTCCATCCTCGATAAACCGCTTTGCGGCTTCCACATCTGCATCTGATATCTCCTCCAGCACCAGAAGGCCTTTTTCCTTATCTCCCGCCACACAGCCCAAGGCAGCCGCAAATTCATTCCCAATCTTATCCGTGCCAGGGATTCCACAGGTAAATGCATTTTTATAGATACCGGAATTTTCTCTCACCAGAAGACATTCTGCCGGTTCCTCCGTCATAGCTCTGGCGGCCGCACAGGCCAGAGCTATGGCAGCAGGTTCCGTTACCCCAAGAGCCGGTTTCATGTCTTTCCTGATCCATTCAAGCAATGCTTTCATCTTTTCCGCCGCTCCTTCATGGTCTTATTTCTTAAAACACATGGTACATTTCCCGCAGCCTGATGCAATCGTGGCCTTTAAGTCCATGGACATACCAAGGCTCTCCGCGATGCCGCGATCCATCTCCATACAGATGTCACAGATATCCGCCAGAAATTTTTCATCCTGCTCAAGCTTTTGCCAGGCGTTGACCAGCGGACAATACCCCAAATCCACCTCAAATTCTTCCTCCGAAAGCTTCACAACCTCTCCTTCGTTGACCTTTTCAACCCCATAGGTCATAAACTCGTCCGCAAAATCCTTCAGATTGTCAATTCCGTTAAACCTGCTTTTCCCGAGGAATAATCCTGCCTCATGCATGGCATCCCTGGCAAACTCCAGGGGAAGTCCCTGCTCAAGTCCCTCCTTCACGAGAAAATAATACCATCTTCCCCGGTTTTCATAGGCATCCCGCACTGCATCCACATTATAGTCACCCACATATTTTTTCGGTTCATTCTTTATCATCTTACTTCCCCCTTACTTTTTTACAAAATGAAGCTCACAGACGCCGTCTCCCATTCCGATCGCGCGCTCTAACTTGAAACCGATATGATCATACAAATCAAATACGCCGCGGTCCACATCCATCGCACAGTCGCAGATTAAGCCGATTTCCTTTTCATCCTCGGTGAGCTTTGTCCAGGCCCCGCACATCGGGCAGTAATGGAAATGGACAATGGCCTCTTCATCCGTCATCGAGACCAGTTTTGCATGGAATTGCTTTATCGTCTGATCATTCATGAACGCGCCCATAAACTGGGAAATGCTGTCCGTATCAGGATAATTCTTTCGGTAGAGATTCCCTAATTTGCGGATAGCGCTGCGGGCATAGGCCTCCTCATCCAGACCGTACCGCCCGGCTGCCTTCACCAGCTGGTAATACCACATCCCTCTGGTCTCATTCGCCTTTCTGATTTCCTTCGATAAGGTGTCATTGATTTTCGCATTGTTTTGAATCATATTAAACCTCCGTTCATATTTATATTAACCTGTATAACCCAACAGGCGCGGGATTGCCAATACCAGATCCGGGCAGTAGGTGCATATTAAAAGACATACCACAAGAACGCCAATCCATGGCCAGATTCCTTTTACCATCCGATCCACCGGCACCTTTGTGGCCATTGCCGTCGTGTAAAGGCAGGTGCCGACCGGCGGCGTGAGAACACCGATGGTCAGGTTAAAGCACATCAGCAGGCCGAAATGAACAAAATCATAGCCGTATGCCTGCATGATTGGCAGGAACACCGGCACCAGAATTAAAACTGCCGGTGATGCGTCCATAAACATCCCGACCATCAGCAGGAAAACCTGTATGAGCAGCATGGCAATCAGTCCGTTATCGGTCAGGGAAAGCATGAAATTACAGATGATTGTGGGTATCTGTTCTATCGCCAGAGCCCAACCCATAACACCTGCCATCGCTGCGATAATCAGTATCGCTCCGCTCATTACGGCCGACCGGATTATCATCGGAATTAAGGCTTTCAGTTTAATCTTTTTGTAGATAAAGATTCCGACGAGCGTCACCACCATAATAATCAGCGACGCCGATTCCGTCGCCGTCGCTACTCCCGCCGCGATGCTGACAAAGGTTAAAAAAGGCGCCACAATTGAAAAAGCGGCTGATTTAAGCTTACTCCATACATGCCTCCAGCCCTGCCAGTCGTGAATCACCCATTTGCGGCCCGGATTCCTCGACAGGATAAAAATCACCAGAGCCAGAGCCAGACCGACCATAATTCCGGGCACCACGCCTGCCTCGAACAGATAGGCAATCGGTGTACCGCTGGAAACACCATAAATCACATACAGGAGCCCCGGCGGGATAAGCGGACCGACCACCGATACGGAGGCAATAAAACAGGCTGCAAAGTCATCTTCATATCCGTCCTTTCTCATTTCCGGATAAATGGTTGAGGATAGAAGGGCCGCCTCCGCATTGGCCATGCCGAGAATTCCTCCAAGAAGCAGTCCCACAATCGTGCAGACATAGGCAATGCCGCCTTTCACCCTCCCCACAAGCGCCCGGCAGAAGTCCATCAGACGTGTCACGTCCCCGGAAAGTCCCATCAGTTCCCCGGCCAGGATAAACATCGGAATCGCCATAAGGTTATAAGAATTGGCGGAGGAAAACAATTTCTGCGCCACCGCCGGAAAATAATTCGGTCCCATGGTAATCAGCCCGGCCGCACCTACCAGCCCCAGTACATATGCAATCGGAACACCCAGAAGCAGAGTGACCACAAACATAATTATCATTATCATACCGTCACCCCTCTCTAATCCAGCCGCGCATATTCATTTCCGTCACTTCTGGGAATAAATATATGCAGAAATCCCAGCACTTCCGAAAAAAGCAGCAGCCACATTGTCACCGGCAGGATCCACCAGACAAACCGCATCGGAATCTGCATGGCGGAACTGACCTGGTTCTGAATAATGTTGGAAAAATACATTTTCGTTCCGTAAAATCCGATCCAGCCAACCAAGCCTGCGGAAAAAATACGTGACAGAATTTTGGCAGCCGTATGGAGCGGCCCTTTAAACAGGGAAATAAAAAGCTCAACTTTCGCCAGATGACCGGTGTTGGATGCCACGTAGGTTCCCAGAAACGTCACATACACCAGCATAAATGTCGCCATCTCATCACTCCATGAAAGAGGACGGTTGAGAAAATACCGCATCACCACGGAGACAAAGATCAGGCATACCTGAAGTGTCAAAACTGCGCAAAGAAAATATTTGACCGCCCATATCAGGCGATCGTTAAAACGATCCAGCATATAAATCACTTTTTTTGCCATACTTTCTCCATTTCCAAAAATAGTAAGCAGCAAGGGCCGGCACAGACAGGCGGGAGAAGCGCCGCACTGTCAAAGCAGCCTTTCCAGAACATTTTACAAACATGATCCTGCTTAGTTATTCGGGATTCCAAGCTCTTCACGTACTTTCATAACATAATCATAAATTGCTTTACTGTCTTCATTTTCACAATACTTGTCAATTACCGGCCGGCACGCTGCCACAGCGGCATCATGATCGATGACAGACACCTGAAGTCCCTTTTCTTCAAATGTTTTGTATGCATTTTCCTGCGCAGTTTCAAAAGTATCATAGCAGGCCTGACGTCCCTTTTCGACCGCCTCCGTCAGCCAGTCTTTTTCCTCCTGCGACAGTCCGTCCCATGTTATGCCGCTGCACACAAACAGAGGGGAAGCGGTCGCATGACCGGATTTGACAACGTATTTTGCCGTTTCGTAGGTTCCTGAGGTAATGGTGGAACATGCCGTATCTTCAAAACCGTCCACAACGCCTGTCTGCATGGCATTATATACCTCACTGTATCCCAAAGGCGTTGCCACAAACCCCATAGCGGTATACATATCAAGATGCATCTGCGCCGTCATGGAGCGGAGCTTGATACTCGGGGCATCGGCCAGACTCTTCAACTCTTTTTTCAGGAAGAAATCACGTGATGCATTATACAAAAAGCCAACCGGCTTTACCGAAGTCTCAGCGTACACCTTATCAAGGTATCCCTTTGCAAAATCTGAGCTGACCACAGTATTTTGCAGTTTTGTATTGACCACGCCGGTATCATCCACCCACATATAGGGCAAATCAAAGGCCTCCAGCACATGCGTAAAATTAGACAGGGAGGCTGCATTGAATACGGCGCAGTCTATCGTTCCCATCTGCATACTCTCGAATACCGACACCTCGTCCCCTAACTGACCGCCAGCATAGATATCCAGCTGGAGCCTGCCTCCTGAGGCCTCGTCAAGATATGCATTCATGGCGATCAACGCCTGGGTATAACCATGTGTCTCATCCCAGGCTGTCGGCATGCTGGTTTTTAACAGCTTCGCGTCCGTACTCTTTTTCTCATTCCCCCCATTTTCTGCCTGGCTCTCTGTCGTTTCTCCCCCTGCCGGCTGCTTCTCTGCCGTACTTGCTTTCTGGCACCCCGCCAACGAAGCAAGTGTCAGCGCCCCGGCCACTGTTAATGCTACGAATCTTTTCATCTTTCTTCCTCCTTTTTATTTGAAACAGACATCTTCTCAGCCCCATATCACAATTCCCTTCTATGGAGAATGCTGCCTCTTTAAGTGGTATGACGTATGATGTTATATAATAAAAAAAATACACTGAAATTACACATAATTTGGTAATTTCAGTGTAACACGACGTCATACCTCTGTCAATAACAAAATCAGATTAATTTTGCATCTGTTTATCTCCTCTGCCCTGTTTTTTCCTGCATCGTTTTCATATGCTCCCTGCCTATCTCCCGCGCTCTGTCGGCATCACCGGCCTGGAGGGCATGAAACAAATCAATATGAAGATTCTGAGTTACGGTAAGCTCAAAGGAACGGCGGTATACATTCGTCGTATAGTTCAATGCAATGGCCTTTTTAATTGTGGGAAGCATCCTCTCAATCACTATGTTTCCGGTCATACAGTAGACCAGGGAGTGGAATTCCATCTCACAGTCTGCCAGCTGATCGATCATGCGCTGATCGCTCTCATCCATTTTCAGCTCATACATGATCTCATTCATCTTTCTGAGAATTGCCTCCATCTCACTAAGCTGTCTTCTCGTCGCCCGTTGTGCGGCCAGATAACAGACCTCCGGCTCGATTACGCTTCTCGTTTCACAGAGATCCGGAATCAGCTTTTCCTCCGGTATAAACTCAAACCCATAGGGATCATCCGCAAGCCCCGGTATGGCGGCAACATAAGTTCCCTTCCCCCGCTCGATATAGAGGATGTTTTTGGATATCAGTATCTTTACTGCTTCCCTTATCGTAGTCCGGCTCACATTCAAATCATCCATCAGCTCATTCTCGTTGGGAAGTTTGGATCCCAATGCAAATTCACCTGTCATAATCTTAGTTTTTATCTTATCCGCGATATTCTGTGAAAGTGTAAATCCTCTTTCCATAGCCTGTACCATCCTTCGTTTCCCTGTAGGAATACGGCCGGTTGTGCCGCTTCCTGTCCTCTATATTATATATGCTCTTTCCTGCATTTGGCAATCACTTTTCCTCCCTTGACTCTTTTTTAATTAAAATTGGTGCGGGTAACTATTTAGTTAAGCAGGTGAGGACGCCGCCGGTACGGCCAGCGGACGGGGTGGTGGGGTGTGTATATGAGTCTTTCGTCCCGGGGAAGATTGTTGTGAGTTGGGGCTGCGGGAGAAGATAAAGTCTGCGGAGCACGCTCCCGCTCTG
>NZ_KE992967.1 GCF_000466485.1 [Clostridium] symbiosum ATCC 14940 | reverse complement strand
GGCGTCCTCACCTGCTTAACTAAATCTCCATTTGGTATCGTGAAAATTTCCCTTGCCGAATATTGGTTTTTAGGGTAGAATAGATGAGAGTAGTTTAAAGGACGTGAATAAGATCATGGGCGATATCAGTAATACACAATTTTTTAAAGCAGTACAGGAAGAGAAGAAGCTGGAAGTAAGCCAGGTTTTAGAGCAGGTTTATGTTGCTCTGACTGAGAAGGGGTACAACCCTATCAATCAGATGGTGGGATATATTATGTCTGGAGATCCAACATATATTACCAGCCACAAGAGCGCCAGAAGCCTGATTATGAAGGTTGAGCGTGATGAGATTCTGGAAGAACTGATGAAAGTTTATGTGGAGACAAAACTGAAATAATCAAGCGGCAGGGGACAACCCCTGGCGGAAGGTTTTGGGCGATACAGGATTTTTTGCAGTGCGGCGCGGGGAAATGTGCGCGGCGCAGACTTTTCAGAATGGACAATAACAGGATTCCGGAGTATACGACAGCGTAAGAATGATAAGAGAGGCAGGACAGTTGGCAATATGCCAGCTTGTTTTGTTATGGGTAAAACAGCTTATGAGAGTACTTGGACTGGATTTTGGTTCCAAGACGACCGGGGTGGCGGTCAGTGATCCGCTGGGCTTTACGGCCCAGGGACTTGAGACAATCACCCGGGAGGATGAGAACAAACTGCGCCGTACCTGTGCGCGGATTGAAGAATTGATTCGGGAATATCAGATTGAAACGATAGTTTTAGGGTATCCTAAGAATATGAATAACACATCAGGAGAGCGTGTGGAGAAGACTCTTGCATTCAAAGAGATGCTGGAGCGCCGCACCGGTCTGTCTGTGATTTTATGGGACGAACGTTTGACTACGACTGCTGCAGAGCAGATTTTAATAGAAAGCGGAGTGCGCCGCGAGAACAGGAAAGCAGTGATTGATAAAGTTGCCGCTTCCCTTATTTTGCAGGTCTATCTGGACTCATTGGCTATCAGCAAGGTAAATACGCAGCCGGAGAAGTAGTGCGGCAGGCGGCCGGGAGTCCGGCGCCTGCGGGCAGGAAAGGAAGAACAGGATGGATACGTTTGACAAAATCATGGAAAATAGTGATGATATGATTACGCTTCAGACAGATGACGGAGAAACTGTCAGCTTTTATGTACTGGAAGAGACTAAGATGAATGGGGAAACCTATCTTTTAGTGAGCGATTCGAAAGAAGAAGACGGCGACTGCTATCTTTTGCGGGATAAATCAAAACCGGAAGACCCGGAAGCATCTTATGAATTTGTGGACGATGACGGTGAGCTTGATTATATGTCCAAAATTTTTGAAGAGCTTATGAGTGATCTGGGAGTTGAAATCGAAAAATAATGAAACGGAAAATAAAGACATACGGAGGTGCAATCTTTGAAACAAGAGAATAAACATAATAAGGTAAAGATCATTCCGCTCGGAGGGCTGGAACAGATCGGTATGAACATGACTGCCTTTGAATATGAAGACAGTATTATTGTCGTGGACTGCGGTCTGGCATTCCCCAGCGACGACATGCTGGGAATCGATCTGGTAATCCCGGACGTGACCTATTTAAAGAATAATATCAGCAAAGTTAAAGGCTTTGTAATCACTCACGGACATGAGGATCACATCGGAGCCCTGCCATACGTCCTGAAGGACATCCCGGCCCCGGTATACGGAACAAAGCTGACAATCGGGCTGATTGACAATAAATTAAAAGAACACAACATGACAAAGACGATCAAGCGCAAGGTGGTAAAACACGGCCAGTCAATTAATCTGGGCTGCTTTAGGATCGAATTTGTAAAGACAAACCACAGTATCGCGGACGCATCTGCCCTGGCTATTTTTACGCCGGCAGGCATTATTCTCCACACGGGAGACTTTAAAATTGACTACACGCCGGTATTCGGTGAGCCGGCCGATCTTCAGCGGTTTGCAGAGCTTGGCAAAAAAGGTGTGCTGGCCCTTATGTGTGACAGTACCAATGCCATCAGGCCTGGATTTACGATGTCTGAACGGACGGTGGGACGGACCTTTGATTCCATTTTTGCCGAGCATAAGAACAACCGGATTCTTGTGGCTACCTTTGCCTCGAATGTGGACCGTGTACAGCAGATTATCAATTCGGCTTACAAATACGGAAGAAAAGTAGTTGTGGAAGGCCGAAGCATGGTCAATGTCATCGGAACGGCCAGTGAACTGGGATATATCAATATTCCGGAAGGAACGCTGATTGATATAGAGCATCTGAAAAATTATAAGAAAGAAGACACGGTATTGATCACGACGGGCAGCCAGGGTGAATCTATGGCGGCATTATCCAGAATGGCGGCAAGTCTTCATAAAAAAGTATCCATTATGCCGGGAGATGTGGTAATATTAAGTTCAACACCGATTCCGGGTAATGAAAAGGCAGTGTCCAAGGTAATCAATGAGCTTTCCATGAAGGGAGCTGAGGTGATTTTCCAGGATACCCATGTATCGGGACATGCCTGCCAGGAAGAAATCAAGCTGATGTATTCCCTGATACGTCCTAAATACGCAATTCCGGTACACGGCGAGTACCGCCACCTGATGGCGCAGAAGGGACTGGCCGAATCCATGGGAATTCCGAAGGAAAATGTAATTATCATGTCTTCGGGCGATGTGGTGGAGATTGGCGATGAGGGCTACAAAATTGCCGATCATGTACAGGCCGGAGGGATACTGGTTGACGGTCTCGGAATTGGCGACGTGGGCAATATTGTCCTGCGTGACCGTCAGAACCTGGCGCAGAACGGTATTATCATCGTTGTGCTTACTCTTGAAAAATACAGCAACCAGCTTATGGCAGGACCGGACATTGTCTCAAGGGGATTTGTCTATGTCAGGGAATCAGAGGATTTGATGGACGAGGCCCAGAAGATTGTAGACGCGGCGGTACAGGACTGCCTGAGGCGCCATGTCAGCGACTGGGGCAAGATTAAGAATATTATCAGGGACAGCTTAAGCGATTTCCTTTGGAAGAAGATGAAGAGAAATCCGATGATTCTGCCGATTATTATGGAAGTGTAGATAAAAGCTGCGTGTTATACAGTGTGAAGCAGTGTCGGCGTTACTATTTGCAGAACCGCGTTTTTTGGCGGCGCTGTGAATAGTAACGTGTTTACACCGCTAATGTACCAGACAGGAGTTACTGCATATGAGCCGGACAACCAGAGAAATCAACAGGATAACGACTACAATAATCAGCATGTCCGTCAGGCTGTTATTCTATGCCCTTGTATTTTTTCTTCTGTATGAGGGAATTACGAGAGGCTACAGTCTGGGACATGAAGTCTTTTCGCCTACGGCCGTAGCTGAGGCGCCGGGAACCGACAAAGAATTCACTATCAGGAATGGTGAATCACTGTCCGAGGTTGCCGAAGAGCTGGAGAAAAGCGGGCTGATTAATAATAAACTGATATTTATTATCCAGGCTAAATTTTTTGATTATGAAGTGTATTCGGGGACCTATACGCTGAATACGTCGATGACATCCAGAGATATGATGAAAGCGATTGATGAGAGCGGTATAGAGCGTAAGAAAGCTGCTGAAAGCAGCGCCGCTGCCAGTACCTCTTCCGGGAGCAGCGGGGAGAGCGGTACGGCCGGCAGCAGCGCTGAGAATATCGGCAGTGACGAAAGCGGTGAAACCACCGGTGAAAACGGTGCATCCCGGGAAGACGGGGCGGCCGATGAAGATGGAGCTTATGTATCATGATAGTAAATGAGAGGATAACCGCATACATCAATTCTTTAGATAGGGGAAACGGCAGTCTCTGCGATGAAGTGGAAGAGGAGGCTGTTTCTTCTTATGTTCCGATTATCAGGAAAGAGACATCGGCTCTGTTAAAGACTCTTGTTGCGATGAAGCGGCCGGAGAGAATACTGGAAGTGGGTACGGCGGTAGGCTATTCCGCTCTTTTAATGAGCCGTGTAATGCCGGAAAACTGTCATATAACGACAATAGAAAAATACGAAAAGCGTATTCCGATAGCAAAAGAAAATTTTATAAGGGCAGGGGAAGAGGAGCGGATCACCTTACTGGAAGGTGATGCAGAAGAAATTCTGGGATCACTTTCCGGCCCTTATGATTTTATATTCATGGATGCGGCCAAGGGACAATATCTCCACTGGCTGCCGGTCATGCTGAGGCTGCTTCCAAAGGGCGGAGTCCTGGTATCGGACAATGTACTGCAGGACGGCGATATTATCGAGTCCCGCTATGCGGTGGAGCGGAGAAACAGGACAATCCATGCAAGGATGAGAGAGTATCTGTATACCCTCACCCATATGGAGGAATTTGAGACATCCATAATCCCCATTGGGGACGGTGTTACAATCAGTGTAAAGAAATGAGGAGCTGAATTATGAGAAAACTGGAGCTTTTAATCCCTGCCGGGAGTCTGGATGTATTGAAGACTGCGGTGATATACGGAGCCGACGCCGTTTACCTGGGCGGAGAGGCGTTTGGGCTGAGGGCGAAGGCAAAGAATTTTACAAACGAGGAAATTAAAGAGGGAATTGCTTTTGCACACGAAAGAGGTGTCAAAGTTTATATAACGGCAAATATTCTGGCTCACAATGACGATCTTCCCGGGGTGGAACAGTATTTTGAAGAGCTTAAGGAGGTAAAGCCGGATGCCCTGATTATATCAGATCCCGGTGTGTTTGCCATTGCAAAGAAAATCCTGCCGGATATGGAACTTCATATCAGTACCCAGGCCAACAATACGAATTACGGGACTTATTTATTCTGGTACGGCCAGGGGGCAAAGCGGGTGGTGACTGCCAGGGAGCTGTCTCTCGCCGAGATTAAGGAAATCAGGGAGAAGATTCCGGAGGACATGGAGATTGAGAGCTTCATCCACGGCGCCATGTGCATTTCCTATTCCGGCCGCTGCCTGCTAAGCAATTATTTTGTGGGCAGGGATGCCAACCAGGGGGCCTGCACCCATCCGTGCCGATGGAAATATTCGGTGGTGGAAGAGACCAGGCCGGGTGAATATATGCCGGTGTATGAGAATGAGCGCGGAACCTATATCTTTAATTCCAAAGACCTGTGCATGATTGAACATATTCCGGAAATGATTGATGCCGGCATAGACAGCTTCAAGATCGAAGGCAGGATGAAGACGGCCCTCTATGTGGCGACTGTAGCACGGACCTACAGAAAAGCAATCGACGACTATCTGAAAAGTCCGGAGCTATACAGAGAGAATATGGAGTGGTATAAATCGGAGATTGGTAAATGTACGTACCGTGAATTTACGACCGGATTCTATTTTCACAAGCCGGATGCCACGACTCAGATTTACGACAGCAATACTTATGTGAAAAACTATACGTATCTCGGTACGGTGGAGGCAGTACGGGAGGACGGCCTGGTACGCATAGAACAGAAGAATAAGTTCTCTGTGGGCGAGACGGTGGAGATTATGAAACCGGACGGCCGGAATCTGGAGAATGAGGTTGCGGCCATCTGCGACGAGGAAGGAAATCCGGTGGAGAGCGCACCCCACCCAAAACAAGTTCTCTATGTGGATTTGGGGGCGGATGCAGAGTGCGGCGATATTATCCGCAGAAGTGAGATGGAGGCGGACTAGATTAAGACACGCTCTACGAAGGAGGAAAACCATGACATGGATTTTGGAAGGTGCTGCAATTTTATGTCTGCTTTATTATGGGGTAATTGCGCTGTATTCAGGCATGTCGACTTCATTTGCCCTGATATGGCCGACAATGGCAATATTTTTCGTACTCCTGGCGGCGGGACTGCACTATTACCACCGGCATCCCCAGTCTGTGCCTCAGTGGCTGGTGGTATCGACTGCCACATTCTGCACAGCATGCCTTGTCATTTTTGTCGCGGTGGAGCTGCTGATTGGATGGAGCGCTGTCACCTCCACGCGCCGGGCGGCGGAATATGTGATAGTGCTGGGAGCCAAAGTGAGGGGAAGCGAACTGAGCAATTCTCTTAAGAAAAGGCTGGACAAGGCGCTTGAATATGCGGAGAATAATCCGAATACCGTACTGGTGCTTTCCGGAGGAAAAGGGGAGGGCGAAGATATCAGCGAAGCTGAGGCCATGTATGATTATCTTCAGTATAACGGCATACCGGAGTCCCAGCTGCTTCTGGAAGAACAGTCCGTCAATACGGTGCAGAACATTGTTTTCAGCAAAAAGGTAATTGATTATCAGGAAAAATATAAGGCGATGGAGGCCAGGGAAAGCCTGCTTGACAGCTACAAAGAAAGATCCGACTCGGTCAAAATTGCGGTTCTGACCAGCAATTACCATGTGTTCCGGGCCAAATCCATAGCCAGGAAACAGGGGATTTACAACATATCGGGCATAGCTGCTCCCGGAGATCCTGTTTTGGCCATACATATGTGGGTTAGAGAGTGTTTTGCTGTACTGAAAGATAAATTTATGGGTAAAATGTAAGAAAGTGAAGAAACTGTTCATCTGAACGGTTAGCAGTGAAAATAAACGTTACTGTTCACAGGTTGTATTCCGCGAGGTGTTTTCGTGCGCATTTTGCACAAAAATCCCGAGTTTCACGGCGCGAAACTGCGTTTTATGCAGTTTCTGTGCATCGCGAAGCGTGTTATTGTTTACAGCATGCCGCTTTTTGGCATGGTGTGAACAGGAACAAATAAACCAATCAGGAAAAGGAAGATGAGAATGACAGTGAAGGAATTAAACGCCTATCAGGTAATAAGTGAAAAATATGTAAAAGAACTGAATTCGGAGGGAATAATCCTGGAGCATAAGAAAACGGGCGCCAGGATTTTCCTGCTTTCTAATGAGGACGAAAATAAGGTGTTTACGATAGGATTCCGGACTCCTCCGTCCGACAGCACGGGAGTTCCCCATATTCTGGAACACAGCGTACTCTGCGGTTCGGAAAAGTTTCCGGTGAAGGACCCGTTTGTAGAGCTGGTAAAAGGCTCCCTCAATACATTTTTAAATGCAATGACATATCCGGATAAGACGGTATATCCGGTGGCAAGCTGCAATGACAAGGATTTCCAGAACCTGATGAACGTCTATATGGATGCCGTACTTCATCCGGGTATTTATAATGAGGAGAAAATCTTCATGCAGGAGGGATGGCACTATGAGCTGGAGTCGGAGGAAAGCCCTCTCGTCTATAACGGAGTAGTCTACAATGAGATGAAGGGAGCGTTTTCCTCGCCGGAGAGCGTGCTGGACCGCTATACGAGAAATGTTCTTTTCCCGGATACCTGCTATTCCAACGAGTCGGGAGGGGCTCCGGATGCGATTCCATCCCTGACCTATGAACAGTTTCTCGATTTCCACCGCAGATATTATCATCCGTCCAACAGCTTTATCTATTTATATGGGGATATGGACATGGCGGAAAAATTAGACTGGCTGGACAGAGAATACTTAAGCCGGTATGACAGACAGCCGGTGGATTCCGCCATCCATATGCAGAAGCCATTCGAGAAGCCTGTTGAGCGTGAGATTTACTATTCCATCACAGAGACGGAGCCGGAAGAGCAGGCGACTTACCTGTCAGTCAATACAGTAGTGGGCGATGACCTGGATCCGATCCATTACATGGCATTTCAGATCCTGGAATATACACTGATAGACGCGCCCGGAGCGCCGCTGAAGGAAGAACTGGTGAAAGCAGGTATCGGCCAGGATATCCTTGGCGGTTATGAAAACGGCATTTTGCAGCCTTACTTCTCCGTCATAGCCAAGGATGCCGACAGGGAACAGCTGGGGGAATTTCTTGCTGTCGTCAAAGGGACTCTCAGAAAGCTGGCGGATCAGGGAATCAACAGGAAGAGTCTCCTTGCCGGGATAAATTATTATGAATTCCGATACAGGGAAGCTGATTTCGGCTCAGCGCCGAAGGGACTGATGTATGGCCTTCAGAGCATGGACAGCTGGCTTTATGACGGTGATCCTCTGATGCATCTGGAGTATGAAAAGACTTTTGAATTCCTTAAAAAAGCGGTGGAAGAGGGCTACTTTGAGAATCTGATTAAGACCTGCCTGCTGGATAACCCCTTTGAGGCAGTGATTACGGTCAGTCCGAAGAGAAACTTAACGGCCATCGAAGATGAAAAGCTGAGGGAAAAGCTGGCTGAATATAAAAAGAGCCTCTCTGATACAGAGATTAAGACGCTGATTGAAAAAACCAGAGAACTTAAGCTGTACCAGGATACCCCGTCCCCGAAGGAGGAGCTTGAGAAAATCCCATTGCTGAAACGGGAAGACATTGAAGAACAGCCGGAAAAGCTCTGCCTGGAAGTAAAAGAGATTGATAATACAACGGTTCTGGCTCATAATATGTTCACATCCGGAATCGGATACCTGAAGGTGCTGTTTGATACAAACCGGGTGCCGGCGGAGGATCTGCCGTATGTCGGCCTTTTGAAATCGGTTCTGGGCTATGTGAATACAAAGGAGCATACCTACAGTGATCTTGCCAGCGAAATCTATTTAAACAGCGGCGGAATCAGCCTGAGCGTGACGTCGTTCCCGAACCTGGAAGAACCGGAAAAGTTTACCGGGGCATTCACGGCCAGCGCCAGAGTTCTTTACGAAAAGCTGGATTTCGGTTTTTCTCTGATCGGAGAGATGCTGGCGGATTCGATTCTTGACGACGAGAAACGTCTAAGTGAGATTGTGGCGGAGATGAAGTCCAGAAGCCAGGCAAAGCTGAATTCTGCGGCACACTCTGCGGCTGTGGCGAGAGCTACCTCTTACTTTTCGGCAACCTCGGCCTTCAATGATATTACGGGCGGAATTGCCTATTATCAGTTCCTGGAGGATCTTGCAAGGAATTTTGAGGACAGAAAAACAGTTCTGATGCAGAAATTAAAAGAGACGGCGGGCCGCCTTTTCACTGCGGATAACATGACGGTAAGCTATACGGCGGATGACGAGGGATTCAGATATCTGGCGCCTGCCATGAAGCTTTTAAAAGAGAAGCTGCCTGAGACAGGCGGTCCGTCATATCCGTTTATTTGGGAAAAGGGGAACCGGAACGAGGGCTTTATGACTTCCTCGCAGGTCAATTATGTGGCCAGGTGCGGAAGCTTTGCAGAGAGCGGCTATGCCTATACAGGAGCGCTGCGGGTTTTGAAACCTATCCTGGGTTACGATTATCTCTGGCTGAATGTCAGGGTTAAAGGAGGCGCTTACGGAGTCATGAACAGCGCCGGCCGTTCCGGTGAAGGTTATTTTGTATCCTACCGGGATCCGAATCTGAAAGAGACGGATCAGGTATTTGAAGGAGTTGCAGATTACCTGGAACAGTTTGACGCGGACGAGAGGGATATGACAAAATATGTAATAGGCACCATCAGCGACATGGATACGCCTCTGCTGCCGCCGTATAAAGGCGCCAAGGCGGTATCGGCCTGGTATTCCGGCATTACGGATGAGATGCTGGCAGAGGAGAGAAGGCAGGTGCTGGCCGCACAGCCGGAGGATATCCGCGCACTTGCGAAGATTATCAGAGCGATTTTGTCTACCGGAAGCTTTTGCGTTGTCGGTAATTCAGAGAAAATCAAGGAAAATAAGGAGCTGTTCGGCAGCATAAAGAATTTGTTTAATTAAGTCTGCACCGCGTTTTTCAGCGGTGCTGTGAATAGTAACATGGAGTTATTGAACCGTTACCCGAAACTATATACAGAAGAGAAACAAAAAACGGTTTGGATGCTGCAGTCCGGCTTATGGCAAAACTGCAGCATTCGCAACCGGAAAATTGAAGGAGTTTGAATGCAGGATAATTTAAAATCAGGATTTGTAACATTAATAGGGCGGCCGAATGTGGGAAAATCCACGCTTATGAACCATCTGATTGGACAGAAAATCGCGATTACGTCCGACAAACCGCAGACTACAAGAAACAGGATTCAGACCGTATATACGGATGAGAGGGGGCAGATTATCTTTCTGGACACTCCCGGTATCCACAAAGCAAAGAATAAGCTTGGGGAATATATGGTCAGCGTTGCCGAGCATACGCTGAAGGAGGTTGACGTCATCCTGTGGCTGGTGGAGCCGTCTACGTTTATCGGAGCGGGAGAACGCCATATAGCGGAGCAGCTTAATAAGGTGAAGACTCCGGTGATGCTTGTAATAAACAAGATTGATACGGTAAAAAAAGACGAGATTCTCACCTTTATCGCGGCTTACAAGGACATCTGCAATTTTGCGGAGATTATACCGGTGTCCGCTCTTAAGGAAATCAATATCGATGATGTAAAAGACTGCATTTTCAAATACCTTCCCGAAGGGCCGCAGTTTTATGATGAGGATACGGTGACGGATCAGCCGATGCGCCAGATTGCGGCCGAGCTTATCAGAGAGAAGGCCCTCAGAATGCTGGACGACGAGATACCTCACGGCATTGCCGTTGTCATTGACCAGATGAAGGAGCGTCCGAACGGACTGATTGACATCGACGCAACCATCGTGTGCGAGCGTGAATCCCATAAGGGAATCATTATCGGAAAGAACGGCGGAAAATTGAAAAAAATCGGAACATCCGCCAGGACGGAGATACAGAATCTGATGGACACCCAGGTGAACTTAAAGCTTTGGGTGAAGGTCAGAAAAGAGTGGCGTGACAGCGATCTCTATATGAAGAATTACGGTTACAATCCGAAAGACATATAGGTTACTGTATATTGAACGTTACTTTTTACACCCCTGCCAAAACGCGGCAATGCTGTGAAAAGTAACTATTGAACTGCATTTCAGCAAAAAAGTCAGGAGGCGGAGGTTTGAGGGAATTAGTTAAAATCACGGGTATGGTGCTTAGCGCATTTCCGGTGGGTGAATACGACAAACGTCTTGTCATCCTGACAAAAGAACGGGGAAAAATCACGGCTTTTGCGAGAGGGGCAAAACGGCCGGGCAGTCTGCTTCGGGCGCCCAGCCGTCCCTTTGCTTTTGGCACATTTTCCCTGGCGGAGGGGCGGGACGCCTATAATCTTTACGGGGCGGAGATAGAAAATTATTTTGAAGACCTGGAAAAGGATATGGAGTGCGCCTGCTATGCCTCTTATTTTGTGGAATTTGCGGACTACTACGAGAGAGAAGGGATCGAGGCGACAGAAATGCTGAAGCTGCTGTATCAGTCGTTTCGGGTCCTTCTGCGGCCCGCGATTCCAAACAGGCTGGTTCAGCGGATTTTTGAGCTGAAGGCAATGTCGCTCAACGGTGAGTATACGGAGCGTCCCGGCCGGGCAGCCAGCGAATCGGCTGTGTACGCCTGGGAATATGTTATTTTCTCCCCTGTGGAAAAACTGTATACCTTTCTGCTCACCGACGAAGTGTTTGAAGAATTCAGGCGGTGTGTCGAGGATAACAAGAAACGCTACATAGACAGGAAATTCCATTCACTGGAGATCCTGGATGCCATCGTATGAATCGCAACGGTTCATGCTGTCTGAACTGTCATTATGAACGGGGGTGAAAATACCCCGCGGGCCGCTGCCCGTGGACAGTACTGAATTATTACTGAATAAATACCTGGCCGCCTATTGAAAATAAAGGAAAAAGAAGGTATACTATAAAAACTTGATGCGAAATGAAAGGGAGGATGAGTGATGAAAAAGTCCGGACTGCTGTTAGCGGCGGCTGCCGTGGCAGGAATGCTGCTGACAGGCTGCGGTGCAAGCCAGAAAAGTACATTCTCTCCGTCCGTAAGCTGTGTATATGTGGCGCAGGATGGTTCTGTTTCCAGTGCTCTGGTGAAAGAATACGAGGGAGATACTGTTAACAGCAAGGATCTCCAGCAGTACCTGGAGGCTGCCGTCATCCGGTTTAATCAGGAGAACGGTGCGCAGGGGATGGCGGAGAATAAGATGGGAGCCGATAAGCTGCCGGCTTCGCTTCAGAGCGTTACGGCGGATAAAGGAGTTATGAAGGCCGTATTTGATTATGCTTCCCTGGAGGATTTGATTAAATTCCGCCAGACGGAGGATAACGAGGATACAAGCAATACGGTTACAGCGCTGGAAGTCAGCAAAGTGGCAGATGCCGATGCGGCCGGATGGCTTGCAGAGGGACAATTTGTCAAGGCGGACGGAAGTCCGGCCTCGGCAGAGGAGATAAAATCAGACGCGGCTGCGTCGGCTGCCCGGATTAGCGGCGGAGGCAATATCATGTTTTCCGGAAAGGTTCTCTATATGACGGAGGGCATAGAAAAGAAGGATGAATACACGGTGACGGTGCCGGAGGGCGAAAATGCCCTTGTTGTGTTCAAATAGATAGGAGGATAAATTTAAAGATGGAAAAGACAATGGAAAAGATTGTAGCTCTTGCCAAATCAAGAGGATTTGTATACCCGGGTTCTGAGATTTACGGCGGACTTGCCAATACATGGGATTACGGTAACCTCGGTGTGGAGCTGAAGAACAATGTAAAGAAAGCCTGGTGGCAGAAATTCGTACAGGAAAGCCCGTATAACGTGGGTGTTGACTGTGCTATACTTATGAACTCCCAGACATGGGTGGCTTCCGGCCATCTGGGCGGTTTTTCCGATCCTCTTATGGACTGCAAGGCATGTAAAGAGCGTTTCCGCGCCGACAAGCTGATTGAGGACTATATGGATGAGAAGGGAATCAAGATTGAAGGTTCCGTAGACGCATGGTCTCAGGAAGAGATGAAGAAATACATCGATGACAACAATATCTGCTGCCCAAGCTGCGGCAAGCATGATTTTACCGATATCCGCCAGTTCAACCTGATGTTCAAGACATTCCAGGGCGTAACGGAGGATGCTAAGAATACCGTATATTTAAGGCCGGAGACAGCTCAGGGTATTTTTGTAAACTTTAAAAATGTCCAGAGAACCTCCAGAAAGAAAGTACCGTTCGGAATCGCGCAGGTGGGCAAGTCCTTCCGTAATGAGATTACACCGGGTAACTTTACCTTCCGTACGAGAGAGTTTGAGCAGATGGAGCTGGAATTCTTCTGTGAGCCGGATACTGATCTCGAGTGGTTCGCTTACTGGAAAGAATACTGCATTAACTGGCTGAAAGCGCTCGGCATCAAGGAAGACGAGATGCGCGCCAGGGATCATGAGCAGGAGGAGCTGAGCTTTTACAGCAAGGCCACAACGGATATCGAGTTCCTCTTCCCATTCGGCTGGGGCGAACTCTGGGGTATCGCAGACAGGACAGACTACGATTTGACCCAGCACCAGAACACATCGGGACAGGATATGACCTACTTCGATGATGAGAAGAAGATTAAATATATCCCATATGTAATTGAGCCGTCACTTGGCGCTGACCGTGTGACGCTGGCATTCCTCTGTGCGGCTTACGACGAAGAGGAGATCGGAGAGGGCGATGTAAGAACCGTTCTTCATTTCCATCCGGCGATCGCTCCTGTTAAGATCGGCGTGCTTCCTCTGTCCAAGAAATTAAATGAGGGCGCAGAGAAGGTGTATAATGAGCTTTGCAAATATTACAACTGTGAATTCGATGACAGAGGCAATATCGGAAAGCGTTACAGAAGACAGGATGAGATCGGTACGCCGTTCTGCATCACCTATGACTTTGATTCCGAGACAGACGGAGCCGTTACGGTAAGAGATCGTGACACAATGGAGCAGGTGAGAGTTCCGATTACAGAGCTTAAGGCATATTTTGAGGACAAATTCAGATTTTAAAATAGTTACTGTTTACATCCCGCCGTTTTTTGGGCGGGATGTGAGCAATAACACACTACTGACATATGACAACACAGGGCCGGGATCATCGATGATTGATTCCGGCCCTGTTTGAATGAAAGACGGTGGCCTGTGCGCAAAGCGCGCCTTTCACCGCTTTGGAGGAAGCTTGATGGCGAAGCGAATCTGCCCGGGATGCAGGAAAATATATCCTCAGGATACAAGCGTATGCCCGCAGTGTAAAAAACGGCTGGCCGATATTGAATATGACTTTGAGCTGGCCCTTTCCATGATAAAGGAACCGGTTCTTCTGACAGGCAGCACGGACACGGAGCTTCAGGCCCTGTATCTGGAAGAGGGCCTGAGGCGGAAAAATATCCCTTTCTATGTGGAGGAAATGAAAACAGCGGTGCCAACCGGAAATTACCGGGAACACACGGTAGATATAATCCCGGTTACAAATTATTACGTGGATAAAAGCAGTCTGGATGAGGCATTGGCCGTCCTGAAAAAAGCGGAGGAGGAGGCTGAGATAGATAATGCACAGCCGGTAATCTATCTCGATATGCCGGAAGAGGATGGGGAAGATGAGGAGGACGATGTCATACCGGATGGAAGCGGCGGAGCATTCCGAAGAGTTTTTTGCGGAATGGAACCGTCAGCCCGGTTTAACGTTCTGATTATAGGACTTGTAGCGGGATTTGCCGTA
The DNA here is from genome assembly GCF_000466485.1 of [Clostridium] symbiosum ATCC 14940. Lineage (GTDB taxonomy): Bacteria > Bacillota > Clostridia > Lachnospirales > Lachnospiraceae > Otoolea > Otoolea symbiosa. Next base: position 30,117 of record NZ_KE992967.1, on the reverse strand, counting down.
CTGGGCTTATTTTTAGCTCTGATTTCTTTGGGATAAAGACGAATACAGATGAAAAATTTCTTTGCTTGTCTGATTTTCTCTTTTTCATATCCCTTTCTGTGAAATTCAACTAAAATTAGAAGAAAAGCGTGCTTTTCTAGTGGGCTAACACTAAAATCTGATATGCATACCAGCCTGCGGCTGGTCGTTGGCAGACAACACTAAAATTAGCCACAAAGAGAGAGTATATAGCACAGTGGTGTTTTATGAACGAAACTATCAACATCTATATTGCGGTCTTTTAGCGTAATGTGAAATACTGCAATTATTTTAGCGTAACTGCGTGAAAAGTACAAGAGAACAGGAGGCGGTCCGCTCCACAGTGTTTCAATGAAGAAAATTTACAAATTATTTGGAAATAAATGAAGAAAACCCCTTTACTAGAGGCGAGTTTATGTTATAATATTCACGATGGGCGGATTGAGCAGGCGCATATCCAGAGGCCCATTGCAGCGTCATCTTGTATGGGAGCAGCAGTGGACACCTGGATATGCGCCTGTAAGAGCGGGACTTAAGCGTACATTTAAGCGTCTATTGGTCACGGAGGAAACTGTAGCCAATAGGCGTTTGAATGTGCGCTTGCGAGAGCGTAACGCGGACGGACAGGCGAGGGTCTTTTGTCCGCGGGAATTCTCAATCCTTTGCTCATCGCAGCATATCAATGTTAACACATAAACTTTAGGAGGAAGAAAACTTATGGCAAAATGGGTTTATAAGTTCGAAGAAGGCAATGCATCTATGAGAAACCTTCTTGGAGGCAAAGGCTGCAACCTTGCAGAGATGACCATCTTAGGAATGCCGATTCCACAGGGCTTTACTGTAACAACAGAAGCTTGTACAGAGTACTACAACAGTGGAAAACAGATCACACAGGAAATTCAGGATCAGATTTTCGAAGCTATCACATGGTTAGAGGAACTGAACGGCAAGAAGTTCGGCGACACTGAAGATCCGTTATTAGTATCTGTACGTTCCGGCGCCCGCGCATCCATGCCGGGTATGATGGATACCATCCTGAACCTTGGTTTAAACGACGTTGCAGTAGAGGGCTTTGCAAAGAAAACGGGAAATCCAAGATTTGCATATGATTCTTACAGAAGATTTATCCAGATGTATTCCGACGTAGTTATGGAAGTTCCGAAGTCCCATTTCGAGAAAATCATCGATGCGATGAAAGAAGAAAAGGGCGTTCACTTCGATACAGACCTGACTGCCGATGATTTAAAAGAGCTGGCTGAGAAGTTCAAAGCTGTTTACAAAGAGGCTATGAACGGCGAAGAGTTCCCACAGGAGCCGAAGGATCAGTTAATGGGCGCTGTTAAAGCAGTTTTCCGTTCCTGGGACAACCCTCGTGCAATCGTATACCGCCGTATGAACGATATCCCTGGAGACTGGGGTACTGCAGTTAACGTTCAGACCATGGTATTTGGTAACAAGGGCGAGACCAGCGGTACAGGCGTTGCCTTCACACGTAACCCATCCACAGGTGAAAAAGGCATCTACGGTGAGTACCTGATCAATGCACAGGGCGAGGACGTAGTTGCAGGTGTCCGCACACCACAGCCTATCACCCAGTTAGAGAACGATATGCCTGACTGCTACAAGCAGTTCATGGATCTGGCCATGAAGCTGGAGAAACATTTCCGTGACATGCAGGATATGGAGTTCACAATCGAGGAAGGTAAATTATACTTCTTACAGACACGTAACGGCAAGAGAACAGCTCCGGCTGCTCTTCAGATTGCCTGCGATTTAGTAGACGAAGGCATGATCACAGAGGAAGAGGCTGTTGTAAGAATCGAAGCAAAATCTCTTGATCAGTTACTTCACCCGACCTTCAACCCGGCTGCTTTAAAGGCCGGCGAAGTAATCGGTTCCGCTCTTCCGGCATCTCCTGGCGCAGCAGCAGGTAAAGTATACTTCACCGCTGATGAGGCTAAGGCTGCCCACGAGAAGGGTGAGAGAGTTATCCTTGTTCGTCTTGAGACATCTCCGGAAGATATCGAAGGTATGCATGCAGCCGAAGGTATCCTGACAGTGCGCGGCGGTATGACAAGCCATGCAGCCGTAGTTGCACGTGGTATGGGAACATGCTGCGTATCCGGATGCGGTGAGATCAAGATCAACGAAGAAGCTAAGACATTCGAACTTGGCGGACACACATTTGCAGAGGGAGATTACATCTCCTTAGATGGTTCCACAGGTAAGATTTACAAGGGCGACATCGAGACTCAGGAAGCTTCCGTAAGCGGAAACTTCGAGCGTATCATGGTATGGGCTGACAAGTTCAGAACATTAAAGGTTCGTACAAATGCCGACACACCGGAAGATACACTCAATGCCGTTAAACTGGGTGCAGAGGGCATCGGTCTTTGCCGTACAGAGCATATGTTCTTCGAGGCTGACAGAATCATGAAGATCAGAAAGATGATCCTTTCCGATTCAGTGGAAGCAAGAGAAGAGGCTCTGAACGAATTAATCCCGTTCCAGAAGGGCGATTTCAAGGCTATGTACAAAGCTCTGGAAGGCAGGCCAATGACGGTTCGCTACCTGGATCCGCCGCTGCATGAGTTCGTTCCTCATACAGAAGAGGAGCAGGCTGAACTGGCTAAGAACATGGGCCTTACTTTAGCAGAAGTAAAAGCAAAAGTTGACGAATTACACGAGTTCAACCCAATGATGGGCCATCGTGGCTGCCGTCTTGCAGTTACCTATCCGGAAATTGCAAAGATGCAGACAAGAGCCGTTATGGAAGCTGCTATCGAAGTGAAGGAAGAGACAGGAATCGATATTGTTCCTGAGATCATGATTCCGTTAGTTGGCGAGAAGAAAGAGCTTAAGTTCGTTAAGGACGTAGTTGTGGAAGTAGCTGAGCAGGTTAAGAAAGAGAAAGGTTCCGATATGCAGTACCACATCGGTACCATGATCGAAATTCCTCGTGCAGCTCTCACAGCAGATGCCATCGCTGAGGAAGCAGAGTTCTTCTCCTTCGGTACAAACGACTTAACACAGATGACATTCGGCTTCTCCCGTGACGACGCCGGCAAGTTCCTGGATTCCTACTATAAAGCAAAAATTTATGAGTCCGATCCATTCGCAAGACTTGACCAGACAGGCGTTGGCCAGTTAGTAGAGATGGCAGTTAAGAAAGGCCGTCAGACACGTCCGGACCTTAAGTGCGGCATCTGCGGCGAGCACGGCGGAGATCCTTCTTCCGTAGAGTTCTGCCACAAAGTAGGCCTGAACTATGTTTCCTGCTCACCATTCCGTGTGCCGATCGCACGTCTGGCAGCAGCACAGGCAGCATTAAATAATAAATAATTAGCAATAAATAAAGCGAAAGCCCCAGAGTTGCAGCTCTGGGGCTTTCTATATGCTTAGTGTCTCCAACGGTTCCAGGATTCAATATCTCCATAGAACACATTCAAATCAATAAATGTTTCTTCCCCGGCATATCCATTCAGCCGTCCCCGGTTGGTATACTGCCAAAAGCACCAATCTGCCTGAGAATCCGGCTTTGTAACAACATTTCGGATCCATAGGGGATATTCGTCGAAATGGCCTTTCAAATAAGTTTCCCATACATCTTCTGTAGAATAGAGAACGGGAGGTTTATGATAATATTCCTCAAGCCGGTCCAGCATAATCTGCAGCTGCTCCCGCACAGACTCCGGGTCCGGCGGATTACTTTTTTTATCAGCATAATACTCTACATCAACTGCAGGGGGAAGCATTCCAAACCGGTTTCCCACCGTATGAATAAAATGGTCCGCCTGGGTATCACCGCTGCTGTCAAAGCTGAAAAAATGGTAGGCTCCTGCCGCCAGGTCGGTCTTACCGGACTCTTCCCAGTTATATGCAAACCTGGCATCTGTATGGCTGCTCCCCTCTGTAGCTTTTATGTATGCAAACATTATATTTTGCTGTGCCAGTACCGGCCAGTCTACTTCTCCCTGATAGTGGGACAGATCAATGCCGGACACAGGATACTGTTTTTTTGAAGGGTTGTTTAACAGCAGATATCCATTGTAAATGCAAAATCCATATCCAAGAACGCCTATAACGAAAAGCAGCAGGATTCCCGGTATCGCCATGATGGTTATTCGTCTTTTCTTTCCGTTTATGTCGATAATTCGTTCCACACGGCCTCCTCCTGCTGATGTCTGTCACAATGATATTGGTCAAACCGGGAGCAGTACACCAGCCTTAAAAATCATTGAATTCAAATAATTCAAACAATTCTCCTTCAAGTTCAAAAACATCGCGGATCGGAACACGCATCCCGTCTTCCAAGATAAGGAGCTGCCGATAGCCATCAATCCGCTTTATGACACCGGTAACGGAAATATAGGCTCCCCCCTGCTTTTTTTCATCCGGCTGAAAGTAGGTCAGATGGATCACAGGGTGTTCATCCAGTCTGCTGCAAAGAAGTTTAAGCCTTTCATCCAGTATTGTCTTTGCGGTTTCGTCCAGTTCCACCCGTTCCTCGGTCCGGCGGGCCGTTTCCTGAAGCGCCGCATAATGACCGGTCAGGGCTGAGAAGGGGGCGAATTGCGCCGCCCGGTCGGATATGGACATAGGCGGATGGGATTTGGAAACGGGATGAGGGAGGTGAATGATATCCTCATAATCACGGGGAGATTTATTTTTGCCGTCCATGATCGATTCCTTTCAGGAGACCCATTATGCCTGATGGCCTCCGATTTGATTATTGCGCTGTAAGGTCATAGCCCCGTCTTCCAGGTTCATGCCCTTTAAAACTGCATTTTTTCCGTATTTCTTTTTGATGGACAGCATAGCCTGCTGCATCTGTTTTTCTTTTTTCAACGCCTCTTTTTCTTCCTCCTGCTTTTTTTGAAGCGCCGCATAGTCGGTGAACAGGTCTAGCTGTTCGAAGCTTTCTGTCTGTGGAATTGCATTTTCATCAATCACGTGATTGGCGGAAACGGTAATTCTCCGGATCAGAAGATTTTTATTAATAATGCGGTCGTAGAGTTCCAATGCTGCGTCTGTGATTAGTCTGGCCGAGGCGGTATGCCGGTCAAGGTTGGCAGTGCCGTGGGCGTGTTTGGGGATACGCCGTCCGTATTGGTCGGTCGTAATCTCTCCTTTGTATAATTTGCGTATGTCAGGGTTGGTAAGGTTTTCGATATCATATCCGATGGTTAAAACAATCTGATCGGTTACGAGTTCTTTATCGATTAAATCAAGCACCATTAAATCAATCATCTCCCGGACAATCAGCCTGGCCTTTTGAAAATCGTAGGCATATTGCAGCACCTGGCCGGAACAGAGGCTTGAGGAGGCGGGCTTGTAGGATTTGATATCTTTCATGGTGCAGGGTTCCCATCCCCACGCATGGTCAATTAACAGCTCTGCATTAATTCCAAACAAGTGATAGAGCAGTTCTTCATTATGGTATTCATTTGATTTTCCAATTGAGCATCTGGCAATGTCCCCCATTGTATACAGGCCGTGTGCCTCCAGCTTTTTGGCATACCCCCGGCCAATCCGCCAGAAATCAGTCAGCGGGCGGTGGTTCCAGAGAAGTCTCCGGTAGGACATTTCATCCAGCTCGGCAATTCTTACGCCGTTTTTATCAGGAGGAATGTGTTTGGCTACAATGTCCATGGCAATTTTACATAAATATAAATTTGTTCCGATGCCGGCGGTGGCCGTGATTCCCGTATTTTTCAGAACATCGAGGATCATTTTCATGGCCAGCTCCCGGGGGGTAAGCCGGTAGGTATCCAGATAGTTTGTAACATCCATAATAACTTCATCAATGGAATAAACGTGAATGTCTTCCGGAGCCACATAGTTCAGATAAATATTATAAATCTGTGTGCTGTATTTTACATAGAGCGCCATCCTGGGCGCGGCAATGATGTAATCGATGGAAAGCCCGGGAGAAGCCTTCAGTTCATCCGTGTAATAGGAAGAGCCGGTAAATTGATGATTTGGCGCAGAAATACGGCGCCTGGCGTTGGCTTCCCTGATTTTTTGCACTACCTCAAATAATCTGGGCCTGCCGGGTATTCCGTAAGCTTTTAAGGAGGGGGAGACGGCAAGGCAGATCGTTTTTTCCGTTCGGCTTGCATCGGCTACAACCAGGTTTGTTGTCATCGGATCCAGGTTTCGTTCCCTGCATTCGGCAGATGCATAAAAGGATTTTAAATCAATGGCTATATAGATACGGTCTTCTGATGGCAAAACGGATGGCCTCCTTTCCGGTTCCTTATTTTGAAACGTTATTTGAACTTATTGTACCACAAAATGGGGAGGAGAGGAAGACGCCATGAAATCACGCAAATATAAAGGAAAAATACAGCCTTTCTGTTTCCCATGCTGCTGCCTGTCTGTCTCTATCTCCTGGTCAGCCCGGAAAAATCAACAAAAGAAAGCCCGGATCTCACCGGGGCCGTGAGGCCGGTGAAGTCCGGGCTTTTCTGTTTGAAGACGGTGGCCTGTACGCAGAACGTGCAGGCTATCGTTTTATACGCGGCTGACATCGGACGCCGCGGTTAAAATTTTCTTTTTTGCTTTCCGGCATTTACTGTAGCACAGACAGGCGGCCACAATCCAGGAGATTCCCTCGCTGTAAGGGACGGATGGAAAGCCGAGCGGTGCGACAAGAATTGCTGCCAGCGTAAGGCGAACTCCCAGGCCGGTTATGTTGCAGACAGCGGGAGTAATCACGTTGCCGGTGCCCTGTAGGAACCCAATAAACAGATTCAGCATCCCGAATATGGGATAGAACACGGAGAGCATAAACAGGAAATTCTGTCCCAGCCCGGCAACCTCTTCGCTTACTCCGAACAGGAGGATAAATGATTTTCCGCCCAGAATAACGGCTGCTGCTATGGTGACGGAGAGCAGGAGCATCATTTTCACGCTGATGGAATACCCCTCGGATACCCTGTCATACTGTCTGGCGCCCATATTCTGCGCCGTGAAGGTGGAAACAGCCGAGGCCATACTGACGGCAGGCAGCATAGCGAGGGAGTCGAGGCGGTATGCGGAGGTGATGGCTGTGACGGCCTGAACGCCAAGGGTATTCATAATTCCCTGCAGGATAATGCTGCCAAAGGACATAATTCCGGATTGAAGAACGCAGGGAAGTCCGAGCCTCGTCTGTTCCTTCAGCGCCTCTTTTGTAAAGCTGTGACGGCATGGGAATTTCTTTACCACGCGCAGCAGCAGGTATGCAAGGACGTAAATGCAGGAGAAAAGCTGTGACAGTACGGTGGCCAGGGCAGCCCCCATAATTCCCCACTGAAAGACAGCTACGAAAAGAATGTCTACAAAAATATTTGTAAAGGTAGCGATTACGATGGCCTGCATGGAGGTCTTGCTGTTTCCCATGCCGCGCAGGATCGCGCTGCATATATTATAGACCATGACAAACGGTATTCCTGCAAAAATAATGGAGATATAGGTTTTGGTCATAGCAAAGATACTTCCGTCCGTATGCATCATCGTTAAAACCTGTTCAATAATCCCAAGGCTCAGAACAGCCATGAGCAGAGCTGCTGGAACGAGGTAGAAAAACGAGGTCCGTATGGCCTCGCCGATTTTTTCATTATCCCTGCGGCCGGTCAGTTGGGCGATATAGATGGAGACTCCTGTGGTAAAGCCGATAATGACATTCGTAAAAAACATTACGATGCTGGTGGAAACACCAATAGCAGCAACGGCATTTTCACCGATAAAATTGCCGGCTATCATGGAATCGGCTATATTGTATAATTGCTGCAGCAGGCTGCTGGCTACCAGAGGGGCAGCAAACTGGAATAGTATTTTAGTGATATTTCCTTTTGTCATATACGGCTCCTGATATGTAACGGTATTGTCAGCCGGAGGGGCTGATTTGATCTCATCATATCATACGCCCTTGAAAAAGTCACTATTTTTAAAGGTTACTATTTCCTGCTGCCGCAGATTCGGTTTTTTTCGACAAAGCCGCTTTTTCAAGCTCTGCCTGCAGAAAACGCCGGGCGGAGGCAGGTGACGGAAAAGGCCGGCGCTTCAGGCCAAGGATATAGGTAACGGCCTCTTCCCACTCTTCCAAAGAGTAATTGTCAGGAGAGAGCCTGTCCAGGGCATGAAAAATCTTCCTGAAGCTACGCGGGTCATGTAAATCAGACAGATAACTGACACCGGCCTCCGATACCAGTTCATTTAGTAAATTTTCGTTCAAGACTGTGTCTCCTCCCTGCTTTCAGTTTATATGGACTTAAATATCCGCAGACCTCTAAAGTATCAACTCTAAATGATAGGAGGTACGGTATATGGGTTTATTATTGCCGTTTTGTGAGTTACCACATAATGATGATTATGTGGTTAAACTCCCGCAATTCTGGCATGCAGGACAACCCCCGCGACATATTCGAAATGAAAATAAGTATAAAAACCAGACCGGAAAAAAATCTGAGTGTTCCGGTCTGGTTTTCATGCTTTGACAAAAATGAAAGGTATCAATATATTGTAATTTTTGTCTCTTCGTGTTAAATTAATATGTAGAAGAACCGATAATCGAATTTTTTTATACCACATAATCATCATTATGTGGTATTTTTATGTGCGTGTAAAAACAAGTCCCATCCGGCTGAGCTGCCGGGAATGCATCAGTCCGCTTTCCATTGTATAAATACGGGTGGTTGATACATTGGAATGGCCAAGTAAATCTGCAAGTCTTGACAGGTCCTTTTCCAGCGCATAATACGTGCGGGCGAACAGGTGGCGCAGGTTATGGGGAAATACTTTGCCTGGTTCCACACCTGCGCTGTCACAAAGCATTTTCATATCCTTCCAAATATTGGAGCGGTCAAGAGGGCAGCCGTTTCTGGTGCAGAAAATGATTCCTGCGTCAATACCACGCTCCCTGCAATAATGCCGGAGCGCCCGGCACAGGTCGGGAGGGAGAAAGATAATGCGTGTCTTACCCTTACAGTCAGCCTCAGCTCTTCCCGTTTTTGCAGATTCCGCAGTAATAAATTTCAGTTCTGAGACTCGGATACCGGTGGAACAGATAGTCTGGAGAAGAAGAGATAATCTGTTATTCTGCCTGTTTTCTGCGGCTTTTATAAGCCTGCGGTATTCTTCTGTGGTCAACTCTTTCTTAGGGTTTGAAAAGATTTGGCGTTGAATTTTAAGCGGCTTTACTTTCAGGCCCGGAAGTTCGAGCCAGTCCAGAAATTTGTTGACGGACGCCAGCATGGAATTGACACTGGCCGGTGCATGTGTCTGTGTTAAATGCTTTTTCCAGTCCAGCAGCGCCTCTTTGTCCATCGGCTGTCCGTCTAGAAAAGTAAAAAACACTTTCAAATCCCGGATATATTTCGTGATTGTGTTTCTACTGCGTTCCTCCTGGTGCAGATAGTTTTGAAATTCAGCAATCCGTGTACAGGAAAAGATTTCATCAGGTTTGTTTTGTCCTTGTTCCATTTTCATTTCCTCACTTTTTTGGCTAATATAATATGGTTATTGTACCTGAAAACGCCTTTGCTATACTTTTTGTAATTCAGGCACACTATTTTTACCGGCAGAAATTTGCAAATAACAGTAGTTATACAGCCAATGGTTATGATATACTATGAGCACTTGATGAGGTATCCCACGATACTGGTGCGAGTCAAGTTATACAAAATTAAAAGATGAATGGATTATTTTTAAGTAAAAGGAGAGAAAAATCATGCTGCAATTTCATGGAAGTGAAGAATATATCGCGTCGGACGAACTGATCCGCAGTGTCAATATCGCTGCTGCTTTAAAGAAACCGCTGCTGTTAAAGGGAGAACCGGGAACCGGAAAGACGATGCTGGCTGAAGCGATTGCAAAGTCCCTTGGAATGGAGCTTTTAATCTGGAATATCAAATCTACCACAAGAGCGCAGGACGGCCTCTATGTATATGACACGGTACAGAGACTGTATGACAGCCAGTTCGGAACCGAGGGAGTAAATGATATCGGCAAATATATCCGTTTGGGCAAGCTGGGGGAGGCGTTTAAGCGTGAAAAGCAGACGGTTCTGCTGATTGACGAGATTGACAAGGCCGATTTGGAATTTCCAAACGATCTGCTCTGGGAGCTGGACAAGATGGAATTTTATATTCCTGAGACAGGGGAGACGGTCAAGGCAACGGTACGCCCAATCGTCATCATCACGTCAAACGCGGAAAAGGAGCTGCCGGATGCATTTCTGCGCCGCTGTATCTTCCATTACATTGCATTTCCGGATGCGTCTATGATGGAACGTATCATCAAGGCTCATTACCCGGATTTGGAACAGAAGCTGATTGACGGCGTGCTGGAGGCATTTTATAAAATCAGGGACATCCGGGGACTTCAGAAGAAACCGAGTACCTCGGAGGTACTGGATTGGATTCAGGCTTTGTCAATTGGAGGCATTCCGGTGAAAAAGCTTGAGAGGGAGATTCCCTTTGCCGGTGTATTGTTAAAGAAGACAGAGGATTTAAAGCAGGTGGAGCGAAAAAATGTTTACTGATTTTCTTTATCTATTGCGTGCGCAGGGAATGAAGACAGGCCTGAATGAATGGAACAGCCTGATGGACGCCCTGTCCATGAATCTCAACGAGGCCAGCCTGACGGAATTCTATTATACGGCCAGGGCGGTGCTTGTGAAAAAGGAATCGGATTATGACAAATTCGACCAGGCGTTTCTGGAATATTTTGAAAACGTCACGACATATGACAGACTGCCTCAGGAAGTTCTCGACTGGCTTGCAAAAGCGAGAGAGCAGACGCCCTATGACAAAGATGAGGTGGACGCCCGCTTTGAGGGCCTTGGTCTGGACGAAATCCGGAAAATGATGGAGGAGCGCTTAAAGGAACAGCATGAGCAGCACCACGGCGGAACGAAATGGATAGGAACGGGGGGAACCTCCGCGTTCGGCCATTCCGGCTATAGTCCGAGGGGAATCCGTGTGGGAGGACCTGGAAAGAACAGGAGCGCCCTTCAGGTGGCTGAGGAACGAAACTACAGGGATTTCCGGGATGATTCCGTCCTGCAGATACGCCAGTTCCAGATAGCCTTAAGAAAGCTGCGTCTGCTTTCCTGCCGTGAAGACGGGCCGAAGACCGAGCTGAATGTGGAAAAAACGATTGAAAAAACGTGTGATCAAGGCGGAAGACTGGAGCTTGTCATGGAACGTCCCAGGAAAAACCAGACAAAGCTTCTTCTTTTGATGGACAGCGGCGGCTCGATGTGGAGCTATGCTGAGCTGTGCAACCGTCTGTTCCAGGCAGTGGATCAGTCATCCCATTTTAAAGATTTAAAGGTATACTATTTTCACAATTGTTTTTATGATTATCTGTTCACAACGCCTTCCTGTTCCTGGAGGGAGAAGGTATCGACGGAATGGGTGTTTAATAATCTGAAGCCGGAGTATAAGGTTATCCTGGTAGGGGACGGGGCCATGGCGCCCTCGGAGCTGCTCTACCGCGGCGGGAGCCTCGACTATTTCCACCGAAATGACAAGACGGGCCTCTACTGGCTGGAGACATTAAAACGGAGATTTCCGTCCTCCGTCTGGATGAACCCGATTAATGAGAAGGTGTGGGATTACACGTACGGCTACCAGACGATTGGCCTGATTCGGGAGACGATTCCGATGTTTCCTCTGACGGTAAGCGGCCTGGAGAATGGAATCAAAGCTTTAAAAAAAGGGGAATAGGCGGGGAATGAGCCCGTTAAAGACGTGATAAAGTGACAGGAGGCAAGACTTAAATGGAACAGGTGGAAACGCTTCTTCGGCTGTCCGACAGCCTGGAGAAGCATACGATCGCTGTCCGCAGGATGATTCATCAGAAACCGGAGCTGGCCTTTGAAGAATATAAGACAGCAGGGCTGGTTATGCAGGAACTTCGGCGGATGGGAATACCATATGAGGAGAGTCCGGTGGAGCCGGGAATTGTGGCGGTAATTGACAGCGGCAAGCCGGGGAAGCTTTTGATGCTCAGGGCCGATATGGATGCACTGCCAATCGAGGAGACGGCGCAGGTGTCTTTTCGTTCCCTGAATAAAGGCGTCATGCATGCCTGCGGCCATGATGTCCATACGGCAAATCTGCTGGCTGTCGGGGAAATTTTAAACGGAATGAAGGAATTTTGGAGCGGCAGGGTCAAGCTGGTATTCCAGCCTGCGGAGGAGCGCGGAGGCGGAGGCCGCCAGATGATAGAAGCAGGGCTGATGGAGGAACTTCCCGACGCTTGTATGGCACTTCATGTGACATCCGATCAGAGGGGAAAGTTCTATGTGGGTGTCGGTCCGGTGACGGCGTTCTCCGACCGCTGTGAAATTGTGGTGCATGGAAAAGCGGCCCATTCCTCAGAGCCGCAGGAGGGAGTTGACGCCGTCTATATTGCCGCATCGATCATTGTGGCCCTCAACACACTGGTGCCGAAGAACTTAAGTCCCATGGAGCATTCAACTTTGAATATGGGAATGATATCCGGCGGAGCTGCGCTTAACGTAATTACCGACCGGGTTGAAATGCATGGCATGATGCGCAACGCTGAAGCACAGACCAGGAGTGTTATGATGGAAAAGATACGATCCCTGTCGGAAGGGATCGCATCTGCCATGGGCGGAAGCTGCGAAGTGAAATTTGAAGAGGGGTATGCGGCGGTCTATAATGACAAAACCCTGGCGAAACGGGTGATTGCCACTATTAAAGAGAATGAGGAGGCACTTTATAAGGGGCTTCCCACAGGTGAGCCGTATCCGGAAATCGTCACCGGCGATCTTCTCAGACTTGCTTCGGAGGATTTCGGCTTCTTTTCGCAGAAGGTGCCTTCCTGTTATATCATGATGGGTACAGGCGAAGGCGCTCCGGTCCACAATCCGGAATTTAAGGTGGATGAAACATATATAAAGCTGGCGTCGAGGACGATGGCCGCTGTTGCGATTGATTATCTGAAGGACTGAAATAAGAAAATTACATAGAAAAACCGTTCGGACAGACCAAAACCATGAAAGGAAAAGGCGTGTTATATCCGGACGGTTTTTTTGCGTGCATTATTTTCAAGCTTGCTACAGCAGGTGCGTATTCTTAAGCAGGAACGGAAAGTTCTCTTTCAGGTGGTAAAACTCCGCGAGATGTGTCGCAGTCAGTTTAACAGCCAGCTCTTCATCCCGGGCCTCGATGGCGTCGGCGATCATTCTGTGAGTAATTTTATTGGCTATCACGTCGGCATAGCGGTGGGAGAGCATGACCTCCATCTGCCTGAGAAACTGAAGCTGATATTTTTCCAGTACAGGATTTTTCGCTATTATGCTGAGCTGAAGATGGAACAGGTAATCATTTTTGATATGTTCCATACGCTCCTTTCCATCGGAAAAATCACTTTCACTGCATTTATCCGCAAGAATACTGAGCTGGCGAAAGTCTTCATTGCTTCCGCGGAAAATGGCAAGCCTTACTGCCATGCAGTCTACGGCGATTCTCATAATACCAAGATCCTGAATCATTTCGTCATCGAAAGTTGTGACCTTGACGAAACGGTTCGGATAAATTGTGACCAGCCCCTCGCTTTCAAGCTGCTTCAAGGCGCTTCTCACAGGGGTGCGGCTGATTCCCAGATCCTTTGCAATCTCAACTTCCGGAATGCGATCGCCAGGTTTTAACTCCATATTCAATATCATATTAAGTATATGCTCATATACAGGTTCAGCCAGACTGGCCGATGATTGTGTCTTCAAAAAAATCCCCCTTATGTTTCATTTTTAATATTTGATTCTATTATATAGTAATATTTAATAAAATTCAATCATAAATGCAAAACTTTATAAAGTTTAAATATATATAATATAAATATGCAAAACTTTATTACTAAAATCTGGTATAATATTTTGTATAAAACGCCAATTGCAATAATTAAATCGTATGTTATTATATTATATATAAATAAACTTTATAAAGTTAAAAAGGATATAATAAAATATCGGAGGGGATATGTTGGAGAGAAAAGAAAAACAACGATTACAGTTATTATCCAAAAGAATTCAAATGTATACAATGAAGACAATCGGTTCTCTGGGCGTGGGTCATGTCGGAGGCTCATTATCAATTGCCGATTTGCTCGCTGTGCTTTACGGGAAAGAGATGAAGTATGACAGCAGGAATCCAAAGTGGGAGGAACGGGACTGGCTGGTATGTTCTAAAGGACACGCCGGGCCGGCGCTTTATTCGGCGCTGGCACTGATGGGATATTTTCCGGAAAGTGAGCTGGAAACTTTGAATCGGCCGGGAACCCGTCTGCCCAGTCACTGTGACAGGAATCTGACAACGGGGATCGATATGACAACCGGTTCTCTGGGCCAGGGCGCGTCTACCGCAGCGGGAATCGCCTATGGAATGCAGCTGGACGGCAAAACAAACATGGTCTACCTGATACTGGGAGATGGGGAAATACAGGAAGGGCAGGTCTGGGAGATGGCATTGTTTGCAGCACATAGAAAGCTTTCCAACCTGATTGCGTTTGTAGATTACAATCATGTCCAATTGGACGGTTATACAGACGATATATGTTCCCTGGGGGATGTGAGAGAGAAGTTCGAGTCCTTTGGATGGTTTGCCCAGGATGTGGACGGGCACGATGTGGAAGCGGTTGCCCAAGCAGTAAAGATTGCGAAATCCCAGAAAGAAAAGCCTTCAATGATTGTTCTGGAAACGGAGAAAGGGCATGGCTGGAGTGAGATTGCCGGAAAGCTAAACGGCCACTGTCCCACTGTTTCCAAGGTACAGCTCGATTCAGCCCTGGCAGAAATGCAGGGGGCATACGATAAAATTAAGGAGGGGATATTATGATTAGGCTGTCCGACGAAATTCTTCCGGAAAACACAGAGATGAGAAAAGCTTTTTGTGATACGCTTATGGAATTGGCAGGTGAGGATAAAAATGTTATTTTAATGGACGGAGATTTGATGGGAGCCATGGGAACCAAGCCTTTTGCACAGGAATTCCCGGAACAGACCATAGACTGCGGCATCCAGGAAGCCAATGCTGTGGGCGTTGCGGCAGGATTGTCCGCAGTCGGTAAAATACCATTTGTGCATTCCTTCGGCCCCTTTATCACAAGAAGAGCCTGTGATCAAGTATTTATGTCCGGGGCCTATGCGAAGTTAAATGTCAAACTGGTTGGATCAGATCCCGGTATTACAGCTCAGATTAATGGCGGGACTCATATGCCGTTTGAAGATATGGGTATTATGCGGGGAATCCCGGAGATGACGATTGTGGAGCCGACCGACATTGCTATGCTGAAATCGGTGCTGCGGCAAATGAAAGAGAATTATGGAATGTACTATATGCGGTTGGTAAGGAAATCCTGTATGAAAATTTATGAAGAAGGTTCAGAATTTGAAATAGGAAAATCCGTAATGCTCCGAGACGGTGGTGACGCGACGGTTATCGCCAGTGGCTATTGTACGGCACAAGCGCTGATAGCAGGAGAAATACTGGACGGAGAGGGGATACATATCCGGGTTTTAGATATGTTTACCTGGAAACCGGTTGACGAAGAGGCTGTGATACTGGCGGCAAAGGAAACCGGCGCAGTAGTAACGGCAGAAAACCACAATGTAATCAACGGGCTGGGATCCGCAGTGGCTGAAGTTCTGGTTAAGAATAACCCGGTTCCGGTGGAGATGATAGGGATACAGGATCTGTTCGGGGAGGTAGGGAACCTGGAGTATCTGGCAGAGCGTTTTGAACTGAAAGCCGATTATATTGCGGCGGCAGTTAAGAAAGCGGTAAAAAGAAAGACGAAGCAGTAAATCAGACAGAGGAGGAGAGGAATGAAAGCACTTATTAAGTACAAACCGGGATCCGGAAATGTGAGGGTGGCTGATGTCGACATGCCTGTAATCGGACCGGATGAGGTGCTTATCAGAGTTATGGGGGCCGGAATATGCGGAACAGACCTGCATATTCTTAAAGATGACAGTTATCCGGTGAAGCCGCCGGTAACTCTGGGGCATGAGGTGTCGGGTGTAATTGAAGAAGTCGGTGGGAAGGTCTCCGGCTGGAAACAGGGGGATAAAGTGGTCAGTGAGACGTATTATTATACCTGCGGCGGGTGTTACTTCTGCAAGACGGGAAATGCCAATCTGTGTGAGCAGAAGCTGTCTATCGGCAGCGGCGTTGACGGCGCTATGGCGGAATATGTGAAAGTACCTGCTAAAAACCTGCACAATTTCCCTGAAAGGCTCAGCTTTGAGGAGGCATGCATGACAGAGCCGCTTGTCTGCTGTGTACAGGCCGTATTTCAGCATACCAGTCTTTTACCGGAAGATTACGTAGTGGTGACGGGACCGGGAACAATCGGTCTTCTCACCTTGCAGGTGATTAAACTGTTTGGCTGCAGGACCATTGTGCTGGGGACAAAAAAGGACAGGCAGCGTCTTGACATGGCTTTGGAGCTGGGGGCAGACAAAGTAATGTATGTAGAGGATGAAGATATAGCGGTGAAGGTGAAGTCCTATTGCAGAGGAATCGGCGCAGATGCCGTATTTGAATGCTCCGGAGCGGTCCCGGCCATCCGGCTGTCCATGGATCTGATGAGAAAGGGCGCATGCTATATTCAGGTAGGTATCCCGGCGCGGGAAGCGGGACTCGACATGGGGAAAATCGTACTCCGGGAATATACAATAAAGGGTACCTATGCCACCAGGCCGGTCTGGTGGGATAAAACATTGGAACTGCTGAATGCCGGAAAAATCAGCCTGAAACCGCTTTTAAGCTCAGTATATCCGCTGGAAGACTGGGAAAAGGGTTTTAAAGAAGCAATCGATGGGGAAGGATTTAAACATATTATTGTACCATGGCGCTGTCAGGGTACGGAAGAAATGGGAGAGTGAGCAGATGAGTAAAATGTCTAAAATTGTATTTGCTATATTTAATATTCTGTTGTTATCATCCAATTATATTTTTGTCGCATGGTTTCCGAGCTACCTTGTTTTTGGCTGGATTCCGTTTCAATTATTGTTTTTCTATATGTCCATGCTGGTGGCTGCGGCTGTATGGGGGCTTTATTATAATTGTTTTTTTAATAAACAGAAACACATTGATGAGAGATATGGGGAAGAGTAAAAAGCATTTACAGGAGGGGTTTCATGCGTACAGAAGTTTGGATTATTATTGGAATTATTGCATATGCACTGTTTATGGTATGCCACGGGTTTTCTAATTTCCGGGCAACTTCAAAATCATCGGAAAGCTTTTTTAATGCGGACAGAGGGGTGAATTCATTTGTCCTTGTATGTACTACGGCGATTTCAGTATATAGCGGGTTATCCTACTATGGGTATCCTGCATCTACTTACGCAAATGGAATCGGCTATGTTGCTGCAGCAGGATGCGCGGTCAGCGGCCTTTTATTCTGTCTGATGGGCTACCGAATCTGGATTCTGGGCCGCGAATACGGCTTTCAGACACCGTCGGATTACCTGCGTACCAGATACTATTCCGAAGGCTTTGGTTTGTTTGTATCGGTTCTGCTGGTGATTTTTATCGTGCCATATGTGGCCGTACAGCTTATGACGATCGGAAGCGGAATTGAAGTTACGACAAAGGGGATGTTTCCCTACCTGCCGGCGGTACTTCTCGGAACAGTCTGTGTATCGCTTCATGTTATCGGGGGAGGTATGAAATCCGTAGCCTGGCTGGATACTTTCCATGCTATTTTGGGAGTATGTGCAGTTTATATTGTAGTTTATTATCTTGTGAAACATTTCTTCCCGGACGGAGGGCTTGTGGAGGCTGCCAACATTGTAAAAAGCAACCCGGACACGGCTTCTATTCTTAGCACACCGGGGCCAAACGGAACCTATACCTGGAAGGGACTGTTGAACCAGGCTCTGACGGCGGCAGTTGCCACGATTGTATGGCCGCATATTTTCATGAGATGCTATATTGCAAAAGGAACAAAGAATTTTAAGGTAATGTCGTGGGCGCTTCCGCTTGCTTATGTGATTCCTGTATTTGGCCTCGTAATCATCGGTTCCTTGATCGGCCCGGCAGTTTTAGGCGCAGGATTTCAAGACGTTGATAATCTTTTGCCTACACTGGTCACACAGTATTGTCCGCCGCTTATTTCTTTCGTATCGATTCTCTGTCTGTTTGCTTTTGCGGTGTCCACAGCAGATTCATTACTTCTGTCTGCGAGCGCGCTGGCATCCAGAGATATCTATGTGCGCCATTTTTACGAGTTAAAAGGTAAACAGGCTGATTCCAGGCAGGTGGTGCATTTCGGCAGAGTTGTGCTGGTGGTGCTGATGATAGCCTGCATCATTGTCACGGCTACAAAATCAACATATATAACA
The DNA here is from genome assembly GCF_000466485.1 of [Clostridium] symbiosum ATCC 14940. Classification (GTDB taxonomy): domain Bacteria; phylum Bacillota; class Clostridia; order Lachnospirales; family Lachnospiraceae; genus Otoolea; species Otoolea symbiosa. The sequence continues at coordinate 11,732 of NZ_KE992967.1, read as the reverse complement.
GAATATGCCTATAGGCTGTCATCACCATTCTTTGCCATGATACTTCCCTGTACAATCGGAGGTTTATTCTGGAAAAAGGGTACAAAGGAGGGGGCTATAGCCGGTACGGCTGCGGGTGTTATCGTCACATTCCTGATGACCTTTGTGATTGCTCCTCCGATGGGATTCTCCGCTTTGCTCTGGGGGCTTGCCGTTAATATCGTACTATATGTGGGCGTAAGCCTGATGACAGTGGTTCCGGAGGAAATCGTTGAAAAATATATTGTGAGAGTCGATAAGATTATCAGCGGAAGTCCGGAGATTTTTGAAGTGACGAACACAGCAGTGAATGAAGCAAAGAAAATGTGTACAGGTGAAGGACTTAAAGTAGCCGAGGAAAGTTGATGGATATGACTTGTTTATTTCAGGCATACGGTATCACAGTCCGATATCCTTCTGAATGGAGGATTTACATACCGCAAAGCCAGAGCTTTTGCTGGAAGGACGGTGTCCTGAAATTTGATGATGTCTCAGGGGCGGACAGCAGGGCCTCCTTCACACTTTCCTGGGAAGACGCAGGGCCTGTTGAAGGCTTTGCTGCGGCATATCTTGAGAGTGCTGAAAAGAATTACAAAAAGAAAGTGAAAGGACGCTGCCGGATAGTGGAAAAAAAGCTGGAGAAGCTCAATGGGCATGAGGCAGGATTTTTGGAGGCCGGGCTTTCATCCAATACGCATGTGTTTCGGGCAATGGGAAAGGCACTGGAACTGACGGTAATGCAGACAGCCTGTTACTGTAATACCTCCGGCCGCATTATTATGGGAACTGTGATTGCAGAACAAAAATATTTTGAGAAAAACAGAACATTATTAGAGGGAATGTTAATGGGAATAAAGTGTCATTCAGAGAATGGCAGTGAGGAGAGTGAGGAGCATGCGTACAGCAAAATTAGTTGCCCCATATCGGATTGAAGTAGGGGAGGCTCAGGAACCGCAGGTTAATGACTCCCATCAGGTACTCGTCAGGGTGAAGGCAGTGGGAATTTGCGGGACCGATCTACATACATTTAAAGGAGAACGGACGGATGTTGAATTTCCCCGGGTGATGGGTCACGAGCTCTCCGGTATTGTGATTGGCGCGGGGGACTCGGTCAGCCGGGTAAAGGAAGGGGACCATGTAATATATGACCCTGTAAATTCCTGCGGAAACTGTAGGACGTGTTCAAGCGGCCACGAAAATGTCTGCCGCGAAGTCAAGTGCTTCGGCGTCCAGATGGACGGAGGATTTCAGGACGTGATTGCAGTTTCGGAGGATAAGCTTTATCCTGTTCCAAAGGAAATTCCGTTCGAGTGTGCAGCACTTGCGGAACCGTTTTCCATTGCTGCGAATATTATTGCAAAAGCGGATATGAGGCAAGAGGATCGCGTGGTTATTTTTGGAGCCGGGACGATTGGAATTGCAGTTTTGCAGGCAGTTAAACGGTTGGGAAACCAGGTTCTGGTTACAGATATGGCGGTAGAAAAGCTGGCGCTGGCAAGAGGCTTTGGGGCGGACGAAACGGTGAACAGTCTGAAGGATAATTTGCATGAAGCTGTCGGAGCATTCAGTCCCGGTGGCGCAGATATATTAATCGATGCGGTTGGTACGGCATCAATCCTGTCAGAATGTATTCAATTGGCAGCACCCTGTGCCAATATTGTGGAAATTGGCTTTGATGAACAGGAATCTCTTATCCGCCCGAGCGATATAACAAAAAAGGAACTGACAATTAAAGGCTCCCGAATGAACTGCCATCGCTTTGATATTGTGGCAGAATGGCTTAAGGAAGGCTTAATCACAGATAAGATGATTTCCAGGATTTATCCGCTGGAGCAGATTGAACAGGCATTCAGGGACACCCTGGAACAGGGGGGAACCTGGCTTAAAACGATGATCCGGCTATAGAAGCGGTTCTGTATTTAGGAAAGTGAGTGATATGATGAAACAGCTGATGATAAAACCGGCAATTTACAAATACGAAAAAGCCGGAGACTTTGCTGAGGAATTTGCCCTGGGAAAGGGTGATCTGGTCATTACAAATGAATATATTTATGAACCGTATTTCGGAGGGCTGAATCTTGGCTGCGACGTCCTGTTCCAGGAAAAATACGGGGCGGGGGAGCCGTCGGATGATATGGCGGAGGCTATGTACCGCGATATGAAGGGAAGCCACAGAAGGATCATTGCAATCGGCGGCGGCACGGTGATTGATATATCAAAGCTGTTTGCCCTGAAGAATGTCTCGCCGGTGGAAGACTTGTACGATGGAAGACTGGAGATTGTAAAGGACAAGGAACTTGTCCTGGTGCCGACGACCTGTGGGACGGGAAGCGAAGTTACCAATATTGCAATCCTGGCGCTGAATAAAAAAGGGACAAAGAAGGGGTTGGCAGTGGATGAGATGTATGCAGACAGCGCGGTTCTGATCCCTGAACTTTTAGGAGGCCTTCCATTCAAATTCTTTGCCGCCAGTTCCATCGATGCGCTGATCCATGCGGTTGAATCCAGCCTGTCCCCAAAGGGAAATGAGATGACGCGGCTGTTCGGCTATAAGGCAATTGAAATGATATTGAATGGTTACAAAATCATTGCTGAGAAGGGAGAAGAGGCCAGAATCCCGCTGCTAAGTGATTTCCTGACAGCCAGTAATTACGCGGGCATCGCTTTCGGGAATGCAGGCTGCGCCGCTGTCCATGCCCTGAGCTATCCTCTCGGCGCCAAATATCACGTGGCCCACGGCGAGTCCAATTATGCCATGTTTACAGGGGTTATGAAACAATACATGGAAATTAGGAGCGACGGGGAGATTGACAGGCTGAACCGGTATATTGCCGCGATTCTGGGGTGCGGGACCGCCGAGGTTTATGATAAGCTGGAAGAGCTTTTAAATCACCTGCTCCCCAAAAAGGCACTGCGTGAATACGGTGTCACGGTGGAAGATTTGGAGGCGTTTACCGGCTCGGTTCTTGAAAACCAGGGCAGACTCCTGGCCAATAACTTTGTACCGCTCGATAGAAAACAGATTTTTAACATATATAATGAATTGTATTAGAGCATTAAAATACGCCCGTGGGGGACTTTGCCGGTTCCAGACGGGCGTGTTTTGATGCTCTTTAAGGATTGTGAAGGTGCATTTCTTCCTGTATAATAGTAGACAGGATCTGAATAATTAAGCATTGGCAAAAGAGGTGGAACGTGAAAAAAACAGACACATCGGAGATGTTTTCAAGTGTGGAGGAGGCGAATGAATGGCTGGATGCAATTATCGAGCATTCCTTTGACGGTATCTACATAACAGACGGCAATGCAAATACAATAAAAGCAAACAGGGCGTATGAGACGATCACGGGGCTTAAGAAGTCAGAGGTGCTCGGCTGCAATATGGAGGAGCTGGTAGAAAAAGGGATTGTTTCTGCCAGCGGTTCCCTGATCGCTATCCGGGAAAAAAGGCCCGTCACAATCCGGCAGGAATTTAAGACAGGGAAGAAAGCGCTGATCACCAGTTCTCCGATTTATAATGAGAAGGGCGAGATTGTCATGGTAGTGACCAACGTCCGGGATTTGACGGAGTTATACAGCCTGAGAGAAGAAGTCGAGAAGACGAAGCTGGAGGGAATGCGTCTGAAAAGGGAGCTGAGCCATATGTATGAACGGTTCAGCATCGGAGATCAGATTGTTGCGGTGGACCGCAGTTCCCTGCAGGCCTTTGTCATGGCGGATAAGGTAGCGCCCCTTGATACGACGGTCATGCTTCTGGGTGAGACGGGAGTGGGAAAGGAAGTATTTGCCAAGTACATCTATTCCGGCAGCCGCAGAAAGGAAGAGAGTTTTATCAAAGTAAACTGCGGCGCAATTCCGGAAAGCCTGATTGAGAGCGAGCTTTTCGGATATGAAAAAGGGGCCTTTACCGGTGCGGACCGGAATGGTAAAATAGGGCTCTTTGAGGCGGCCAACAACGGAACGATCTTTCTGGATGAGATCGGCGAGCTTCCGATGAAGATGCAGGTAAAGCTGCTGAGGGTCCTTCAGGAGAAGGAGATAGAGAGGGTTGGCAGTTCAAAGCCTGTGAAGGTGAATGTCAGGGTGATCGCCGCTACGAACCGGAATCTTGAAGATATGGTGGAAAAGAAGCTGTTCCGCGAGGATCTGTATTACCGCCTCATGGTATTTCCCATTACGATACCGCCGCTTCGTGAGAGGCGGGAGGATATCGTCCCGCTGGCCTCCAGATTCCTGGAAGAATTGAATGGAAAATACGGTTTTCACCGGAACTTCTCCCGAGAGGCATACCAGCTTTTGAATGATTACCACTGGCCCGGCAATATCAGGGAACTGAGAAATATCGTTGAGAGGGCCGTGATTATCAGCAGCGGAGATGAAATCATGCCTGACAGCCTTCCCGTATTCCCGGCCGGGGACCGCCCCTGCGGGGAAAAAAGAGAGAAGCAGGTAATGCTCGGTCAGGTGGAGGACTTGAAGGAGGCAATGGGGGAGCTGGAGCTTCGGTATATTAACCACGCATATGAAAAATACGGCAATGTCAGAGACGCCGCCGAAAGCCTGGGAATGACGCCATCCACCTTTGTACGCAAGAGAAAAAGGTATGCAAAATAAAGTAAAGAATATAAAATATAGAACATGGAAAGTAACAGTTCAGACAGGTCTGCGCACTGGCTGCGCTGACCGTGCGAAAATGTAGTGGCAGTCCGGCTCATCGCGTAGCGATTTAATTAGACGGATGCCGTAACAGTTCATGCTGTCTGAACTGTTACCACGGAAACAGGAGGATAAGAGTATGGAACACTATCTGGGAAAAGAGATCCCGAAACTTGGCTTTGGACTGATGAGGCTTCCGAAAAACGGAGAGGAAATCGATGTGGAACAGACAAAGGAGATGGTTGATCTGTTTCTGGAGGCCGGATTTAACTACTTCGATACGTCCTGGGGATACATAGGTTCAGAAGCCGCTGCAAGAGAGGCCCTGGTGAAGCGCCATCCCCGTGAAAGCTATCTTCTGGCGACAAAATGTCCCGCCTGGGCGGCAAAGACAAAGGAAAAGGCGCAGAGTATGCTGGATAAATCGCTGGAGCGTACAGGAGCCGGTTATTTTGACTTTTACCTGCTTCACAATCTGGGCGAGTCGAGAAGCCATTATTTTGATGATTACGGGATTTGGGAATTCCTTGCAAAGAAGAAGGAAGAGGGGGTAATCCGTCATCTCGGCTTTTCTTTCCACGACAAGGCGGAGGAACTGGATAAAATATTGACGGCCCATCCGGAGATGGAATTTGTACAGCTCCAGATTAACTATGCAGACTGGGAGGATCCGCACGTAGAATCCGGAAAATGTTATGAAGTGGCGAGAAAGCACGGAAAACCGGTTATTATCATGGAACCGGTTAAAGGCGGGACGCTTGCCGTCCTTCCGGAGGAGGCGGATAACATTTTCAGAAAAGCAGATCCGGAGCAGTCACCTTCTTCCTGGGCCATCCGCTATGCAGCTTCCCTGGACGGAGTGATAACCGTTCTGTCGGGCATGTCAAATACGGAGCAGATGCGGGATAATATTTCCTTTATGAAGGATTTCAAACCGCTGACACAAAAGGAGCGGAAAGTGATTGAGGAGGTCAGAAAAGTTCTGGAATCCTGTCCGACGGTTCCCTGCACCGCATGCGGTTATTGTATGGAGGGATGCCCGGAATCCGTAGCTATTTACGGAACATTCCAGGCCGTTAATATATTTAAACGGTACCAGGATCTGAACGGAGCCAAAGGAAAGTATAAATGGAATACGGAGGGACATGGATGGGGCAAGGCGTCCGCCTGCATCGGCTGCGGAGCCTGTGAAGCCGTCTGTCCGCAGCATATTTCCATCAGGGAGGAGCTTAAAAAAGCTGCGGAAATTCTTGAATAATTAGAGGTTGGGGGTATTTAAGCAGGTGAGGACGCTGCCGGTGCCGCGAAAACCTTCGCCTGAGTCTTCAGTCCCCTGCACAATTGATTCTGGCCGGATTCCCCGTTCCCGACGCGTCCCACCTTCAACATATAAAAAACCTCTTGACTTGGAGTTAACTTCAAGGTGTATTCTGATAAAGACATACGAAGCAGAATACCAAAGGAGGTTTCAACATGGTATATAAAGAGTTTCAGGATAAGAAATTATCCGCACTGGGGTTCGGTGCAATGCGTCTCCCTGTGTCGGACAGCATCCCGGGTACCCCCATCGATGAAGAGAAAACGGAAGAGATGGTGGATTTTGCCCTCCGTCACGGCGTTAATTATTTCGATACGGCCTATGGCTATCATGACGGGACATCAGAAGTTGTAATGGGAAAAGTACTCGGTAAGTACCCGAGGGACAGCTATTATCTGGCTACAAAATTTCCGGGATATGATTTATCCAATATGGATAAGGTGGATACGATTTTCGAAGAACAGCTGGGCAAATGCGGCATGGAATATTTCGACTTCTATCTGCTCCATAATATATATGAGAAGAATATCGATCCGTATCTGGATCCGAAGTACGGAATTATGGACTATCTGTTAAAGCAAAAGGAGAACGGACGCATCAGGCATCTCGGATTTTCCGCTCATGGGCGGTATGATACGATGAAACGTTTTCTGGAGGCCTATGGAGATAAGATGGAGTTCTGCCAGATCCAGTTAAATTATCTGGACTGGAAATTGCAGGATGCAAAAGCAAAGGTGGAGCTTTTGAACGAGTACCACATCCCGATTTGGGTCATGGAGCCGCTGCGGGGCGGCAAGCTGGCTGAGCTTTCCGCCGAAAATGAGGCAAAGCTCCATGCTCTGAGGCCGGAGGAGGCAGTGCCAGCCTGGGCGTTCCGTTTCTTACAGTCCATACCGGGCGTGACAATGGTTCTCTCCGGCATGTCAAACAGAGACCAGCTTGAGAAAAATATCGCCACCTTTGCAGAGGACAGGCCGCTGAATGAGGAAGAGATGACTGCCATACTTGAGGCTGCCGACAGTATGCTGGATGTGCTTCCCTGTACCGCCTGCCGCTACTGCGTGTCCCATTGCCCGAAGGGGCTGGATATTCCAACCCTGCTTTCCCTTTACAATGAGACACGTTTTGTAAACGGCCTGATTACCCATATGGCGGTGGACGCTCTTGATGAAGAAAAGCGGCCGGATGCGTGCGCGGGCTGTCACAGCTGTGAAGCCGTCTGTCCGCAGCAGCTTGAGATCGCAGGAGCGATGAAAGACTTTGTCAGAAAGCTTGCGCAGCCGGCCGGATTATAACGTTTCAGACCGCTGACGTTTAAGCCTGCCAAGCCTGCTTAAGCCTGCCAATCCTGCTGCGTTTAAGGCCGCCGGCCGGGAAAACGCTCCTCGAATACTTTTCTCAGCCCGTCCCTGAAATCGGGATGGGCAATTTCAATGAGAGCCAGGGCGCGCTGTCTCAAGGTACGTCCCTTTAATTTGGCGATTCCGTATTCCGTAACCGCGTAATCGATATCGTTTCGCGAGGTGGTGACGGCGGCTCCCTCATCCAGCAGGGGAACAATCTTTGATATTTTTCCCTTTGCGGCGGTGGAGGGGAAGGCCAGGATGGAACGGCCGTTTGCCGCCATGGCGGCACCACGGACGAAATCCACCTGGCCGCCGACTCCGCTAATTTGGGTGAGGCCCACGGATTCCGATGCGGCCTGGCCCATCAGATCGATCTGGACGCAGGAATTGACGGAGACAATATTGTCCTCCTTCATGACTTCGACCGGATTATTGACATAGTCCACCGGAAGCATCGCCACATCCGGGTTTCCATCTACGAAATCATAGAGTTTCCTTGTTCCCATCAGAAAGCTGGCTACGTATTTTCCGGGATTCGTCTTTTTTAAACGGTTTGTGATGACTCCGGCTTCGGCCAGCTCCACGACTCCGTCGGAGAACATCTCTGAGTGGATTCCCAAATCTTTTTTATCACCCAGAAAGCGGAGCACTGCGTCCGGGATAGCCCCGATGCCAAGCTGCAGCGTATCGCCGTCCCTGATCAGGCCGGCACAGTTGGCCCCGATAGCCAGTTCCACATCCCCAATCACCGGGGGCTCCAGCGTAAGAAGCGGCGCGTCATGTTCGACAACAGCCGTCACGTCGGAGATATGGATTGTGCCTCCGAAGGTGACAGGCATCTGTGGATTTACCTGGACAATCACGGTTTTTGCGGATTTCGCAGCCTGCAGCGTATAATCTACGGAGATGCCGAGGCTGAGGTTACCGTTCTCATCGGGAGGAGCCGTCTGGATTAATGCTGCGTCCACGGGGAGGCTGCCGTTTTTAAAAAGCTTTGGAATTTCAGAGAAAAAGCAGGGGGTGAAGTCACCTCTTCCTTCTGCAACGGCTTTTCTGGTCGAACCGCCCACGAACAGCGAATTGTGCCGGAAATGCTTTTCCATGCCGGGGGCGCAGTATCCGGCTGTTCCCATCGCCACCATATGAACGATCTCAACATTCTCATACTGTTCTGCTTTTTCGGTTAAAACATCCAGGAGGTAGGACGGTTCTGCGCAGGCGTGGCCTACAACGACCCGGTCTCCGGAGCGGATCAGATTAAGCGCCTGATCCGCGTCCATCTTTTTGCTCTGATAGAGTTCTTTAAAGGACATGGTAATTCCCTCCTCCATTTAACTTTCTTTAATTCCGGCGATATCCTTTGCCAGCTTTTTCTTCATGCCGATATTGCCCTGGCGTGCAATCATAATGCGCTGGGCCTGCGGGGAGCCGGCGCCGTGCATGGACTCAGTCCGGTAGCCGACGGCAGCGGAGCCGAGTGTCAGATTTTCAACCAGGCGCATCATCCGCATCCTGTCCTCGGTCGGTACATCATTCACGCCCCGGAAATATTTGTCTATGTAGCGGCCCAGCTTCGGATCACGCAGATCCTTCTCGGAGGGAGCCGTAACCATCAGTCCTCCGGCAATATCCTCGGCCAGTCTGGCAATCTCATAGGGGAACCTGGTTACATTCTGTTTACAGACATTGGCCAGCAGCAGATCAATTAAATAGTTGCCTGATTTTGTCTGCGCGCCTTCTGCTGAGCAGGCGATGCCGCAGCAGTACAGCGTCTCGTTTAAATGGGTCATTTCAATCAGTTTGTCTTTGACATGGGAGGCTCTGGCAGCTCCGTTATAATCGGCTGCCGCAGCGGCAGCTCCAATTAAGACGTCGCCGACGCCTACCTTGCATCCGCCGTAAGACTGTCTGTGATATCCGGCAAACCGCTCCACGAGGACGCCGGCGAATTCTGTTTCGCCGTCGAGGAAAATTCGGTCGTTCGGAATAAATACATTATCAAATATTACGAGCGCTTCCATGCCGCCAAACCGGCTGTTGCCCACATCAATATCGGAGCCCTCCAGCTTTCTCGTATCGCAGGACTGACGGCCCACGATCATAAAAATGCCTTCTGCATCGGTGGGACATGCGAAAGAAACCGCATAATCCCTGTCTTCAGGTCCCATGGACTGGGTAGGCATGACAATCACCTCATGGGAATTGACAAAGCCTGTCTGATGAGCCTTTGCGCCGCGGACCACGATACCGTCGGGACGTCTCTCCACTACATGGAGGAACAAATCAGGATCCTTCTGCGCATGCGGGGCCAGGGAGCGGTCACCTTTCGGGTCTGTCATGGCGCCGTCCACAGTCAAATCCTTCTCCTGTGTATACTGGAGGAACTTTTTAAAGTTTTCGAAATAATGGGTGCCATATTTTTCATCAATTTCATAAGAGGTGCTGTAAACGGCGTTGAAAGCGTCCATTCCGACACAGCGCTGGAAGCAGGCCGCTGTCTTCTGACCGCAGAGCCGCTGCATTTTTACTTTCTTGACGAGATCCTGGGCGTTCATGTGGATGTTGGTAAAGCGGTTGATTTTTTCTCCCGTCAGGTTGGAGGTACTCGTCATCAAATCCTCATATTCCGGCATCTGTGCCAAATCATAGGTCATTTTTACGGAATTAAGAGACGGACGCAAGATCGGGTCGTCGACCGGGTTTTCAATTTTTTCCCCAAACATATAAACCTGAAGGTTCAGCTTCCTCATACTTTCTACATACTGTTCTCCTGTCATTAAAGCCATAATGATTCTTCCTTTCCTGATAAGTAATGTGTTAGTGTTTGATTGAAGGCGGTGACCTGTGCGCGGAGCGTGCAGGTTATCGTTTCTGCCAATATTAAGAGCAATTATCGTGCCAGAAAAATACATAGTAAATGAAATATAGAAAAAAGGCAGGCCAGTCGTAACAGTTCCCTTAAGACGTAACAGTTTGGACGGCAGGAACAGTTCCCATAAGACAGCTTACGGCGGCTGAACCGTTGTTGCAAAAATGCAACAACAGACCTTCTGTTTCATTTATGCAACACCAAATTTGCAACAAAGGATTAGGGACAGAACGCTGAAACCGTAAAAGGGAGGAATTTAGTTACAGCTCATGCTGTCTGAACTGTTACGAGATTTCTGGCATGATAATTGCTTATTATAATATTCGTATCCGGTTCATATCAGGACGAAGAAAACAGGAGGCAGTTGATATGGCAGAAATGATTGAAAGAATAGAGAAAGTGCTTGAACAGGATGTCCGTCCATCCCTGCTGTCCCACGAGGGCAACGTTCAGATTGTATCATATGAGGAAAAAAGTAAGATACTGCGGGTCCGGCTGACGGGGCAATGTTCCGGATGTCCTTCGGCACAGCTTACAACGGAAGAGGTAATTGAAAAGGCGGTGAAGGAAAAGATCCCCGAAGTGGAGCAGGTGCTGCTGGTACATGAAGTGAGCAGCGAGCTTCTCGATATGGCGAGAAAAATCCTGAGCCGCAGCGGGGGCAGTGATGACAGGGCTGCCGGTAAAAAGAGTGCCGGACGGGACGGCGCACCGTTCATACGGTGACAGGAGGCAGTATGGTGATCGGTATAAAGTATTGCGGCGGCTGTAATCCGGGATACGTGAGAGAGGAGCTTGTAAAAAAGCTGAAAGAGCGTTTTCCGCATCATATCTATGTGACTGCGTCTGAGCGGACGGAGTGCGATATCTGGCTGCTGGTTTGCGGCTGTTCCTCGGCCTGTGTTTCAGGCGAAGGCCTGAGCGCCCTGAAAAAACGGTTCGTGCTGACAAGCATGAAGGAGTTTTCGAAGGCGGAGGATTACCTGAAGACAGAGAGCGGGCAGCAGATGAAACAGGGGAAAGAAAAAGAGAAAGCAGAAACGGCCGAAGCAGGAACGGTCAGATATCTTAGGATTGGTGAACGTGCATCGGCTGTAAAGACATTTTACAAAGAGGATGCGGACAAATTTGCGCTGCTGACGGGGGATAATAACCGCCTTCATACGGATCGGGAGTTTTCCGAACGGCAGTGGTTTGGACGGCCGGTAGTTCATGGCGTCCTGACGGCCAGCCTGCTGTCCACGGTGATGGGAACGAAGATGCCGGGAAACGGTACAATCCTGATGAGTGAAAATCTGGAGTTTGTGAATCCGGTATATTTTGGGGATACGGTTGAAGCCGTAGTGACTTTTGTCTCCTGCCGGGAGACAAAGTTATTTTATGTCGGAGAATTTTACGGAGAGTGCAGAAACCAGAGAGGAGAGACGGTTGTAACCGGAACGGTAAGGCAGATGATGATGAAATCGCTCTTTTGTTTAACCGGCGGTATAAAGGTAGTGTCAAGTAATCTATGAAAAAACGGAGT
>NZ_KE992966.1 GCF_000466485.1 [Clostridium] symbiosum ATCC 14940 | reverse complement strand
AGGAGGAAAAGGAATGTCTGACACTGCAAATGTATCGGTTGGGAAACCGAAAATAGAAGGTGCTGTATACCGTGCGCCGATTGGAAGCACGCTTCCAACAGATGCGAAAGCGGCTCTTGATGCGGCATTTAAAGGACTGGGATATATCAGTGATGCGGGAATGGTCAACAGTAACTCGCCAACGACGGAAAATGTAAAAGCCTGGGGAGGCGATCAGGTTTTATCTTACCAGACCGAAAAACCGGACACCTTTCAGTTTACGCTTATTGAAGCGTTAAATGAAGAAGTGCTGAAAATGGTATACGGTGATGACAACGTTGCCGGTACGCTGGCAGCGGGCATTACAGTAAAAGCGAACAGCAGGGAGCAGCAAGAATGTGTATATGTTGTTGATATGATTCTGAAGAACAATTCCCTGAAACGCGTTGTTATCCCTAAAGGAAAGGTGACGGCTGTAGGCGACATTACATACTCTGATACGGCCGCAATTGGCTATCAGACAACTATCACGGCGGCGCCAGATTCCGCAAGTAATACGCACTACGAATACATCACAAAGGAGGCCGCAAAAGCATGATTAAGGGTACAACAAAATCGGGATTTAAATACGAGGTCGATGAAAGCGCAGCGGATAATATGGAGCTGATTGACGCACTGGCGGAGGCGGCAGGCGATGATATGCTTGCTATTTCCAATGTTTGTAAAATGTTGCTTGGAAAGGACATGAGGAAAAAGCTCTACGATCATGTCCGCGCAGCGGATGGACGCGTCCCCATTAAGAATGCGGTCGATGAAATTATGGAAATTATGCAGGCTATGGGAGATAAGGGAAAAAAATAATATCCCTCGCCGGGATGATGGCAGTGGACCGCGATGCATGGATATGTGACCTTGCAGAAACATATAGAATATTTGATTACAGGGCGTTACCAGTTGGCTTACTGGCGACGCTCTCTTTCGGTTTAAGGGAAGATTCCAGGATTAAGCAGAAGATGAATGGAATGAAAACATCAAATAGTACCATGCTCCTGATGTTGGCCGTGGACTGTCTGAGAATGCTTGTATGGATGAATACAGCCGATGGGGCTAAGAACATCAATCGGCCTAAGTCGTTGGTTGAGGAATTGATTGAAACTCCAAACCAGAATAGAGAATTTGAGGTATTCGAATCCGGCGAGGATTTTGAAGCGAGACGAAGAAAAATAATAGAGGGGGTATGATAAATGGCAGCAGGAACGGAATTAGCAAAAGCATATGTACAGATTATACCCTCCGCTGATGGCGTAAAAGGGAAGATCCAGGAGGCGCTTGGCGGAGAGGCGGAATCAGCCGGAAAATCCGCGGGGGCCTCTGTGGGAAGTAACCTGATAGGCACATTAAAAAAAGCGTTGGTTGTAGCCGGAATTGGTGCTGCAATCAAGGAGTCTATTGAGGCCGGTGCGGAATTACAGCAGAGCATCGGTGGCATTGAGACACTGTTTAAGGATAACGCGGACACTGTAAAGCAATATGCAGCAGACGCATATAAAACCGCTGGGCTGTCGGCAAATGATTATATGCAGAGCGTAACCGGGTTTTCCGCAAGCTTGTTACAGGGGCTTGGCGGAGACACGGCGAAAGCCGCTGAAGTTGCCAACATGGCACTGGTGGACATGTCCGATAATGCGAATAAAATGGGTAGCGACATGGGGTCGATACAAAACGCTTATCAGGGCTTTGCAAAGCAAAATTATACGATGTTGGACAACCTAAAGCTGGGATACGGTGGGACGAAGTCAGAAATGGAACGGCTCTTAAAGGACGCCGAGAAGTTCTCCGGTGTTAAATATGACATCGACAATTTAAGCGATGTATACAACGCTATCCATGTTATTCAGGGAGAACTTGACATTACCGGAACTACAGCAAAAGAAGCTTCGACAACAATTTCTGGATCCATGGACTCGATGAAGTCTTCTTTTCAAAATGTTCTTGCAGATCTGGCCCTGGGAAATGATTTAAGCGCTTCCATGCAGGGACTGGGAGATTCTATTGCGGCCGTGGCACAGAATATCATACCGGTAATTACAAACATTATCACATCGGTTCCAACTCTATTAGTTGCATTGATTCCGCAGCTAATCCCGATTGTAATATCCGGGGCGCAGCAGCTTGTTCAGGGATTAATAGACGGCTTTTCGCAAGCCTTGCCGGCCATAAGCGGTATCAGTACACAGATTCCTGACGGAGTTATAACGGCCATTTCCACCGGGCTTCCTTCTATCCTGCAAAAGGGTGTGGAAGTTATCACGAATGTGGCAAATGGAATCTTGCAGAATCTTCCGTCATTAATTTCCGCAGC
>NZ_KE992965.1 GCF_000466485.1 [Clostridium] symbiosum ATCC 14940 | reverse complement strand
TACCGGCGGCGTCCTCACCTGCTTAATTAAATCTTTATTTTCTGCTTGCCACCCGGATCCTGCTCCTGTATACTTGAGTTGCAGTCCGGTCGGCCTTATACGGCCGCATGATATGAGAATAAAGAACCGTAAAGCAGAAAAAGAAAGAAGGATATTCAATATGAAAGAAACGGCAATTGTACATATAAAGAAAGGGGAGGCCCGTTCCCTGAAAGCGGGAGGTATGTGGATTTATGACAATGAAATCGCTCGGATTGAAGGGGAGTTTGAGAACGGTGATATGGTAAAAGTACTGGACTTTGACGGTTATGTCCTGGGAAGCGGTTTCATTAATACAAGGTCTAAACTGACAGTACGTATGATGTCCCGTAAAAAAGATGCGGTGATTGATGAAAATTTTATTGAGATGCGTGTCAGAAATGCCTGGGAATACAGGAAAGCCACCGTGGATACTTCGAGCTGCAGACTTATCTTCGGCGAAGCAGATTTTCTTCCCGGTATTGTGATTGATAAATTTTCCGATATTCTGGTTGTGGAATCACTGGCTCTTGGTATCGACCGATGGAAACCGGTCATTCTGGAAAAATTGAAAAAGGTTCTGCTGGAGGACGCCATATCCATCCGCGGAGTCTATGAACGCAGTGACGCCAAGGTCCGCCTGCAGGAGGGAATGGAACGGTATAAGGGATTTATTGGAGAGCCCTTTGATACCCGCGTGGAAATCGTCGAGAATGGAGTACGCTACCTTGTGGATGTAAAAGACGGCCAGAAGACGGGATTTTTCCTGGACCAGAAATATAACAGGCTGGCCATCCAGAAGCTCTGCAAAGGAAAACGCGTTCTCGACTGCTTTACCCACACCGGCTCTTTTGCCTTAAACGCCGCTGTTTCCGGCGCGTCCGAGGTGCTTGGCGTAGATGCCTCGGAACTCGGAATCACTCAGGCAAGACAGAATGCTGAGTTAAACGGCGTATCAGGCACCACCTCATTCCTCTGTGCCGATGTATTTGAACTTCTTCCCTCATTGGAACATAACGGGGAAAAATTCGACGTTGTCATTCTGGATCCGCCCGCATTTACAAAATCCAGAAATTCTGTGAAGAATGCGGTAAAGGGATATCGGGAAATCAACATGAGAGGGCTGAAACTTGTTAAGGACGGCGGCTTTCTTGCCACCTGTTCCTGCTCTCACTTTATGACTCCGGAGCTTTTTACCAGGACCATCCGTGAAGCAGCCGGCAGCGTTCACAAACGCCTCCGCCAGGTAGAGTACAGAACACAGGCTGCCGATCATCCGATTCTCTGGTCCGGTGACGAATCGTCCTATTACCTGAAATTCTACATATTCCAGGTATGCAAAGAGAAATAAAAAACAGCGCCGGTGCGGCGGGATTCTGTCAGAGAACCCGATCTGCACCGGTGCTGCTTTTTTGTTATTGAAGACAATGACCTGTGCGCGTAGCATGCAGGTCATCGTTCTGCCGTGCGTTTTAATAGCCCATAGGGCCGGAGAACTCTACGGTTCCGGGAGCATTGCTGTTTCCGCTGTTCCCTCCGGTTCCGGTACCCGGAGGAAGAATTACGCCCGTATCCGTGTTGCTGCCCGGTGCCTGGTTCTGGGAGCTGGAACCGCCCGGAGTATTATTGCTGCTCCCCCCAGGCGCATTATTGTTACTGCCTCCCGGCCGGCTGCTGTTATTTCCTCCTGGTGTACCGCTGTTATTTCCTCCCGGGGAATTACCGCCGCCCGGCATATTATTATTGTTCCCCGGCGCATTTGTGCCGCCCGGGACATTACTGTTGTTATTTCCGCCGTTTCCCCCGGAACCGGTGCCCGGATTATATCCGTTTGTATCCTCGGTTCCCGGACGGCTGCTCTCCGTCGTACCCGGTCTTACAATACTGCCTCCCGTCTCTTCCTCCGACGGCCTGCCGGATCCGCTCTCGCTCTCTCTGGTCGGGAATATCATATTTCCCTGGGAATCCGTCTCCTGCTGCACAGATTCACCCGGATATTCCGCAGACTGGGATTCACCTGTTCCCAAACTGCCATGCTCATTTTCCATCGATTCCCCGGAGTGACCGGTGCCGTTCTCCTTTGTTTCTTTCGTTTCCTCCGCCTCTGTAGTCTTTGGAACCGAACCTCCGCCCGTACCAACATCCCCGGCCGGTTTCGCTTCCTTCGCAAGGCCTGTGTCGGAAATAATCTTTCTGCTGATCGTCTTTACCGTATCCGTCGGTATATAATTTTCATCTCCAAACAGGAACCTGTGAAGCTCTATCACATTCTTCTCAAGTGTCTGTGGGATAACGCAGTCTCCCTTCTTTCCCATCTTCGCCTCGCCTCTCGCGCTTGGAAAACCGGTCGAATCACTCAGATGGAATTTCGGAAGCGTTCTTCCGATTGATATCAAATCACTTAGCTCCACGCTGGTGGATACCTGAGGGTATATCGTCTGTATCACATTATTGATCGTTGCCCAGTCGGCCTTCTTGAACTTCTCAAACGCCAGTGAGATAACCTTCCTTTGGCGTTCCGTACGGGCATAATCCGTATCCATCAGACGAAGTCTTCCGTATGCCACTGCCTGGACGCCGTCTAAATGGTTCATTCCCGTTTTCTTTAAATGGACGGAGTAGACTCCCGTTGCCTTGACCGTCTCCGTGATAAATGCATTGATATAATAAAGCTCTGCTTTGCTTATTTCCACATCAATACCGCCCAGAATGTTGATGGCATCGGCTACCGCCTTCCAGTTGAAGGTGGCGTAATCGTCAATATCCAGATCCAGATTCTTATTCAGCGCCTTCACTGCCTGCTCCGGCCCGCCCTGCAGATAGGCGGCATTAATTTTATTATAAGAGTTCTTATCGCTGATATTCAGGTATGTGTCACGGTAAACAGAAACCAGCTTAATCTCGCCGGTGTCCATGTTAATATTGCATACCATGTTGACATCGGAGTTGTTCCCTTTACCCACTGATGAATTCCGGCTGTCCACACCAAAAACGGCGATTGTCCAATAGCCCTTCATCTGCTCCTGTTTCTCCTCGGAAATTTCTATGTTTTTAATCTCATCCGGATTCCAGTCGAGCCTTGACATACCGCTCAACCGCTTGTCCACGTAAGAATATGCCGCAAAAATGATAACGCTTAAAAGAATCAGTACTTCAAAAAGAATAATTACAACCTTTCTTTTTCTTCTTTTTGCCTTTTTTCTGGCAGGGGTACTGTAAATTCCACTGTCCTTCTCCGGCTCTCCTCTGCGTCTGCTTTTCTGCTTCTCCTGCTGCGGTTCTTTTCTTCCGCGCTTCTGCCTCCTGCTCTCTTTCTCCGGTCCAGGCCTGTCATAATTCTGTCTGCGGCCGCCATCCTCTCTGAATGTGTCTGTGATCAGGTTAAGCCCGGGCTGTGAATGCCCTGGCTCCCGGTATCTTCTCTGTTCAATTTCTCTGTCTCCCATCCGTTTGACAGGCTGTCTGGCCCGGCTCCTTCTGTTTCGGGAGCGCTCTGCCTCATCATCATATCCCATGCAGTTGACCTCATCTTGTATAATTACCGTTTCGCGCCGTTATATAGTAACGCCGGCAGTCACTACCCGGCCTGGCTAGACGGCTAAGCTGTAAATATTAATACGCATTCTTATTGATAAATCCTTTAAAGAATGTCAGAAATAAAATTTTAAAATCAAAACCCAGCGTCCAGTTTTCGATGTAATAAAGATCGTGTTCTATTCTTCTGGTAATCGAGGTATCTCCCCTGTATCCGTTTACCTGGGCCCAGCCCGTCATTCCCGGCCTAACCTGATGTTTGATCATATAACGCGGAATTTCCTCTTTGAACTTCTCGACGAAAAAGGGGCGTTCCGGTCTGGGACCTACCAGGCTCATATCCCCCTTCAGCACATTAAACAGCTGCGGCATCTCGTCTATACTCGTTTTCCGGATAAAACGGCCAATCGAGGTAACTCTGGGATCTCCCGGCGTTGTCCACTGGCTCTTTTCCTTCGTCGGAGGCTGAACTGCCATCGAGCGGAATTTATACATCTTAAATGGCTTGTTGTGAAGCCCGACCCGCTCCTGGCTGAATATAACCGGCCCCGGCGAAGTCACCTTGATACCGATTACGGTAAGCAGCATAAACGGGGAAAACAGTACAAGGGCCACAACCGCGCCGAATATGTCCACGCCCCGTTTCATCGTTGCGTTCATGAGGCTGGTCAGCGGGACATGCCGGATATGAATTACAGGGAGTCCCTGAAGATCCTCCATAAACGGCTTTGTCGGTATAAAATTATGGTAATCGGGAATAAACTTTGTATGGACGCCCGATTTCTCACAGACAGCCACAATCCGTTCCAAATCGCCATACTCGTTAATACTCAGCGTAATGGCTATTTCGTCAAGGGTATTGAGCGCCAGAATTTCATCCAGGTCCGTTGTTTTCCCGATGACACGGATATTCTTATATTCTTTTCCCCACTCTTCATGGTCGTCAAGAATTCCCCTGACCTTATATCCCCATTCCGGATTGGCATTGACACGATCGATAAAACCTTCCGCCGCCCGGCTGTAACCAACCAAAAGAAGATGTTTCTGGTTGTACCCTTTGGAACGCATGGAACGGAGCGCCCTGCGCAGAATGCTCCTGACCGAAAATTCGGCAATTACATTGATTACAAAGAAAAGCACCAGCATCTGGCCGGAAAAGTTACCGAAATAATCATTCTTTCTGCACGCAAACAGAACCAGAGCAATACTCAGTAAACCAATTGTATTGGCCTTTAAAATATTCGCCAGTTCCAGTCTGCGCCCCTGAACACGCTTTGGCGTATACAGGTGGAAAAAAGCATAGAGGATCAGGTAAAGCGGCACAATAATGACAGCTGCAATCAGGTAAACTGCCGCCATAGCCTGCTTATTATGAGCCGTGACGCCTGACCATGGATTTCCAATCTGAATATACCAGGCCAGAGCATAGGAAAGTAATATTACAATTGCATCCAGCACCACATGAAAATTATTCAGACGTTTCTGATTATCTTTTATCATAGTATCTCACCCAGCTCCTGCTGTTATTCATCAAGGCGGTGAAAAGGTTTCATTCCGAACTTTTCACCGCCGTTTTTCTTAAGCTCCCGGGCCTGAAGGGCCGCCTGCGCCTGCCGGGTTCGCACCCTGCGTCTGGCTGGGAGCCGTATTATTTCCCAATGGGGAATTTCCGCCAGAAGGAGAATTTGTTCCTGATGGAGAGTTATTTCCTGACGGAGAGTTATTCCCTGACGGAGAGTTATTCCCTGGCGGGGAAACGTTTCCTGATGCCGACGTACTCTCCGATGTCGGTTTGCTGCTGTTGTTTGGCTTGGTCTCGCCCGGTTTGGCCACGTTAGAATTGCCTGGTCCGGTCGCAGCCGGTCCCGTCGCATTATTTTCGTCGGCTTCCGTTGTCCTGTCGGAATTGCTTCCCGGCCTGCTCGGTCTCGTGGAGGATCCTGGTCCGCTTCCCGGACCGTTACTTCCCGGGCCGTAATTTTCTTCATCGTCCCAGTCACCCCAGTCGTCCCAGCCGTCCCAGTCATCCCAGCCGTCTCCTGTACCGGATTCGCTGCTGTCTGCCGTCTGGCTTTCATCCGTCGAGGACTCCTCTGTCTCATCCGTCGAGGACTCTTCCGTCTCCTCTTCCGTCTGCTTCGCCGTCGCCGCCACTTTATCCGCCTGTTTCTTAACCTGCCTGTTAATATAGTTGCGGGCATTAATACCCTGATCGACAGGAACATGACTAATCAGTTTTCCTTCTTTATACATGCCGGATACACTGGCTATATGCTCACTGTACTGCTTAACATTAGATGGCACCTGATAATCCTGCGCATCGAAAAGGAATTTATGGAGTTCTTTCACGTTGTATTCAAGCGTCTGCGGCACCACACAGTCTCCTATTTTGCCAATATCAAGCTCTCCTCTGGCAGCCGGGAAACCGTATGTATCACCCATATGGTAATTCTTGATATTCCTTGCAAGCGGAATCAAATCCGGCAGGTCAAGGTTTGTCGCCACCTGTGGAACTACCGTCTCAAGAATACAGTTCAGCGTAACCCAGTCGGCCGATTTTGCTTTTTCAAATGCCTTGTTAAGAACAATACGCTGGCGTTCCGTACGGGCATAGTCCGTATCTCCCAGTCTCAGACGTCCGTAAGCAACCGCCTGTACACCGTCTAAATGTACATCACCGGCTTTTTTCAGATGCGTGGAGTAAATTCCCGTCTCCTCAACCGTCTCGGTGATATACGCATTAATCCAGGAAAATTCGTTTTCGCTGATGGTAATATCGATGCCTCCCAAAAGGTTGATGGCATCCGCCACCGCCTTCCAGTTAAATGTCGCATACTGGGTGATATTGAGTCCCAGATTCTTATTCAGCGCCTTAACGGCCTGCTCCGGTCCGCCCTGCGCATAAGCATAGTTAATCTTATTATAAGAGTTTTTATCATTTACATTCAGATAAGTGTCTCTGAATACGGAAACGAGACGGATTTCCCCTGTTTCCAGGTTGACGCTGCAAATCATGTTAACGTCTGAGTTCGTACCCTTGCCGACATTCATCTTCCCGCCGACGTTTCTGGAATCCACACCGAAACAGGCAATTGTCATATAGCCCTTCATTCCTTCTATCTGGGCATCGGTAAGCTCCGGGTTTTTAACCTCTTCTTCGTTAAACTCAATTTTCTGAAATGAGCCAAAGGTTCTCTCATATACATACCATCCGGCGGCGCCCACAACAATCACCAGAAGAATCAGGATCTCCGCGGCGATGATCATAATCCGCTTTTTCTTGTCCGGCCTTCTTCTCCTGTTATTTACTTTCTGCTCCCTGCGCCCTTTTCCGGCAGTTTCTCTTGCAGAACCTCCCCTGCTTGAACTCCCTCTGGTGCTTCCCTTGGGTCCGCTGTACCCGGAACGGAAAGCGTCACCGCCCCCATCTGCGCTCCGGCGCGTATCCGTGCCGCGCCCGGAGCCGCTCTGCGACGCATTCCGTCTCTGCTCTCTGCGGGCCCTCATGCGCTCCAGCTCATCGTCCTCGTAATTCATAAGACACCTCAACTTTCGCTTGTTTTTTTCTTTCGTCTTCTGACGGCAAACTCATACATATAGATAAAAGTGCCGGCAATCAGCTCCATCTCAATTGTGAGATAATGCATTAAGTTTTCCGGCCTGTACTTCACCTTTTTACAGGTGTGCGCCGTCTTCAGACCTTCTTTCAGGCCTTCCAGATAGTCTTTTTCATACCCCAGTTTTCTGAAAAACAGATACTTTAAAACTGTGCCTGCCGCGATCGGAACCGCATTAATAAAAAGCTGCAAAAACGGCATATTTTTATAGTTCAGGTAAACATTATTCCGTGCAGCCAGTTTAACTTTAAAAGAATTATATTTGGATCCGCTGGTTCCGCTGCCCACATGATACACGACAGCCGCCGGACAGTATACATTGTCATATCCCTCTATCCTGGCCCGGTACCCAACATCAATATCCTCCAGATAAGCAAAGTGCATCTCGTCGAAATATCCAATTTGCTCAAATATATCCCTCCTGTAGATAGCGGCGCCCGCACAGGAAGAAAACACCCTGCACGCTTTTTTGTAGCGCCTGATATCCTGGCCCACGCCGCGCTGGAAGGCCCAGCCGAGAAGTGAATACATATCCCCGGCATCATCCATCAGCTCCGGATGATACATCTGTATCATTTTGCTGCTGACGGAGAAAATCTTTTCAGAGCGTTCAATGGCTCTCACCATCTCCGCAACAAAATATTCGTCCACCCTGGTATCATTGTTCAGCAAAAGCACATAAGGTGTTTCCGATGCCCGGATGCCAATGTTGACCGCTCCTGAAAATCCTGTATTTTTATCCAGAAAAATCGTATCAATCTGATGCTCCCTGAGCCACTCCGCACTTCCGTCGGAGGAGCCGTTATCTACTGCCAGAATCCTGAAGTTCTTATAGGTCTGGGCATTCAGCGCCCGGATACATTCGTCCATAAACTTCATTCCGTTGTAATTGGGAATAATAACAGTTGTAGTTAATTCCATTCTCGTTTCCTTTAAAACCACTGTTCACAGCCGGCAAACCGCGTTCCGTGAACAGCAGCTCTTTAAATATCCAGTTTGTATGGTTCCCCTATCTTTTCCTTTTTTAAATCCCTCAGGGCAAAATTCGACTTTCTGAGAGTCAGGTTTGGATTGTAATACGGATCGCCGTTCTTTAAAATCTCCGGCCATTTTTCCGAAAAAATCTTAATCTCCCTGTTAAAACGCTCCACCTTTTCCGGAGTGTCCTCCAGTCCCCTGGACTTGGATTCATAATGATACAGAAGGGCATATGGATTATATACAACTAATTTTCCGGCTTTTTGCACCTTCATGCAATAATCGATATCATTAAAAGCGACGGCCAGTTCTTCCGAAAAACCGCCCACCTCTTCAAAAAGGGCCTTTTTACTCATCATACAGGCAGCCGTCACGGCACTGTAGTCCTGAGTGCTCATCGCACGGTGGAAATAGCTGTTCTCCGCACGGTGCAGGCCGATAAACGTGTGCCCTGCGATTCCGCCGAATCCCACGACAACTCCTGCGTGCTGGATCGTATCATCCTGATAAAGAAGTTTTGCACCGGCAATCCCCACATCATCGCGCTGGCATAAGCCCAGCAGTTCCTCGATGAAGTTCGGCGCAATCAGCTCCGTGTCGTTATTTAAAAACAGCAGATATTTTCCCTTTGCAAAGGTCACGCCGTAATTATTGATAGCGGCATAATTAAACTCCCGCTCCCAGTTCACAACGCGTACATTGGAAAATTCCTTCTGTATCCTGTCATAATAATCAAAGGTTTCTTTCTTCGTGCTGTTATTTTCCACCACGATGAATTCCAGGTTCTTATAGGTTGCGCGTTCCTCTATGCCCCGGATACAGGTGTCCAGATCCATATGGTGATCCTTATTTGGAATAATAACGGAAACAAGGGGATTGTCCTTAATCCGGTATACCGAATGGTATATTCCGTAATCGACTCCCTTTTCCACTTTTTCCGCCTCAATCCCTACTCTGTCATAATGGGCCATAATCGCCCTGGCTCCTGCCTCAAACGCATACAGCTTGCTTTCGGGATTGCTGGCCGTGGAATCCTGATGGCATCGCCAATGATATAAAACCTTGGGGATATGGCAGATTTTTGCTGCCCGTTCCGTACAGCGGAAGATAAAGTCATAATCCTGCGCTCCGTCAAATTCATGGCAAAATCCGCCGACCTCTGCCGCAAGCTCATGGCTCACCACAAACAGATGGCAGATATAATTGACGCTGCGGAGCAGATCAATATTAAAGTCTGGTTTGAAATGGGGATCGAAGAGCGCCCCCCCGTCCATGTCCAGCTTATCTTCATCTGAATAGAGAACATCGCATTCCGGATTTTCATTAATCTTCTTTGCACATTCATATAAAGCATCCGGTGTCATCATATCGTCATGGTCCGCCAGGACGATAAAATCCCCGTCCGCCATATCGATTGCGGCATTCGTATTACCGGAAATCCCCTTATTCTCTCCCAGAATCACATATTTAAAGCGCCTGTCTTTTTCCGCATAGCGCCGGAGTACACGCTCCACGCTCTCGCCTCTCGGACTTCCGTCCGCAACGCAGACCTCCCATTTTGCGTAGGTCTGTGCCAGAATTGAATCAAGCATCTCTTTCAGATAGCGTTCCGGCGTCTTGTAAACCGGTATGACAATGGAAAATTTCGGCATGTAGTCAAACCGCTCCTGCCTCTGCCGCTCCAGTTCCTCATTTGAAGGCTTTGTCAGGGAATACCACTCGCCATAGTCGTAATCATTGTCAATCCCCTGAAGCTTGTGTTTTGATTTGAGCAGAAGGGCCTTTAACCCATTCTCTTTCCAGAAATCAAGACAGACGTGAACCGTCTCCATATTCATCAGATCCCGGATCTTCTGTATCCGTTTATGGGCCACGCTGCTTCTTTTCTTTATTAAATCCTCATTATATTTAACCCGGATCCGCCTGTTTTCACCACGGATTACCAGATAATAGTCTTTTCCCCGGACGTAAGGGAACTGAATATCAAATCCAAATTCCCGATCCATCACTCTGCCAAAATAGATCTGGCTCACATCGTCCCTTCTGGTCGGGACATACTTGTGTTCCAGAGAATGGCGGGCCTCGTCCTCCACATCAAACGCAATCTTCGCATCCGGCGTCTTTCCAATGGCCCAGCCGTTGAGCTGTATTGAATTCTCACGTATCCTCACTACATCTACATTAAATTTCATCCCTGCACCTGCTGTTCCCGGCCGGCTTCCACGTCCGCATTACACGGAGTTTTGCCTCTGTCCTGTGGATTACTCTCCGGATGATGATTCTCCTCAAAGTTCAGCCTCTCTTCCTCAATCACAAGCGGCCGCTTCATCACTCTTGAATTAATAGACAGAATATACTCTCCTACAAGACCGATGAAAAAAATTTGTACAGACCCCAGGAAGCACATGCCGATGAGAACCGGGGCCATTCCTGCCGGAAAATCATACCAGTATAATAATTTCATAATAAGATAAACAAATGCTACCACCATGCTGACGGCTGCACAGATACTGCCGAAAATTGTCGCCAGGCGCAGTCCCACTTTCGTGTAAGAGGTAATGCTCAGCATGGCGGCATCGTATAATTTATAAAAGTTGTTGTGCGTCTTCCCGGCTCTTCTCTCCGGCTGGATATAAGGAATCTCTTTTCGCTTATATCCCAGTTCCGCCACAATGCCACGTAAGAACGGGGTCGGATCGTCCAGTCCGCGGAGTATCTCGATAAAGTCCCTGTCATAGAGTCCGGAGCCGGTAAAATGTTCTATCTGCTCAACATCGGACAGCCTCTTTATCATTTTATAATAACAGCTTCTAAGCCAGTACATGACCGGATTCTCTTTGCTGCCTTTTTTAATTCCGATTACAATTTTATAGCCGTTCTCCCATTCTCTGACATACTGTGGAATCAGTTCCACCGGATCCTGAAAATCCGCTACCATACTGATCACGCAGTCTCCGGTTACCTGGAGCATTCCATAATAGGGGGAATTAAACTGGCCGAAATTCTTTGCATTGAAGATAGCCTTGATGCGGCGGTTTTCACTGCAGAGCCTGCGAAGAATCGGCCGCGTATTATCAGATGAATCATTATCAATAAATACCAGCTCATAATCATAGCCCGGCAGATCCCGTTGCATGGTTTTTACAATCTCTTCGCTGATAGGGCCGACATTTTCTTCTTCGTTGTAACAGGGTATTAAAATGCTGATTTTCTTCATTTGAAAATATCTCTCTTTTCTATTTTCCTGTTTTATAGGAAACGTCATACATCTTTTCCTTATGGCGTATCCTGTGCCGATTTTTTCCGCGTAAACGCAGAAGCTTCCTTGCAAAAATCGTGCACCTCCCCCGGAGGGTTATTAAACGGCAATTTTTTGTCGTTTAATATAAAACTTTTTCCTGTTTTGAACGCTCCCTTTATTCTAAACGCCTTTGCTGTATTTGACAACCTACAATTTTCTTAAAATATTAAGGATTCCCTGCTCAAAATGGATTTCCGGAGTCCATCCTGTCACCCTTTTCATCTTTCCGATATCAGGAATAAGATTTACCACCCCTTCCGCATTCGGCTGCCTCAGGCCGTATTCGAAGCTCCCCCTGTTCTCGCAAAGCCTGTAAATTTCTTCTACAAATCCCCGGAGGGAGCGGGTCTCTTCCATCGGTCCCGCCAGATTGTAGACACAGCCATGCTCCAGCAGACTGCCTTCATATTCCGCCAGGCCGGCCAGCGCCCGCCCGGCATCTTCAATATAAAGAAAATTCCACATCTGCGTACAGTCTGAAAGCTCCATATGGCCGCCATGCAAAAAGGTATCAATACAAGTGGAAATCAGGGACCAGGGATGATCTCCCGGCCCATATGTGCTGAAAATGCAGGCATGTCCATAGTCCAGAGAGAGTTCCCTGCACAGCTTTTCAGCCTCCCGCCGGACCTTTAATTTTGCTTCCCCATAAGGAGAGGCAGGACGGCAGGTTATAGTTTCATCCATCAGCGTATTATGAACGCCGTATTCCGCCTGGGAGCCGGTAAAGAGAAAGCGGCGGCAGCCGAGAGCCTTTGCCGTCCTCACCGCATTCAGGGCGTCCTGCACGCTTCTCTCCTGGATCCCTGCGTCTTTTCTGGAACTGCTTCCGGCTCCGCGCCATCCCATATGGAGAAACACATCACAGTGTTCTTCCATCCTGTTAACCAGGTTACCCAAATTTCCTAAATCTTCTTCCAAAATTGTAAGATTTTCCGGTATTTTTCCATTTTGCAAGAGTTTGTCCGCCTTTGCGGAGTTCTCTCTGAGAACAGCAAAAACGCAGTGTCCTCTGTCCAGCAGCTCTTTTACCGCCCCTGTTCCGACAAAGCTGGTCGCTCCCGTTACTACTATATTCATGCCTCTTCCTTTTGTTTTATGATTTTATGGTTTGTTTTATAGCTCGTTTCTATGGTTCGCTTTTATGTGTTTGTTCAATTAATTCTTGATCCTCGGGATGAACATAATTTGTTCCATCTCCTCATCCGGCAGGAAAGGAGCCAAATCCTCCAGAGGCGGCGATACCAGAGTGCCGTCCGGCAGCTTCTTGGCCGCAGATTTCGGTTCAAAATTCTGTTCAAGTGTCACAAACACCTCACAGATAACCGGGCCGTCCATTGCCAGCGTCTCCTCCACCTTTTCTCCAACCTCGCCATTGTTATGGATTGCGACGTATGGAAAACCATAGGCCCATGCCAGCTTCTCCATGCTCGGAAATGTCAAATCACCGCTGTCTACACCGATTCCCACTAAAGGCTCACCAAAGAAATTCTTCTGTGTCTGGCGGATAGAGTGATAACCACCATTGTTAATAACAAAAATCTTAATTGGCAGGTAATTGCCAATCACTGTCTGCAATTCCTGAAGATTCATCTGAATGCTGCCATCGCCCGTAACGAGAACTATATCCTGGCTGTGATCCGCCACACAGGCCCCGATAGCGGCAGGCAGCCCATATCCCATAGACGCAATTCCCGAGTTTGAGATAAAACGCTGTCCCTTTTTCATGATATTGCCATGGCCGCAGACTACATTGGCAGAGCCATTGCCAACCACGACAATCTGCCCTTCATTCAGACGCTCGCTCATCAGCCTGGCAAAGGCATATACATTGGCTTCCGTCTCTGTTCCGTCTTCCAGATGGCGTTCCAGGACAACCGGATAGTCGCGTTTCCACCCCTGGCAGGTCTGCACCCACTCAGCCTGGGCCTTCTGAAACGCCTCGTCAGCCGGGGTGGCGCCCTCCGGCGTTCCTTCCGCATCCAATATTTCTTCCATCACCGTGAGAAGCTCTTTTACATCGGCGTGAACCGGCATATCCACGTGCAGTGTCGGTTTCTTTAATTCTTCGGCGTCTATATCGTTGACAATTACATAAGCCGCCCTGGCCCATGTGTCGAAACGGTAACCAATCTGGCGGAAGCTCAGACGGCTGCCCAGAGATAAGAGCAGGTCGCTGTTCTGAATTGCAAAGTTGCCGGCCCTGTCCCCGACATTTCCGCCTTTGCCTACATACAGAGGATGTTCATCATAAATGCAGTCTATACTGTCCGCTCCCGTTGCCACCGGAATTCCCAGTTTTTCCACCACACGCATAAACACCTCATGGGCCCCTCCGATACGGATTCCATTGCCTGCATTGATGACAGGACGCCTGGAAGTACGGATTTTTTCAATAATAGCCCTGGCCGTATCATGTGTCACCGGTTCCGGAAGATTTTCCCGGTATTCTCCATTTCCCTTTATATCCTCCGCAATCTCTGAAGCAGAAGGAGCCGCCCAGCCTGTTCCGCCTGCTTTATATGATTCTGCGTCAAAGCCGATTAAATCCTCCGTCTCCACTACAGCCGCCTGTACATTCAGAGGAATATCCAGCCATACCGGACCCGGCCGGCCGCTGTATGCCAGATAGAGGGCTTTCTCCATACAGAAGCGGATTCTCATCGGATCGATGACCATCTCACAATATTTTGTCATATTCGCCACTGATTTGGTAATATCATATTCCTGATCGCCCATGGCCCTCAAATGGAGTCCGGTGCTTCTTGCCGTCGTATCATACCGGACCTGGCCCGAGATCACAAACATCGGAATCGAATCCATGTAACCGCCGGCCACGCCTGTCATAGCGTTAATTCCCCCTGGCCCGGTGGTAACGCAGACAGCGGCAATCTTATTATTAATTCTGGCATAACTCTCCGCCGCCATGGCACAGGCCTGTTCATGGTGATTATACATGCAGTGAAGTCCCTCCTGATGCCCCAGAGCATCATCCAGATGCATCGCACCTCCGCCGGTGATTAAAAATACATCCGTGATCCCACTCTCTAAAAGTTTTTCCGCAATATAGTTGGAAACTTTTTTTTGCATAATAATTTCTTCTCCTCTTTTAAATCTTCTCTATAAAGTTTTATTTTTATTCGTAAAATACCTCATTAAGTCTTCATATTATACCACACTCGCTTCTGTCTGCCTATATAAGATTTTCTTACATATCCTGCTGTACAAAACAAATTGGAGATTTAACTGAGGTTGGGAGGACGCGT
>NZ_KE992964.1 GCF_000466485.1 [Clostridium] symbiosum ATCC 14940 | reverse complement strand
ACGCGTCCTCCCAACCTCAGTTAAATCTCCATTTCACCCCCGGTTCCATTTGACACCCCTATTCTGACCATATATAATAGATAAGAAGTTGGGATATTCTGCGGATATCCCGCATACATCATGCATTTTTAACGGTAAAGGCAGGCTCTGCTGACCTTTACCGCCAGTTAACGATAACCTGCACGCTCCGCGTACAGGTCACCGCCATCAATAAAAGGCAGAATCCGGCTATCAAAAAAATACCGGACACTTCTGCCCCTCAGAAAGGATAGATTATATTATGTGGATTGCCGACGGCTGGAACGATTACGAAGTAATAGACTGCTCCCAGGGGGAGAAGCTGGAACGCTGGGGAGACTACCTGCTGGTCCGCCCCGATCCCCAGGTAATCTGGGATACCCCCAAGAAACACAAAGGCTGGAAGAAGATGAACGGCCATTATCACAGAAGCTCCAAGGGCGGAGGCGAATGGGAATTCTTCGATCTGCCGGAACAGTGGACAATCGACTATAAAGGCCTCACCTTTAACCTGAAGCCATTCAGCTTCAAACACACCGGCCTTTTCCCGGAGCAGGCCGCCAACTGGGACTGGTTTGGAAATAAGATACGGAAAGCCGGAAGGCCTGTAAAGGTCTTAAACCTCTTTGCCTACACGGGAGGTGCCACGCTGGCCGCCGCGAAAGCAGGAGCCGCTGTCACGCATGTTGACGCCTCCAAGGGCATGGTAAACTGGGCAAAAGAAAACGCCCGCTCATCCGGCCTCGGGGATGCCCCGATTCGCTGGATTGTGGACGACTGCGTCAAATTTGCAGAGAGGGAAATACGCCGCGGCAACCATTACGACGGTATCATCATGGATCCCCCCTCCTACGGAAGAGGACCAAAAGGTGAAATATGGAAGATCGAAGAAGCGATTCACCCCTTTGTCAAACTGTGCGCACAGCTTTTATCGGAGGAACCGCTTTTTTATCTTATTAACTCTTATACTACGGGACTGGCTCCCTCCGTGCTGACTTATATGCTGTCCACAGAGCTGCTGCCAAAATATAAGGGGAGCGTACGCTCAGACGAGTTAGGCCTGCCTGTTACGGAAAGCGGGCTGGTGCTGCCCTGCGGCGCTTCCGGCCGGTGGGAATCCGGCGAACGCTAAGCACTAAGCATTTACTAAGCATTTTTTAACGGCCGCCGCTCAGGAGCTTCCAGAGCGGCGGTATTTTTCTTTTAAGGAATTCTGAGGTTCCCCAGGAAAGAAGAACCGCGGCGGCGGCGACTGCAAAATACAGGATCAGCGCCACCCCCGCCGTATGGGGCAGAACAAGGGAAGCCGCCTTGTTAATCGTCCTGACAATGAGAAAATGGAACGCATACAGGAAGAAGCTCTCCTTCATCCAGGGAGCCGGAGCCGGAAGCCGGCCTGAGGGCAGGGCAATCCAGATCGTAACCGGAGCCAGCAGTCCGTAAAGCACTGCCGTCAGAAAATTGGCGTAACGGTGTGTCGTCCTGAACATCAGGATGCAGAGCAGGACACAGACCAGAACCACGGCCCACTTAAGCAGCCGCGATACAGCTTTATCCCCGTCTCTTTTTTCCGCCAGCCGCCTTCCATGGAGAGCCAGATAGGCCCCCGATGAGAAATAAAGCAGCGCGTCCAGATTCAAAACGGGTATCACCGTGGCTTTGCCGAGAAAATACAATAAAAGGGCGATTGCCGCTCCCCCGGCCCACAGATTCGACATCACCGCATATACGGCCGGTGCGAGCGCTATCAGAAGTATAAGCTGCTGCATATACCAAAGCACAGGGTTATAAGTATAATTAATAATAGCATCCGCCAAATTTTCCAGAGAAAAAACAACCATTCCCTTCCCTGCCACGGAAGACAGGACGGGAATCCTGGACACGACGATAAACAGGAAATAGTAAAGTGTGTTCCACACGATGTATGGTATCAGCACGCTCCTGACCCTGCGCGTCATCTTATCCGGAATCTCGCCCCATGACACATCCCGGAAGAACAGATAGGATGAAATGATAAAAAATCCCGGCACGGCAATGGAAGGCACAGCAAGAGAAACCAGAGCCTGCACCTGCTTTACGCTTTCTGCAAACACTCCGGTTCCCTCTCCATTTATGAATAAGTCTGCGTTATAGCTGTGAATCATTACAACCAGGCAGCTCAGGATAAAAGTCATCCATGTAATCTTATTTCGAAATTCCGCCTCCGATAATCGCTTCATATACCTGTTCTCTCATTTTATTCTTAATTATTCCCGGAAAGATTCAGCGCTGCCGAAACATCCAGCATGCCTCCGGTTGACGTTTTGCCTGACAAACTGTCCAGACGGCGGACCGAATTAAGGATTCTGCCCTTTATTTCCGTCACCGCAAGACCGGAATCATAAGAATACAGCATAGCGGCCGCACCGGTCACCATCGGCGCCGCCATGGAGGTGCCGCTCATATAGCTGTATTTATTTCCGGAAACCGTACTCAGGATATAGCTGCCGGGTGCCGCCAGATCCACGCTCTTCGCACCGAAATTGGAGGAAGGATCTATCTGTCCGTCGAACCTTAAATTGGCTACCGAAATCACGTTATCCAAATCAAAGCTGGCAGGATAAACAGGGAGGCTGTCTATATTATATCCCCTGCCGGAACTGTCGCCGTTTCCCGCGGCTACGATAAACAGCATGCCGGAATTCTTCATCGTCTGATATAATTCCTCACTGTATTTATTGGTTCCAAAGCTCAGATTACAGATCACGGCCCCATTGTCCTGCGCATAGCGGATTGCCTTTGCCACATTATCCGCCGTGCCGATACCGGCAGGTGTTCCCAATGCCTTGACACTCATCACTTTGACATAAGACGGGTCACAGATTCCTATTATTCCGCTCCCATTTCTCGACGCGGCGATTGTCCCGGCAGAGTGGGTTCCATGATCATCATCCGGACCGGTAAACACCTGGTTATTATTCGAATAGAAATTCCATCCGTAAACATCATCCACATATCCGTTTCTGTCATTGTCGATTCCGTCACCCGGAATCTCATCTTCATTTATCCAGACAGCATCTGCCAAATCAGGATGGCTGTAATCAATTCCCGTATCAATTACGGCTACGATTACCTGGCGTTTTCCTTCTTTCGCATCGTATTTCTTCCAGGCAGGTATAATATTAATATCAATCCCGGCTACCGCCAGAGTTGTCCCTTCACTCTCCCTGGCAGGCCCCGGCCTGTTCTGTCCGGCATTCTGGCCTCCAAGCCATCCCTGAAAAGTGTTCTCCAGTGGAGTTTTCGTACTCGGAACCAGCTTGAACACTCCGCTGTTAAGCAAAGCCCACTGATAATCCCCATACGTATCGGAATACGGCAGCGACTGATAGCCCGGACCCAGCGAATAAATATTCGCACCGGTTTTCCGATGCTCCTTACCGTGCGCCGATGCCTCCACAATGACGCTTTGGGCGCTTCCTACATAAAATGCAGTCAGTACCGGAGCAACCAGGGCCGCACTCAGCATCAAAGCCGCTATTCTGTTATTAAGTAACCGTTTTTGTCTGTTTTTCATTGTCACTCCTGAATTTTTGCATCATGGCCGATACTTCTGAGCCCGATAAATACAACAACACATCTCGGCGGAACCATAAACTGTTTCTGGTTTTTTAGAACCGGTTCCTCTCCGTGTCTGTATATACCATTATTCTCATTGTCATCCGTATTAAAGGCCAGATGCCACATCATGCCCTTCGGAAGTTTGGGAAGGGCAAATTCATGTGGTTCCCAATGCATATTGTATGCCGTGTAAAAGTAATCATCGGGCGCGCCGCCCGTTTTTTCCCCATATTCCCCACAATACATGATTCCAAGCTGGCGGCGGAAATTCTCAAATTCCGGACACCAGGTTTTCACTCCGTGATATGATACATCCGGATGACCGCAGACCAGGTAATCCGTATTCTTCGGCTCCGTTCCCATATGAAAAACAGAATGCTCTTTTCTAAAAGCAATGACGTACTTGACGAACTCAAAAATATCCCGGTTCGTCTCAAGCAAATTCCAATTAATCCAGGAGATCTCATTATCCTGGCAATAGGAATTATTATTCCCGTTTTTCGTGCTGCCAAACTCATCCCCCGCCTGAAGCAGGGGTGTTCCCTGACTTAGAAACAGCAGTAAAAAGGCGTTTCTCAACTGTTTTCTGCGCATCTGCACTATTTTCTTTTTTCGTGTCGGACCTTCCACGCCGCAGTTCCAGGTATGATTATAATCCGTTCCGTCACGGTTATTTTCTCCATTGGCTTCGTTATGTTTCATCTCATAGGACACCATGTCCATCATGGTAAATCCATTCGTATTCGCCATATAATTTATAACGCCGAAGCCGGCGGGATTTCTTCGGTTTCTGAAGATCAATTTATTAATCTGATCCTCGTCCCCCTTCAGCACAATGCGCATATCAACCAGAAAGCCGTCATTGTACTCTCCCAGATGGCGCACCCTGCCATTCTCCGCATTCTCCCACGATGTTGCAAAAAGTTTTGTCTCGGACAGCCATGGATCACGCACCAGCAGCCCGGCCGGTGCATATCCGGATAGATGCACTCCATCCACATGGTACTGCATAACCCAGAAGCGGACCGCCTCCAAAATCAGAGACGGGTTTTCTTTCCCGGTAAAATACAGTTCGACAATCAGCTCCAGCCCGTTTTGGTGAAGCTCCTTGACCAGGCTGCAAAATTCCGCTGCCGGTCTCTTATGCCCTCCCGACGAATACGACGCTTTGGGGGCAAAGTAAAAACCTTCCCCGTATCCCCAGTAATTCAGCCGTCCCGTAGGCTCCTGGCTGCGGTAAGGATTGCCGTCCGACTGATCGGGCATCATTACTTCACAAAACTCATTTGGAGGAAGCAGTTCAACTGTCGTAATGCCCAGCTCTTTCATATAGGGAATTTTTTCCGTGATTGCCTTAAACGTTCCCCTGTCGGAAGTGTGTGAGGATGCATGCTTTGTAAATCCGCGGGGATGCAGCTTGTAGATCACCATCTCCCCGAAAGCGTATTTTAACGGTCTGTCGTCTTCCCAGTCAAAGTCCTCCAGGACAAAGCAGCTTCTTACCGGTCTTTTGACGGAAGATAAATCCCCCCATTGTTCGCGTCCCCGGAATTCTCTCCCATAAATATCGGGCTGTTCCCCTCTCTCCGTCTCCAGGCAGTATTCCAGTCCCGAAAATCCATCGCCGCAAAGTTCCATGGACCATACATCTCCCACCTTCTCCTCCGGAGAAAACGGTATTTTCTCTATTATTTTCCCATCCCTGTAAACCACCAGGCTGCAGCTTTCGCCGGGAGCCACGGTGCAGATATGGATTCCTTTCTCTGTCTTTGTAATGCCTAAAGGAAAATTTCTGTGGCCGTTCTGTATTTTTTCCATTTCGCCTGTCTTCACTTGTCCATCTCCCATCCGGCAGTCATCTTGCCGAAGTTATTGGTTACAGCTCCCACGCCGTTAAACCCGGGCTGTAACAATTATTGTGCCCCAATCTGTTCAGCCAGCTCATTTAAGTACATCCAGCGTTCCATCTTTTCTTCCAGCTGTGCTTCTTTTTCCTCTTTCTCCTGCATCAGCCGGTTCAGACGGCTGTAATCACTGGCAGCCTGAAGAATCTCACCCTCCAGCTCAGCCACCTCTTCCTCCAGAGCGGCGATTGTCTCCTCAATCGTCTCCCATTCCCGCTGCTCTTTATACGTGAATTTCAGCTTCGTCTCCCGCGGCTGCCCTTCCTTCCAGTTTTTGCGGTTAGGCTGGCTCTGGTCTTCCGCCCCCGCTTTGGCGGCGGTACTCTCCTCCTGCCCCTGCCCTCTCTCTTCGAGAGCAGCCTGATAATCGGTGTAACCGCCTTCATACTGTTTTACAGCGCCATCGCCCTCAAATGCAAAAATCCGGCGCACCACCCTGTCGAGAAAATACCGGTCATGGGATACCGCAATGACGATCCCCTGAAAATGATCCAGGTAATCTTCCAGAATCGTAAGCGTCCTGATGTCCAGATCATTGGTCGGCTCATCCAGAAGCAGGACGTTGGGCGCCCCCATCAGTATATGAAGCAGGCAGAGTCTTCTTTTCTCCCCTCCCGAAAGTTTACCGATTAATGTATACTGCATACTGGAAGGAAAGAGAAACTGCTCCAGCATCTGGGAAGCCGATACCATTCCGTCCGGCGTCTTCACATACTCTGCTACATTTTTGATATAGTCGATCACCTTAAGGCTGTCGTCCATCTCTTCATTTTCCTGAGAAAAATATCCCATCCTGACGGTCTGTCCTATAACCGTCTCCCCCGAATCAGGCTGAACCAGGCCGGCAATCATCTTCATCAGTGTGGATTTCCCGCTTCCGTTCGGCCCGATAATGCCGATTCTGTCATTCTTCAGAAAAATATAGGTGAAATCACGGAGCAGGACTTTATCTCCGTAACTCTTATTTAAATGCGAGACTTCCACCGTAGTTCTTCCAAGACGGCTTGTAAGAGAATTCATCTCCACATCCCCGTCTTCCTCCGGTCCTTTACGTGCGCTCAGTTCTTCAAAGCGCTGAATACGGCCTTTCTGTTTCGTCGATCTGGCCCTGGCTCCGCGGCGGATCCATTCCAGCTCGGTTCTCAGGATGCTCCGGCGTTTGCGCTCGGAGGCCTGTTCCATCGCCATACGTTCTTCCTTCAGTTCCAGATAGCCGCCGTACCCTGCCTGATAGCTGTATAGTTTTCCCTTATCCAGCTCCACGATACGGTTTGACACAGAGTCCAGAAAATACCGGTCATGGGTAATCATAAGGAGAGCGCCTCTGAATTTTTTGAGGTAGTCCTCCAGCCAGTCGGCCATGCTGCTGTCAAGATGGTTGGTAGGCTCATCCAGCACCAGAAGATCGGCCGCAGATAAGAGAACGCTGGCCAGTGCAACCCTCTTCTTCTGACCTCCGGACAGCGTGGATATCACAGCGTCGTACTCCGACACCCCCAGCCGGGTCAGCATGTTTTTGGCCTGTCCTTCCAGATCCCAGACGTGTTCATGGCCTTCATTCTCTTTTATTACACACTCCAGTACGGTAAGCTGAGGTTCAAATACGGGATTCTGGGGCAGATATCTGATATACAGGTTTCTTCCCCGGACCACGGTTCCCAGATCCGGTTCTTCCAGCCCTGCTGCAATCTTAAGGAGGGTGGATTTCCCCGTACCGTTGATTCCAATCAGGCCGATTTTATCCCCCTCATTAATAGAAAATGATGTGTCATCGAAAAGAAGACGCTCCGTATACGATTTGGTCAAATGTTCTATAGTAAGTAAATTCATAATCATCTGCTTCCTGTCCGTTTAATTTTCCGTAGTTCTCCGTGTTTATTGTTCGCGCAACTGCGCTTTTCAGCAGGGCTTTGAATCCTAACCCCCGCGTGCTGCGTCCGCGCTCCCGCCGGGAAACGGTAAATCCTACCGTATCACCAGCTCCACAGGACAATGATCCGAACCCATGATTTCGGTGTGAATCATGGCGCTCTCCAGTCTGTCTTCCAGGGCTTTTGACACACAGAAATAATCAATGCGCCATCCTGCATTCTTTTCGCGGGCCTTGAACCGGTATGACCACCAGGAGTATATTCCTTCCTGATCCGGATAAAAATGTCTGTACGTATCAATAAATCCGGACTCCAGAAGCTGCGTGAATTTCCCCCGCTCCTCGTCGGTAAATCCGGCATTCTTCCTGTTGCTCTTTGGATTCTTTAAATCAATTTCCCGGTGGGCCACATTCAGATCCCCGCAGAAAATCACAGGTTTATGCTCCTCCAGTTTTTTCAGATAGGAGAGAAAATCATCCTCCCACTGCATCCGGTAAGGCAGTCTTGCCAGCCCGTCCTGAGAGTTTGGCGTGTAGCATGTGATAACATAATAATCCAGAAATTCAGCCGTGATGACACGCCCCTCGTGATCATGGGCTTCAATTCCCAGACCATAGGTCACGGACAGCGGTTCTTCTTTTGTAAAAAGCGCAGTCCCTGAATATCCTTTCTTCTCGGCATAGCTCCAGTACTGGTAATATCCATCCAGCTCCAAATCAATCTGGCCTCCCTGCAGCTTGCTCTCCTGAATGCAGAAAATATCGGCATCCAGCTCTTTAAAAATATCTAAAAAACCTTTTCCCACGCAGGCGCGCAGGCCGTTTACGTTCCAGGAAATTAATTTTTTCATTGCATGTCTCTCCTCTATCGTTAATTTGCATGAAGCTGCCGTGCTGCCGTTCACAGGCTGTATTCCGTGGGGTGTTCCCGTCCGCAGACCTGTAAAAACAGCGTACAATCTGTTTTCAGTATATCATTTTGGCCGGGAATATGGAAGGGGAAAAAGAAAGACCAGGCCGGATAATCGCAGCCGGCCTGATCTTTCCTGAATGAAATAATTTGATTTTTATCTTTACAAATCTACGCTGATTTTCTGTTTCTCAATCTTATGGCGCTCTACATATCCGGTCAGGATCATCGTGAGCGCTCCGT
Source organism: [Clostridium] symbiosum ATCC 14940 (assembly GCF_000466485.1). Classification (GTDB taxonomy): domain Bacteria; phylum Bacillota; class Clostridia; order Lachnospirales; family Lachnospiraceae; genus Otoolea; species Otoolea symbiosa. Next base: position 1,307 of record NZ_KE992964.1, on the reverse strand, counting down.
CTCCGGTCACGTTGCAGGCTGTTCCAAAGCTGTCCTGAAGCGCAAAGATGGTGAGCATCAGGGCGGTTCCCGTAGCGTCGAATCCAAGGACTCCCGTAATCAGACCCAGAGAGGCCATAACCGTTCCTCCCGGAACCCCCGGCGCTCCTACCGCAAAAACCCCAAGCAGTACGCAGAATAAAATCATGGTTGAAAGTTCCGGCAGAGTGCCGTAAAGTACCTTTGAAACCGTCATGACGAAGAATACTTCGGTAAGCACCGATCCGCACAGATGAATATTGGCAAACAGCGGAATGCCGAAATCTACCATATCGTCCCTGAGAGTGGGTTCCGATTTTCTCGCGCACTCCAGTGCCACTGCCAGAGTGGCGGCTGAAGACATCGTGCCGACGGCCGTAATATAGGCCGGCCCGTAATTTTTCACGACATTCACCGGATTTTTACCTGAATATGCGCCGCCCAGACAATAGAGGAGCGTCATCCAGAGATAGTGCCCGGCCATAACAATAATGATTACCTTGACAAAGACAGGGAACTGCTTCGTAATGGAGCCCTCGTATGCCAGGGAACAGAATGTGAATGCAATATAAATCGGCAGTATCGGAATAATGATTTTCTTAACGACATCAAGCACAATTTTCTGGAATTCATCCAGCAGCTTCGTAACGGTAACTGCCTTCGTCCATGTGGCGGCCAGGCCAATCATTACTGAGAATACCAGGGCGCTCATAACTCCCATAACAGGCGGAATGGAGAGCTGGAATACAACTTCCGGCAATTCTTTCAGGCCTTCCACGGCCGGATTGATAGACATGCCGGGAATCAGCGCATAACCTGCCGCCATTGAGAACAGAGCGGCTCCCAGTGATGATGTGTATGCCAGTACAAGGGCAATTCCAAGCATTCTGGAGGCATTCTTCCCCAGTTTCGTAATCGATGGAGCAATAAATCCGATAATTATCAGCGGTACACAGAAGGCAATCACCTGACCCATAATGTAGTTCAGAGTCACAACAACATGCATCAGCCCTTCATTCGCCACCAGTCCTGCCAGAATACCGATGACGACACCTAACAGCAGTCTGACAGGCAGACTTTTAAAAACTTTATTCATAATCCTTCCTTTCCTTGCCGCCATAAGCGGCAATCTCCCCCTTTTCCGGCGTTCTCCGCACCGGTTGTTTAGAACATTGTATTTCCATTATATCAATATTTATGCCGAATGCAATTAATTTGTTATTATTACCACCGCGTTACTGTTCAGGTAGGTCTTTGTTACTAAAGCATATGGAGATTTAACTGAGGTT
>NZ_KE992963.1 GCF_000466485.1 [Clostridium] symbiosum ATCC 14940 | reverse complement strand
GAGCAAACCACCCGTTTGACGGGTGGTCATGATTTTATAATAGATTAAGATTATTTCATAAATAAAATGTTTATTGACAATTTGTCTCTTTAAAAATAATATAAGGTTATTATAGCTTTGATATACCATAACACAGGCACAAGACAGAAAACCATTCCTTCAGAAAGGACCCGCACCCCATGCCCAGTATCCTCCTAGAAATCCAGGAAACCGTAATGAAATACGCCGATATCATGTCAAAGGTTGCGCAGGTAGAGGTAGAAGTAGTAGACGAGAATCTCTTCCGGGTAGCCGGAACAGGTATTTTTGAGCAGCATGTCAATGAAGATATGGCTCAGGAGGGGTATGTCTATGAGCATCTGCTTCGTACCGGCAATGTGGAAATTATATATAATCCGGGCAAAGAAAGACTTTGCCAGAAATGTCCTAAAATGGATATCTGCAATGAAGAGATAGAGATTTCAATGCCCATCCGGCTGGGAGGGGAGATTATCGGAGTTATTGGCCTGGTGGGGAGTACCCCGGAGCAGAAAGAGCGCGTCCTTTCGAATGAGAAGATGTATCTTGATTTGCTGGCACAGATTGCGGAGTTCATTGCGGTGAAAGCGGGAGAACTGACGGAATCTAAGAAGCGGGCGGTTCTGCTTGACGCTCTGGACTGCGTGATCAATCATGTGGAGAAGGGGATTTTGATTTTAGGCGGGGATAATGTAGTCACTATGGCAAACGAACCGGCTAAACGGCAGCTTTCAGTCGATATGCCGGAAGGGCAGATGGCAGTAGTTACACCGACGGGAGATAATTTCAGCCGCCAGAATGAGTACAAAATTCTGTTGAATGGTAAAGAGTATTTTGTCATGGGACATCTCTATGATTTGGACCAGGATCCGAGGCGTTACTCAAAAGTACTGATATTTGAGAGTACCAGAGAGATGCAGGAGCGCTTTTACGAGATAACGAATACGGTGAATCCGCTCAGCACCTTTAATATAATCGGAACCAGTCCTCAAACCCGGCAGATGCAGGAGGAGATTAAGAAGATTGCCAGGAGTACCTCCACGGTTCTGATTACAGGCGAGAGCGGAACAGGAAAAGAACTGGTGGCGACTGCCATCTGGAAGGCCAGCGACAGGAGAGATAACCGCTTTATTGCAATCAACTGCGGCGCGATACCGGAGCCTCTTCTGGAATCGGAGCTTTTCGGCTATGTCAAAGGGGCGTTTACCGGGGCGGATCCGAATGGCAGGATGGGTAAATTTGAACTGGCTAACAAAGGGGTTATCTTTTTGGATGAGATAGGGGATATGCCCCTGTATCTTCAGGTCAAGCTGCTGCGGGTGATTCAGGAGCGGAAAATAACCCGTATTGGTTCCAACCAGGTAATTCCGATTGATGTAAGAATTATCGCTGCGACGAACAAAGATTTGAAAGAGATGATGTACAATAATAAATTCAGGGAGGATTTATACTACCGTTTGAATGTTATCCCGCTGAAGATTGCACCGTTGAGGGAGCGCCGTGAGGATATCAGGGAGCTGGTGTATTATTTTGCAAAGCGCTATGCCAGCCTTTTTGGGAAAAATCTTCAGAAGATTTCAGAAGAGACGATGGAACATCTTTATGAGTATCCGTGGTATGGCAATATCCGGGAACTGGAAAATACGGTTGAGTTTATGATTAATATGATGGAGGAGGACGGTGTTCTTAACATGGGAACCCTCCCGGCCAACATATCGGAGCCGCAGCCCGGTGTCGGGAAAACGGGTGAAAGCGGCACAGTAGTCACGGATATGGTGACACCTCTCAGGGAACTGGAACGCTCTGAGATAGCGAAGGCGATCCGCATTTACGGCAATAATACCGAAGGAAAAAAACAGGCGGCAAAGAAACTGGGAATTGGACTGGCAACTTTATACCGCAAAATGGAGGGTACAGATGATACGGCTGGCAAAAGATAAAGATTTAGATGCAATAATGAAAATCTACGAAACGGCCAGAAAATATATGGAGGAGACGGGAAACCCGTCTCAGTGGGGCAAGAACCACCCGCCCAGAGAGCTTCTGGAGGAGGATATTAAAAAGGAGCAGTTATATGTCTTTACGGCAGAAGACGGAATTTTGCATGGTGTGTTTGCATTTATAATCGGAGCGGATCCCATATATGCTTATATTGAGGATGGAAAGTGGCTGAATGATAAAGAGTATGGGACAATTCACCGGATTGCCGGTGACGGAGCAGTAAAAGGAGTTTTTGACAACTGCCTGGCATTTTGCCGGGATCAGATTTCCAATCTGAGGATTGATACACATCACGATAACTCCACAATGCAGCATTTAATTGGGAAGAACGGCTTCCGGCGGTGCGGTATTGTTTATATGGAGGATGGCAGTCCCAGAATTGCCTATCAGTATTGCTTGGAAGATAAATAAATTACAGAAAATCAACAAAACTTTGGAAATAAAGAAACTTAAGGAGATGTGCGATGCAGCTTGGGATTACGATACCATTGCAGAAGTACCTGAATCTGCCGAAGCAATCCTATGGAGAACCGGAGGACCTGTTTTTTTGCTGGGAAATCCACCGGATCCTTTATCAGGGAAGAGATATGATGATAGCGGTCAATGCGAACAACCGGTTTGGCGTTGCTTTGGCTGGCATCACGGTTTCCGACTGGAAGCGCCTTCCGGAGCTTGTCGAAGAGGCGGTGGAAAAAGGTATGTGTGATGAGGGATATTCCAGTGAGCAGATTGATGCATATTTTAATATTGCAGGTCCGGCGATGCTGACAAAAACCCATGGGAGAAAGCCGGTGGCCGGTTTAAACCGTGCAATTGACTATTTATATCATATACCCGGCACGGTGACGGAACAGCAAAGGCTGCAGGTTTTGCACTGCCGGCAGATGAACCGGGATATCTGTTCGCCGAGCGGATTTGACGTATACGGGGAACCGCAGGAATTTTTCAGGAAGGACATGGTTCGTATTGGAATTATTTCTCATTTTGATAAAAAGCAATTCTCGATTTGAGAATTTATTCTCATTATGAGAACTAAAATATGAATTAACAGGAATGGTTTTTCAAAAAAATTCCTGGGACAGGATTAAGAAACGCATTAAAATCTAAGCAGTGATTTTAATGCGTTTCTTTTTCTGAAAATATTCACAAAACTGGTTACGTATTTCACGGGTTTTGTGAGAGTGCTTTTGTGTAATGTTTACAAAAATAAAGTTTCATGTCGAAACAGCACCATTTTGGAGTTAAATTTGGCACGCTGTTTGCTTATTATAAAGGTGAATAAACCCAAAGGAGAGAATCACAATGAGAGAGGAATTTAAAGTTGTTCAGTATGAGCGCAAATCAGGCCCGAAGTATAACCTGGATTTCCTGAATCTTGAAAGTGCTAAAAAAGTACAAAGTTTTCATGCAAGCTTTCCGGTATATAAAGAGACTCCGCTAGTTGAGTTAAAACATACAGCAAAATCAATGGGACTTGGCAATATCTACATAAAAGATGAGTCCTACCGGTTTGGCCTGAATGCATTTAAGGTGCTAGGCGGAAGCTATGCAATTGGCAATTATCTTGCAAAGCGCCTGGGGAAAAGCATCACAGAGATGCCGTATGAGAAATTAGTTTCAGGAGAAATTAAACGGGAGCTTGGCGACATTACATTTGTCACTGCGACTGACGGCAACCACGGCAGGGGAGTAGCCTGGACAGCAAAACAGCTTCAGCAGAAATCGGTGGTATACATGCCGAAGGGCAGCGCCGAAGAACGCCTGATGAATATCAGGGCAGAGGGCGCAGATGCATCCATCACCGACCTCAACTATGATGAAGCCGTCAGGCTTGCCAACAGCCAGGCGGAACAGAAGGGCTGGGTGATGGTTCAGGATACTGCGTGGGAGGGATATGAGGATATTCCCGGTTGGATCATGCAGGGATACGGAACGATGGGATATGAAGCGTACATGCAGCTTCCTGAGAAGCCGACTCATATTTTCCTCCAGGCCGGAGTCGGTTCCATGGCCGGGGCAGTGGCCGGATTCTTCGCTTCCGTGTATGGCGGGGATCGCCCTATAATAACGATTGTAGAGCCTAATAAGGCAGACTGTATTTACAAGACGGCGGAGGCAGCCGACGGGAAACTTCATTTTGTAACCGGCGATATGGATACCATTATGGCGGGCCTGGCCTGTGGAGAACCATGCAGCATCGGGTGGAATGTTTTGAGGGACTATGCCGACAACTTCATTTCCTGCCCCGACTATGCGGCAGCCCAGGGAATGAGAGTGCTTGGAAATCCGGAGGCAGGAGATACAAAGGTGGTTTCCGGTGAAAGCGGGGCATCGGCATTTGGCTGTATTGCCGAGATTATGAGGGATAAAACGCTGGTGGAGCTTAAGAATAAATTGAAGCTGGATGAAAATTCCAAAGTGCTGTTTTTCAGTACGGAGGGAGACACAGACAAGGAAAATTATAAATCTATCGTTTGGGACGGAGCGTATCAGAGAAATTGACAAAGGTTTCAGTTAAGGAGGATGGGAAAATGGAAAAAGAGAGAGAAGAACAGGTGATTTCACTGTGTCAGAAGCTGATTCAGCAGAAAAGCTATTCCGGAGAGGAGAGCGGAGTGGTCGGCGTTCTTTCGGAAAACATGAAACAGATGGGCTTTGATGAGGTAACGGTTGATAAATACGGTAATATTATTGGCTGCATCAAAGGAAACAGACCGGGAAAAAAAGTTTTATTTGACGGACATATCGATACGGTTCCGGTAACAGAGGAAGCTGAGTGGCTTTATCCTCCCTTTGCGGCAGAAATCCATGACGGCAAAATCTACGGCAGAGGAACCAGCGATATGAAGGGAGCCGTAGCGGCAATGACCTGTGCGGCATCCAATTACGCAAAGGATACGGGAAAAGATTTTGCCGGTGAGATTTATGTGGCGGGCGTGGTGCATGAGGAATGTTTTGAAGGTGTTGCGGCAAGGGAAATCAGTAAGAATGTCCGGCCGGATTACGTGGTAATCGGAGAAGCTTCCCAGCTTAACTTGAAAATAGGCCAGAGAGGAAGAGCCGAAATCGTAATTGAGACCTTTGGAAAACCGTGTCACTCTGCGAATCCGGAAAAAGGAATCAATGCCGTGTATAAGATGGCAAAAGTAATCGGGGCAATCCGTACCCTGGTTCCCACCCATCATCCCGTATTAGGTGACGGAATCCTGGAACTGACCGACATTAAATCAGCCCCTTATCCTGGAGCATCCGTTGTGCCGGAATACTGCCGGGCCACATATGACAGGCGTCTTCTGGTAGGAGAGACAAAGGAGAGCGTGCTGGAGCCGATTAACGGGCTGCTGGAAAAACTGATGGCAGAAGATCCGGAGCTTAAGGTAAAGGCATCCTATGCGGTAGGCAGGGAGAGATGCCATACCGGCAATGAGATAGAAGGGGAGCGGTTCTTCCCGGGCTGGTTATATGACAAGGATGACGACTTTGTTCAGGCTGTTTATACAAAGCTGACGGAAAAAGGGTTTACTCCCGAAATTACCCAGTACAACTTCTGCACAAACGGCAGCCATTACGCGGGTGAAGCAAAAATCAAGACCTTCGGACTTGGGCCGTCCAGAGAAAACCTGGCCCACACGCTGAATGAGTATGTGGAAATCGAACAGTTGACAAAAGTAACAGAGTGCTACTATGGGGTTATGGAAGCGCTGTTAAAATAATTTGGACGGCGGCAGTTTAACCGCCGCTGAAAACTTAGAGGAGGTTTTTATATGTATGATTTAATTATCAAAAATGGGTATGTAGTTTCACCGTCTTCGACAGTAAAATGTGATATTGCCGTCAGCGGAAAAAAGATTGCCGGGTTAGGCACCTATAGCGGGTCCGAGGGAAAAAGAGTTATAGATGCGGAGGGAAAATATATTCTCCCGGGTGTTATCGAGGCTCATATGCACTGCCAGGCTCCGTTCCAGGGATGTCTGGGCGCCAACAGCTTTTACGAGCAGAGCGTCAGCGCAGCACACGGCGGAGTAACAATGTTTATGGATTTTGCCAATATGGGAAAAGGGGATTCCCCATATACACAAGCGCTGGCAAGAGCAGAGGAGATGGAAGAATCGGCAATTGACTACAGCGTACACGGTAAATTTGTGGAATCCACGCCGGAGGCGATTGCCGACATCGAAAAGATGGCTGAATACGGCATACCGACATTCAAAATGTTTATGACCTATAAAAAAGAAGGCGTAATGAGTGATGATGAGACGATGCTGAAAGTATTTGAAAAAGCAAAATCCGTCAACGGCCTTCCTATGGTTCACTGCGAGAGCAATGCAATTGCGGAGACGAATATTGAAAAGTGTATGGAAGAAAACGATCTGAGCTGGGTTAATTTTGCAAAATGCAAACCGGTGCTTTGCGAGGCGGAGGCATTTGCCAGGGCCGTTTATTTCCAGGAATATGTAGGAAATGCTTTGCTGGTTGTACATACGACAAACGGAGAGGCGTTAAATACGGCCAGACGGGCGCACGGAAAGGGACTACCCCTGTATGTGGAAACAGGACCTCACTACCTCACTTTATTTGATGATTTGTATAAAGGCGAGAACGGTCATCTGGCTATCTGTTCACCGCCGCTGCGGACGCCAAAGGAGGCGGAGGAATTATGGGAGGGCCTGAAGGACGGCACTATCCTGCTGACCGGTTCCGATGACTGCACATTTGACGTGGATGAAAAATCCCTGTTCCTCGAAAAGAATCCGGACGGAACCTGGAAGCAGGATTTCACCAAAGTGGTAAACGGAATGAGCGGCATTGAAATAAGACTCCCGCTGATGCTCTCCGAGGATGTGTCAAAAGGGCGTATTTCCATAAACAAGGTATGTGAGCTTACAAGTACCAATATAGCAAAGATCTATGGCTGCTATCCTCAGAAAGGCGTGATAGCGCCAGGTTCCGATGCGGACATCGTCATAGTTGATATGGATAAAGAGGTTACGCTGTCAAAAGAGGTCCTGCATAATAACATCAGCTATTGCCTGCATGACGGATTCCAGGTTAAGGGCTATCCGGTGATGACGATTGCAAAGGGCGATGTAATTGTGGAAGACGGCGAATTCAAAGGGGAAAAAGGCAAAGGAGAATTTATCAAGAGAAAGATTAATCCGGATTATCTGGAGCGGTATGGGTTGAACTGATAGTTATTACACAAGACAAAGAGGTGGAGGTTATTTTATGCAGAATGAAAAGTCACTCAGTTTAAGGAGCCCGGAACTGCTCCCGACCAAGGACAGCGAACGGAATTTATCCCTGTGGGATTATACAATACTTTGGGCAGGCATGACCATCAATATCGTAGCATTCAGCCTGGGAGCCCAGTATTTTAACGGCGGCGACGGATTATCACCCTGGATGCTGGTACTTGTGGTATTTCTGGGCTACGGCCTTGTTACGTTCCTGACTGTTTTAGCCGGTGATATCGGAACTAAATACGGTGTTCCGTTCGCTGTATACAGCAGGGCGGCATTTGGATATAAAGGTTCCTTCTTTGCAGGACTTGTCCGCTGTGTTCCGTGTTTTTACTGGTTTGGATTCCAGACGTGGGTTGGAGCCAATGCGTTAAATATGATTATGGGAATTATGTTCCCGTCATTTAACAATGTAACATTGATGCTGATTCTGTTTGCTGCATTTCAGATTATTAACGCCCTGTTCGGAATGGAGGCAATGGCAAAATTTGACTGGATTGCGGTTCCGATGCTGGGAATTATGTTTGCGGCGATAGTAGTGACGGTGTGCAGTAAATATGGAGTGTCGATTCCCGATATCATGGGAGTGCAGGCGGCAGGTAATTATTCCATGGCATTTGCCATTTCCGGCATTGCAGGAGGATGGATTACGATGGCCCTGAACGGCCCGGATCTGGCAAGACAGATTAAACGAAGTGATAATTATAAAAATGAGGGCCTTGTAAAGCGTAATAAAAATGCAATCCTGGGACAGCTTGTGGGGCTGATGGCTGTAGGTATCATCGCTATGATGGTTGGTATGGCAGCCGGTATCTATACACATGAGTGGGATTTAAACAACGTAGTATACAGTTTATTCTCAAATAATATGGTAGTGCTTGTCTTCTGTTTCATTGCGATTGCCTTTGCCCAGTGGTCGACGAACACGGCGGCAAACCTGATGCCTCCGGCTTATATCCTGTTAAATATTTTTCCTAAATGCAAGTTTTGGATGACGACAATCATTTCGGGTATTATCGGACTTCTGATGATGCCGTGGAAACAGCAGGGAGGAGATTTCCTGGTAGTAATTCAGTCAAATTTCTCAACATTGTTAGGGCCAATCATCGGTATCATGCTGGCGGACTATTTCCTGGTGCGCAAATGCACGCTTAACGTGGATGATTTATATAATGTGGGAGGCCAGTATCAGTATACGCGCGGCTTTAATATGAGTTCAGTAGTCACTATGGTGGTTTCGTTTGGACTGTCACTCCTGGCAGGCGATTATTCCTTCTTTGCGGGACTTGCTATCAGTGTTGTAATCTACGTAATTTTAATGAAAAACTTTACTCTGAAAAAATATGATCAAAAGCTGGGACAGGATATACCTTTCCGGGAATAATGGCGGCTAACGTGGAAAAACAGAGGTGATAACAGTGAAAAAATTAATTAAAAATGGTTTTATCGTTGACGGAAGCGGTAATCCGGGATATAAAGCTGATGTATTATTAAACGGCGGTATCATTGAGAAGATAGCGGAGACGATTGAAGAGGACGGAGCAGAAATCATTAATGCCGAAGGGCTTGTTGTAGCTCCCGGTTTCATCGATACGCACAGCCACAGTGACCTTCAGGTTCTGGTAGAGCCGGAGGTTGCCCCAAAGGTACTGCAGGGAATCACAACCGAGATTCTCGGACAGGACGGTATCTCCATGGCGCCTCTTCCAAAAGAATATGTCAGCCCGTGGAGAAAGAATCTGGCGGGACTGGACGGTGACAGCGACCTGATTGACTGGAATTATGAGACCACTGAGAATTATCTTCAGATGATCGACGACGTAAAACCGGGACTGAATGAATGTTATCTCGTGCCGCACGGCAATATCAGAATGGAGGCGATGGGTCTCGAAAACCGTCTTCCAAACGATGAAGAGCTGGAGAGAATGTGTGCTGTCACAAGACGGGAGATGGAGGCCGGAGCCGTAGGATTATCAACGGGCCTGATTTATATGCCCTGTGCATATTCCGAGTCCAGGGAAATCATTGAGATGTGTAAGGTGGTGGCAGAGTACGACGGGCTTTTTGTCATCCACCAGAGAAGTGAGGCAGATACCATCCTCGATTCTATGGAAGAAGTTATTAAAATCGGCCGTGAGTCGGGCGTAAGGATTCACTACTCCCATTTCAAGGTATGCGGTAAAAAGAACTGGGATAAGGTTGATAAGGTTATCGAGCTTCTGGAAGAGGCTAAGAAGGAGGGCATCCGTGTTTCCTTCGACCAGTACCCATATGTGGCCGGAAGCACGATGCTGGGTGTAATCCTTCCTCCATGGGTGCATGACGGAGGCACAGATAAAGTGCTGGAGCGTCTGGCTGATCCGGAGCTGAGAAAAAAGATGGTTTATGATATCGAGCATGGTATTCCGGGATGGGACAACTTTGTGGAATTTGCCGGGCTTGACCAGATATTTGTGACAAGCGTGAAGACCGAAAAGAACCAGGACGCAATCGGGTTAAACCTCATTGAATTGGGTAAACTGCGAGGAAAAGATCCGTATGAGGCCACATTCGACCTTCTCTTTGAGGAGGAGAATGCGGTAGGCATGGTGGATTTCTACGGAACGGAGGAACACGTAATCCGTATCATGAAACGGCCGGAGATGAACGCATGTACCGACGGACTGCTGGGCGGCAAGCCGCATCCCCGCGTATACGGCGCATTTCCGAGAATTCTCGGAAAGTATGTAAGGGAAGAGAAGGCTCTGACACTGGAGGAAGCCGTTTACAAGATGACGAAGAAACCGGCTGTGACATTTAATATGACGGGCAGAGGCGAAGTGAAGGCAGGGTACTGCGCCGATCTGTGTATTTTCAATCCTGATACTGTCATTGATAAAGGAACCTTCGTGGATCCGGTTCAGTATCCGGAGGGAATTGAATATGTGATTATCGGCGGCGAGCTGACGGTTGAGAACGGAAAACACACCGGTAAGAGAAACGGAGCGGTACTTCGGAAAAAAGGAAAAGAGGTAATCAGATAAATGGCAAGAGAAATCATTTTTACAGAAAATGCGCCAAAGGCGGTTGGGCCTTATGTGCAGGCAGTGAGATCAAACGGGATGGTTTACGTGTCGGGGCAGCTTGGAATTGACACTGCCGCAGGCGGGCTGGCCGACGGTGTAGAGGCTCAGGCGCACTGCTCCATGAAGAACCTGGGAGCCATCCTCAGGCAGGCGGGAACAGACTATACAAAGATTGTTAAGACTACGATTTTCCTGACGGATATGAACGATTTTGCAGCGGTTAATAAGATTTATGAGTCTTATTTCGGGGGTGATTTTCCGGCAAGATCCTGTGTCCAGGTGGCCAAGCTGCCGCTTGGCGGTCTGGTAGAAGTCGAGTGCATTGCACAACTGTAATTATAATGAAAGGGCTCTGGATTTTCAGGGCCCTTTTCCTTGACGCTGACCGGCTCGGCTGGCTTTGCTACTTTATATAACTGCCGATTATATCTTGACTTTCTTGATATTGTTTAAATCAAGCGTAACTGTTGCAGAATCAAATTTAATTTCATATAGCACTAGAGATTTTCCCACATGCTCTATGGTGTCTTTGTAATCTGGCACTTTTTTGATAAAGAAGTCTGCGAGGTCAAAAATTGTCCGCTCACTCTTTTGAGCAATACCCTTTGCTTTTATATGTTCATTCCCTGTATGTGGAATGGTGGTAAAAGCAACACTGGAATTTATTTTCATTTCCTTTACTTTATTGTTACCCTTAAATGTTGAGAAATATAAAATCTTACTCTGAGGGTCAAAATAAAAATTTACAATTCGCACATTCGGTACATTGTCTGCACTTGTGGCAAGGGCTATTTCTGTCTGCTGTTCCATTATCCTAAAAAATTCATCTCTTGTTCTCATTTCTGTTCGCCTCCATTGATTTATGATTTAGATATAGTATAATAGATAAAGGTGTCAAAATGTGACACCTTTTATAGAAATGGAGAAAACTAATGAAAAAATCTGAACGTCTTAATGATATGATGATGTTTTTGAACAATAAAAACTCTTTTAACATCAAGGATATTATGGAGAGATACCATATATCTCGAAGCTCTGCTATTAGAGATATAAAGTCGTTGGAAGAATTAGGTATGCCAATATACTCAAAGTCTGGTAGAAATGGCTCTTATAAAATATTGCCTAACCGGCTCTTATCTCCCATTGTGTTTACCATTGATGAAGTGTATTCACTTTATTTTGCCATGCTTACATTAAGCGCATATCAGTCCACGCCATTTCATCTAAGTGTAGAAAAGTTAAAACTAAAATTTGAGAAATGTCTATCAGAAGAACAAATTCACGCTTTGCATAAGATGGAGACTGTTTTCCGGCTAAACACTGTTGAGCACTCAAATTCAAGTACATGTCTAAAAGATATATTAAAAATGGCAATTAAAGAAAGTCCATGCATTATTGAATACAAAAAACAAGATATCCATGAATATACGGTACAATTTTTTGACATTTCTTCGGCGTTTGGACAATGGTACGGAACCGCCTATAATTTTGAAACCGAAAAAATCCAGGTTTTTAGATGTGACAGAATCCAATCTGTCAATGCTACTGCCCTATTTAAGGGTAAGCCAATAGAAGAGTTTAAGCGTCCGGCGGATAAGCTATATAAAGACGGCTCTGCTACTGAATTTCAAGTTACGGTTTCAGAGAAAGGAGTAGACTTATTTTACAAAGAGCATTATCCTTCCATGCAATTATGTTCGGAAATGGGGTGCCATGTTATTAAGGGATTTTACAATAGGGACGAACAAAACTTTATTGCTGATTATTTTATTCACTATGGCGATAACTTACTCAAAGTAGAACCTGCAAAACTTAAATTGCTAATAACTGATAGATTGAACAATCTCCTTCAAAAATATGAGCGGTTCTAGTCAGAACAACCGGCCCGGAAAACGCCTTTCGTATTGAAAGCGTTCTCCGGGCCGGTAATGAATCATTTCTTTTCCTTAATCAGCATCTCGCCTTTCCTGTTGAATATCCCAAACCCTGTTATTATGTAGATAGCAGCAAATACAACGCCCAGATAAGTGATCGGCGCATATAAAACGTATTGGAAGGAACTGACTCCCAGCGTGCCCAGGATAAAAATGGAGATATTGCTCCATGGTACAATCGGGGAAAATGCGGTTCCTGTGTCCTCCAGCATTCTGGAGAGATTCTTCCTGTCAAGATCATACTTGTCAAACATTGGGCCGAGGATAGGACCGACGATGGAGAAGGTTACCAGATAGACGCCCGTAAAGGATGCCAGGATAAGGTGAAGGAGGTAACTGAATCCCAGCAGCGACTTGCGTCCGGTCGCGTACTTCTGGATGGCGTCCAGGAACATCTGGAACACGCCCGTGGCCTTCAGGGCCGAGCTGAACACGGCTGCGCCGATGATCAGGGCTACGGACGGCATCATGCTCAGCAGGCCTCCGCGGTTGATCATGGAGTCGACCAGCGCCATATCGGTGGAGATACCGAGTCCGCTTGTCATGGCAGACAGAACTTCTTTGATTCCCTTTCCCTGGACGGCGACGGCAAGTACCGCTGCCAGGAGTATCCCGATTCCAAAGACCGGGATCGTCGGCTTGCGCATGAAGATTAGAACGAGTACAACAACGGGAGGCAGCAGCAGTATGGGATTTAAGTTGAAAGTCCCTTCAAGGGTGCTAAGAATCTGACTGTAAGCCTGGCTGTCAATATGTCCTCCCTGGAATTTCATACCCAGTACCGCATAGAGAATCAATGAAATAACCAGGCACGGAACGGTCGTATACAGCATGGATTTGATATGGTCGATAATATCCACCCCTGAGACATAGGGAGCCATGATTGTCGTATCCGAAAGCGGCGAGAGTTTGTCGCCGAAGATGGCGCCCACCACGATGGAGCCGGCCGCATAGGCTACAGGGATTCCCAGCCCCTCCGCCACGCCGATCAGGGCAACGCCCACGGTTCCCATGGTTCCCCATGAGGTGCCGGTCATCAGGGACATCAGGCAGCAGAGCAGACAGCTGGCTGCCAGGAAGATAGGAGCCGGGAGCAGCTTTAAGCCATAATACATCATCAGCGGAACGGTTCCCGACACCATCCAGGAGCCGATCAGAATGCCCACAAACATCATAATCAGCATGCCCATAAACATGGTTTTAAAGGTGTCCCCGATGTCATTTTCGAATTGTTTCCAGGGACAGCCGAAAGCCATGCCCAGATAGACGGCGGACAACGCCGAAAGAATCAGGCTTACACCGGGATTTACTTTTAAGATGGCAACACAGTACAGCAGGATTGCCAGGGATACCGCCATTACAAGCAATGATTTGGAGGAGGATAAGAGATGCCTCTCCATCACCTCCCGGCCTTCCGTCCTTTCTGGTTTCACGGTTCCTTCCTGTTTCTGAATCCCCTCAGTTTTCTTTTTTCTCTCACTTTCCATGGTATGCTCCCCCTTATCAGCTCACCCAGATTGGACTGGACCACGCAATAGCCTTGTCCTTCTGGATTACACGAACGTAGTAATAAAGCCATCCGGCCTCCGGCAGGCTCTCATCCTGCCAGTCAAATTCCATTTCCTTCCCGCACCCCCCTTTTCTGTAAATTGTATGCCCCATTGAAATAATTTCAACCGATTCAATCTCCCCGGTACCGGTTACTTTTACATGGAGCGTCCGCACCCGGTTGTCCGACAGGGATATCTCCTGTCCCATGCAGGCGCCGTTAACCGTAAAATCCAGAATAATGCGCTCACCGGTCGTCGCATATACCCGCCTGTTCCACAGCGCCTCGAACAGGCTGTGTTTATCAAGGCGGTCTGCCATAATACAGGTTAATCCTCCCCGGTAGCTTTCTAACTCCGCCGAAAATACCCAGTGGGCATAGCCGGGGTTTCCTGCGTGCGTATCGCTGCCGGTCACAAAACCGAGGCGGTACCCCTTGTTCAGCGCATACTGGATCGAATGGTTCTCGTAGACGGAACCTCCGATAATCGGACGTTCGCATCCCTCGCATTCGGAGCTGCCCCAGCAGGAATAGATTTCCGCCAGACGCTGGATTTCCTCGTCATGGATTTCCCAGCTTCCCAGCATGACCTCTTTGGCAGTGTGGTGGGGAACCGTAATGGCTCTCACCTTTTGTTCCTTTAGCTGGACCCACAGTTCTTCCGGGCAGAAGCTTCCCTCATCGACACAGCGCCGGATAGGTTCATCATAAGACTCATAATAAACATTCCGATCTCCTCCGAACTCCGGGTTCGGAGCATCATTATGATACTCATAGCCGAGTATGGGAACAAACCGGCCTTCCTCATAAAAGGCCTTGTTGACCTCCTGTATCTCTTTCCACTGACGCTCCGTCATATAACAGCTCAATGAGAGGCGGGCTGTTTTATTATCGTTGGTGTATCTTCCTGCATCCGGATCCGTCAGGGCACAGAAATCTATGGCGGCAGCTTCCCGGGCAAATTCATAATAAGACCGACCGCTGCCGCGTCCCCACTGGATGCCTGTATGGCCGTGTAGGTCTCCCCAATAATGCCTGACAGCGCATTCCTCCCTGCGGCAGATACCTGGATTGCTCACTCCGGACAGACAGCCGCTTTCATCCCCGGCCCGGATGCTCAGAGTACCTTCTGTCTGAGGTATGAAACGTATCTTCTTTATTCCGCAGTCGTCCGCTTCAAACTGACCGTCATAGATAAGAGTGGTTTCGGACATACCGCCTTCAAGCCAGCACTGCAGTCTCCCGGTGTGGGATTCGGCCAGGTTGTGGCAGGGATCCACGGCAATAACCGTACACTCCGCCTCAACTCCGGTTTTCAAATCCGAGGGGATAAAAATTTCAAAAAAGGAGGCCGGTTTCGGTTGAACCATCACGATTGGCGGATTTGAGGTAAGATAATAACCGCTGTAAGGCGCTTCAAGCGTACCCTTCTGATCCGTCGCCACATCAAACTGGACCGGCCCTGTAGTCCGGCAGTATCCGGC
This sequence comes from [Clostridium] symbiosum ATCC 14940, assembly GCF_000466485.1. GTDB lineage: Bacteria > Bacillota > Clostridia > Lachnospirales > Lachnospiraceae > Otoolea > Otoolea symbiosa. The sequence goes on along the minus strand of NZ_KE992963.1, from coordinate 27,757 downwards.
GGCTGCCTGGGCGGCGTATGAGGTATCGCCGTAGGTGAGGATAACCTGATCCCCCTTTGTGAGTCCATGCCCCAGTATCCGGACCCATACATGGGAGCCGACGTGCTCGGATACATTCTCTGTCTTGGTGCGGTCAGGCCCACGCTTCCACCAGTCATTCTCTACGATAAAGGTTTTTACTGAGGCGTTTGCTCTCGTGGTTTTTGCAGTCACATATCCTGGAAAAATCGGCATGGATATCTGGGGCTTTGTAAACCCAAAGGGGATGGTGAAACGCAGAACGCCTCCGATATGGATGGGATCGTCCCCGACGGTGTAGGTGATGACAAAGGTCCCCCTGTCTTGGACTGTCACTTCTTCGGGCGTTACGCTGACACTGCCGTTCGTATCCTTCACAAGCTCCATGTTGTTTCGCATAATCTGCACTTCATTAAAATATTTCAGTCTTTTGGCCATTCGTTTCCTCCTAAATAATCGGCAGCTATTTGTGCAGAAAGGGCTGAACCGTTTTTTAATACACTTTCATCCACCATAAACCGGCTGCTGTAGTTGTTTTCCGTGAAACCGAGCAGCTTATTGGCGCATCCGAGATTGATATACAGTCCGGGGATATTTTCCGTAAGACAGGCAAAATCTTCACTTGCCATGACCGGAGGCATGTCCCGGCGGATATTATCGCCGAAAAGCTTTCGGATTGCGTTTCCGGCAATCGCGCTCAGTCCGGGAGAATTATACAGAGGCGGCAGCATGTACTGATAAGACAGAACCGCTTCACAGCCGAATGCTTCCGCTGTTCCGGCTATGATTTTCTGCATGCCGCTTTCGATAAACTTTCTCCTTTCGGCAGAATGCATCCGGACGGTGCCTTCCATTTTAACCCTGCCCGCTATGATATTCCTCTGGGAGCCTCCGCGGATTGTTCCGATAGTAATGACAAGAGGATTCAGAGGATCATTGTTTCTGGAAACATAGGTCTGCAGGCTGCTGATTATGGCTGCGGCTGCGACCAGTGCATCCCTGCCCGTATGCGGAAGGCTGCCGTGAGCGGCCAGTCCCGTGATTTCTATATCGAATTTATCTGCACTGGCCATCCTGTATCCCGGTGAAATATCGATGTAGGGAGCTTCGAGCCCCCCGTAGACATGGGCTCCGCAGACTGCGTCCACATCCTGCAGAAAGCCCCTTCTGATATACTCCTGGGAAGATTCGGCGCTTTCCTCTGCGGCCTGGAAAAAAAGCTTCACATGACCGGCCAGGGAATTTTCCATGTTTTTTAAGAGTTTTGCTGCACCGAGCAGCATTGCTATATGGCAGTCACGTCCGCATGCATGCATCATGCCGGCATTTTCACTGGAGAAGGCAAGGCCGGTTTTTTCCTGGACAGATACACCGTCAATATCGGCTCTCAGCAGGATGGTCTTTGCGTTTTTGCCTGCTTTTTTACCCCGTATATAGGAATAGACGCCGGAAATGTCATCAAAGCGCAAAGGTTCCAGCCCCATTTCCTCAAGCTGGCGTTCAATGGCCAGCGTCGTCTGCACTTCCTCCCATGCAGGCTCGGGAAAGCGGTGAAAATAGCGTCGCTGTCCAATAATATAATCTTCTAGTTCATTAGCCAGACTTACAATATCCATGCCGGTCTCCTTTTTGAAGGTGGTAAATTATGAAAATATTGTATATCTTGACGGACTATATGTAAAATAATATAAAAGTATACAGACTATATGGAATCCGTATACTAACTATCAAGGAAAATGTGATAGAATCAGGTTTAGAGGATTGGGGAGAACTATATGACGTTGAGACATATCAAGATATTTATAGCTGTTTGCGATACCGGAAGTACGACTGCGGCGGCAAAAGAACTGTATATTGCACAGCCGGCAGTCAGCTTTGCCATTGCGGAGCTGGAGCATTATTATGGACAGAAACTATTTGACCGCATCTCAAACCGTCTCCGTATCACGGAGGCAGGCCGGCGATTTCTGGAATATTCCAGGCAGATAGTCATTCTGTTTGATGAGATGGAATTTGAAATTAAGAACTGGGATTCACTCGGTTCCCTGAGAATCGGCAGTAACGTCACAATCGGCAACAATTTTCTTCCCCAATGTGTGAAGGCGTTTCATAATAGCTGTCCGGGCATCGAAATAGAGGTGACTGTTGACAATTCGGCCAGAATTGAGCAGCTCATACTAAACAGCAAGCTGGATTTTGCGCTTATTGAAGGCCCGGTATTTAACCATTTTATAAAGAGTGAGCTTTTCATGGATAATTCCCTCGTTTTTATCTGCGCCGGGGAGCATCCCTGGGCCGGTTCCGTGATCGAAATGGAGCAGATGGACGACTGCAGTTTTATTATGAGGGAACGTGATTCCTTTGAACGGAAGCTGCTCACCGAACTTCTGCAGATGAATAAAATACGGTTCCGCACAGTGTGGCAGAGTGTAAGCTATCAGGCAATTCTGAAGGCTGTGGAGAAAAATCTGGGTATCGCGGCCATCTCCTATCAGGCGGCCAAGGAGTATCTGGCTGCTGGTAAAGTGGCTCAGTTTTACGTTAAAGGCGTGGAATTGAAACGTGAATTCTATATTATCTATCATCAGAATAAATTCCTGAACAAGCCGGCAAAAGATTTCATGGCGTTATGTTTTAAGATGAAAGAACGGGATCGGGAGGAAAATGAGTGATCAGAATTGAAAAACCTCCGCACTGTCGGAAACAATACGGAGGCAGGTAATATTCTTACACAATAACCTTCTCAAAGTCGGAAGCGGGATGCTTGCAGACCGGGCAGATAAAGTCAGCCGGAAGCTCTTCTCCCTCATATTCATATCCGCAGATCCGGCAGCGCCAGATTGTCTTTCCGGTCTTACTGGCCGGTGCGGCAGGCTTTGGCTTGATATTGCTCTGGTAGTAGTTGTATGTCGTGGAGGGAACATCGCTCAGAACGTCCATATCATCCACGGCGGCAATAAACAGAGTGTGGCTTCCAAGATCCATCGTGCTTTCCACGGTGGCGGAAATATAGCCGTTAGTCCCCTCTGTTACATAGTAAATACCGTTTTCGGCCCGTTTAACCTGATCATATCCTTCGAATTTGTTCACATCTTTTCCTGATTGGAATCCAAACCTCTGGAATGTGGAGAACTTTGCATCTTCACTTAAAATGGAGACATTGAATTTCTTTGTAGCCAATACCATGTCATGGGTATAGTTTGCCTTATTGACAGCGATGCTGATGCGGTTAGGAACAGCGGTTACCTGGCCTGCGGTATTGATGATGCATCCATTGTCCTTCTCTCCCTGTCTGGCTGTCAAGACGAACAAACCATAGGTTAATTTAAACATTGTCTTCTCATTCATTTTTATCTCTCCCTTCTGATAGCCCCATTATACCATGGATAGATGGGAAAATATATTACAAAACTATAAAATATCCCAAGATATAAGTAACAGCGTTATTGTTCACACCATGCCAAAAGCGGCATGATGTAAACAATAACACGCTTCGCGATGCACAGAAACTGCATAAAACGCAGTTTCGCGCCGTGTAACCCGGGATTTTCGCGCAGAAAACGCACGAAAACACCTCGCGGGACGTTACCGTGTGAACAGTAACAACGTTACTATCTTCCGGCTTGTTCTGCTTTATACTGCTTCAGAGCCCGGGCAAGCTGATCCGGACAGGAAGTTGGGCGGAAACCGCAGTTAATTCCCTCCGTACGGGCGATTACATCGTCGATATCCATGCCCTCCACCAGACGGGCCACGCCCTGGGTGTTACCGGCGCAGCCGCCTACAAATTTTACATTTTTGAGCTTATTGTTTTCTACTTCAAAGCTGATTTCACGGGAACAGACTCCCTGCGTCTTATACTTCATGTGTTGCTACCTCCAAATGAATTAATAATAATACTACTTGTGAACTGTAAATCCATACAGCCGCTTCGTTTGTAAATATGCGTTGTATACGTTCTAAATCATACAGACATGTATGAAAATATGTATATTAAGGTTACTATACAGCCCGGACGGCTTCAGGGCCATCGTAACAATCCAAACAGCATGAACTGTTATGAGCCATACAAAAATTGATTATAGCCTTATTCTAAAGGAATTGTCAAGAATGTAAAAATACACTATAATAATCTAGATATGCGCAAGATGAGATAGCTGTGCAAAAATGGCTATAATTATATATTATAGAAGAAGCAGAGAAAGTATGGAGGAATGAAATATGATTGGAATAATCGGAGCAATGGACGAGGAAGTGGCAAAAATAAAAGAAGAAATGACGGATGTTACGATCACAACGGTGGCCGGAATGGATTTTTATGAAGGAAAGTTAAGCGGCAGGGACGCAGTGGTGGTGCGCTCCGGCATCGGCAAGGTGAATGCGGGGATGTGCAGCCAGATCCTGGCCGACCGTTTCGGCGTCAGTGCGATAATTAATACCGGTATCGCCGGCTCCCTGCGGAATGAAATTAATATCGGTGATATTGTGCTTTCCACAGACGCGGTCCAGCATGATATGGATGCCAGCGGGTTTGGTTATCAGAAAGGGCAGATCCCGAGGGTGGATACCTTTGCGTTTCAAGCGGACGAGAAGCTTTTAGAGCTTGCGATGGAGTGTAATAAGAGGGTTAATCCCGATATTCAGGCATTTAAGGGACGCGTGGTGAGCGGAGATCAGTTTATTTCCGATAAAGATAAAAAGAAATGGCTGATTGAGACGTTCGGTGCAAGCTGTACGGAGATGGAAGGGGCCGCAATTGCCCAGGCGGCATATCTTAACGGGATCCCGTACCTGGTAATCAGAGCGATTTCTGATAAAGCGGACGACAGCGCAGGTATGGATTACGCCGTATTTGAAGAACAGGCAATTAAGCACTCCGTCCGGCTCCTTCTGGAAATGGTTTCCAGGGCCTGAGCATCGGCGCCTGAGGTTTAGATATGACTGCTTTTTTAACCTGATAATCGAATTGTGGCTATATTTGACGATCGATTTTTCCCATTCTCATCTTCCCAAACCAGGGACGGGCGGCTATAATAAATGTCATCTGGAACAATCTGGAGAAGAAAGGGGAGCTTTTTTATGCTGGAATTTTTACAAACCGGAAAAGCATTATCCGTGTTGGCGGCAATAGGAATTATAGGAATCGTCAGCAAATTAATCACACGGAGCCTCTACAAAAGATTATTAAAAGAAACTGACAACATGGCAATGACCAAGAACAAGAATTTAAAGGTACTAAAGCAGAAATTGGAAAATGCGTATCGTCTAAACCAGAATATCGTCAATACCCAGGCGTATCTGGACAAGCACCTGTATGGGTTTCGGTTTATGCATGTTTCACTGGACAGTTGGAACAATCTGTCTTTACAGATGACGATCCTGAGCCTTCTGGCGGGAGGATTTGGTTCCTTTATGTCTTATTGGTACAGGCTGGATTCCTATTATATTGTCCTGTATGCATCGATTGGTGCGCTCAGCGGCCTGTTCCTCACTTTTATGGACAGCAGCTTTAACATCACCCAGAAACAGCAGAAGCTGGAAACCGTATTATTGGAATATGTGGATAATTCAGTATTTGTCAGAGCTGCCAGAGAGAATTCCACGCGGGAAACGGCGGGACAGGCCCGTGCGGTTGCGGGAATAGCAGGAAGAGAGCGGCTCAGCCGTGAGAATGAAATCAAAGACGGCCTGGTGCGTGAAGAAGAACCGCGTCAGCTGTCTCCAAGAAATATAAGAAACAGAAACTCCAAAGCGGAGGAACTGCTCAGGACGGTCCGTAATATGAAAGAAGACGATATGCGGCCCGACGAGGAGGAGGGTTCTGCCGTGGACAAGACAGCCGCGTCGAGAGCGGACACGCTGCCTCTGCGCGGAAGGAACCGGGACAGTGAAATTGACGGTCCGTCCAGGAACCGGGACGGAGATAATACGGTCCGGCGGGATATTGACTATCTGAAGCACAGCCTGGATCAGATTGCCGCCAGCAAGGAGAAGGGCCGCGATGATAAGGACTGGATGAAAAACCTGAATGGCGACGAAATGAAGATTATCGGTGAAATCATGAGACAGTATTTTACCGGAAGCTGAAAAAGAATGAATCGGAAAATAACTTTATTATAGATGTTACATAAGAAGCCTTCGGGGCGCCAATTGAAAATTGTTTACATAATTTTGAGCGGAAAAAGGTATTGTTTGAGCGGAAACAATACCTTTTTCCGCTTTCTGCTTTTGTTCCTAAATAATATGGGATTAACCCAGGTGTTTACACAAACCCCTGCGACATCATCGCATCCGCAATCTTTTCAAATGCCGCAATATTGGCGCCGGCCACAAAATTGCCTTTTACACCGTAGCGCTCCGCGGCATCGGATGTTTTCTCGTAAATCTCAGCCATAATCTTGTGGAGCTGTTCGTCCACCTCATCAAAGGTCCAGCTCATCCGCATGCTGTTCTGGCGCATTTCCAGTGTCGAGACGGCTACGCCCCCGCCGTTGGCCGCTTTACCCGGCATAAACAGGAGATTGCTGCCAAGCAGGAAGTCGGTTGCCTCCCGGTTACAGGGCATGTTGGCGCCTTCAACCACGGCGATGCAGCCATTTGCGGCCAGGGTTCTGGCATCCTGCAAATTCAGCTCATTCTGTGTCGCGCAGGGAAGGGCAATGTGGCATGGGATATTCCAGATACGTTTATTTTCCTCATAAACGGCAGTTGGAACTTCATCCAGGTATTCTTTAATGCGTCCCCGGCGCACTTCTTTGATCTGCTTTACCACATCGAGACGGATTCCGTCCTTGTCGTAGATATAACCGTTCGAATCGCTCAGAGTTACGACTTTTGCCCCGAATTGCTGTATTTTTTCAATGGTATGTACGGCTACGCTGCCTGCGCCCGAGATAACGACGACTTTGCCGTCCAGTCCCTTTCCATGCCGGCGCAGCATATTTTCCAGCATATAGACGAGTCCGTATCCCGTTGCCTGGGTACGGATCGGGGAACCTCCGAAAGAGGGGCCTTTTCCTGTCAGGGCGCCGCAGTGGAGCCCGGCCAGTCTTTTATACTGTCCGAAGAGAAAGCCGATTTCCCGGGAGCCGGCCCCGATATCGCCTGCCGGGATATCCAGATCGTCCCCGATATATTTGAATAGCTCCGACATGAAGCTCTGGCAGAAGGCCATAATTTCGCGTTCGGATTTCCCCTTGCGGTCAAAATTAGAGCCTCCCTTAGCGCCTCCGATGGGAAGGCCGGTCAAAGCATTCTTGAAGGTCTGTTCAAATCCCAGAAATTTTAAGAGATTCAGGTTTACCGAGGAGTGGAAGCGGAGTCCTCCCTTGTAGGGACCGATTGCACTGTTGTACTGAATGCGGTAGCCTTTGTTTATCTGAAGATGCCCGCTGTCGTCAACCCAGGGAACCCGGAAGGAAATAATACGTTCCGGTTCAATCAGGCGCTCCAGCAGAGATGCATCCCGGTATTTCTTTTCATCCGAATCAATAACGAGCTTAAGAGAATCCAGAATCTCTTTTACAGCCTGGTGGAATTCATATTCACCGGGGTTATCTTCCACGGTTTTACTGTAAACTTCATCGACATACGACATAACTTATCCTCCTCATATTCACATGCTCCCCTCAAAGCATCACCGGCCCGTTCGGAATAGCGGACATCCCGGACTGCGTGCCGATTGCATCAATTGTAGTATTGTACCACGGTAAAGTCAAGAAGCACTTTACCGGTTCATAATTTTTCCAGTTTCCCGGTTGATAAATACCTGCCGCATTGTTATAATAAGAAAGAAAACATAGACAAGTTTTTATCAAAGCCCTATGGAGACATCAGAGTATCCGTAAGGCATGTGAAAAGGAGACGAAGACAATGGGAAGAGAAGTAAGCTTCGATTATTCAAAAGCGGCCGGATTTGTAAATCAGGAGGAGCTGGACAATTTAAAGGATACCGTACTGTTTGCGAAGGACATCCTTGTGAACAGGACAGGCGCAGGAAATGACTTCCTGGGCTGGATTGACCTGCCTGTAGATTACGATAAAGAGGAATTTGCAAGAATCAAAGAAGCGGCAAAGAGAATTCAGAATGACTCGGATGTACTTCTGGTGGTAGGTATCGGCGGTTCTTACCTCGGTGCGAGAGCAGCCATCGATTTCTTATCCCATAGCTTTTACAATAATTTACCGAAGGACAGAAGAAAAACACCGGAGATCTACTTTGTGGGCAACAGCATCAGCAGCAAATATATTAAAGATCTTCAGGATATGCTGGAAGGCAAGGATTTTTCCATCAATATTATCAGTAAATCCGGCACAACGACGGAGCCGGCCATTGCATTCCGCGTATTCAAGAAGATGCTGATCGAGAAATACGGTAAAGAAGAGGCCAACAAGAGAATCTATGCGACGACGGATAAGGCAAGAGGCGCGCTTAAGAACCTGGCAAATGAGGAGGGATATGAGTCCTTCGTAGTTCCGGATGACGTGGGCGGACGCTACTCGGTTCTGACGGCGGTAGGACTGCTTCCAATCGCTGTAAGCGGAGCCGACATTGATAAATTGATGGAGGGCGCGGCAAGCGGAAGAAAGAAAGCGCTTGAGGCGTCTTATGAGGAGAATCCGTCGCTCTTATATGCGGCAGTCAGAAACATTCTCCACAGAAAAGGAAAGATGGTTGAGATTGTGGCCAACTATGAGCCGAGCCTCCACTATGTGTCTGAGTGGTGGAAACAGCTCTACGGCGAGAGTGAGGGTAAGGATCAGAGAGGTATCATGCCTGCTTCTGTTGATTTAACCACCGACCTTCATTCCATGGGCCAGTTTATCCAGGACGGTTCCAGAATTATGTTTGAGACCGTATTGAACGTGGAGGAATCCCCGGCAGAAATCATTCTGGAAGAGGAAGAGGTTGATACGGACGGTATGAACTATCTCGCAGGAAAGAATGTGGACTTTGTCAATAAGAGCGCGATGAACGGTACAATTCTTGCCCACACGGACGGCAATGTACCGAACCTGAAGGTAAATATTCCGGAGCAGGATGAATACTCCCTGGGCCAGATGTTCTACTTCTTTGAGTTTGCCTGCGGCGTCAGCGGCTACCTGCTGGGCGTTAATCCGTTCAACCAGCCGGGCGTCGAGAGCTACAAGAGCAACATGTTTGCGCTTCTTGGAAAGCCGGGGTATGAGAAGGCGAGAGAAGAGCTGTTAAAGAGACTGTAATACGTGTAAGAATAGATAATAATGTCTTAAAAAAAATTGGCAGGCCGGAGAATATCACTCCGGCCTGCCAATTCTTTTTGATGATGGCTGCCTCAACCACTCCGCCTACATATATGCGGTAAGCTGTTTGAGCAGTTCCAGATAACCGGTCTGCATCTCCTGGTAAATCTCCAGGATAGGCGTTGCCTTTTCACGCACCGCTCCCATAATGACGTCATAATTTTCAACTATTCTTTCCACAATCACAGAGTCGATCAATCCTCTTTCCGCCATATCATTCAGAATCGAGCATGTTTTTTCTTTGGGGAAAGAGTCTTTATAGCTCCTGGTTCCCGTCAGGGCGCTGACAATATCGGCGATGGCGACAATCCGCTGCGGAACCGTCAGATCGCATCCCTTCAGGCCGCGGGGATAACCGGAACCGTCCAGCTTCTCATGATGACGTAATGCGATATCTTTTACCTTCCGGGTCACGCTGTCTCCCAATATGATTTCAGTCAGATCGACATGGGTTCTCATTACATTCATGGCCTGGGGACTCAGTTTTCCCGGAAACTCCAGGATTTCGGAGGGAATGCCGATCTTACCCAGATCATGGAGCATGGCGCCGCATATGATGTCATTTACCTCCGGCCCGGAGCCGGTAAATATTCTTGCCAGTTCGGAACTGATTACAGTGGTGGTGATTGTATGGGTAACCGTATGCGGACTTCGGAAATCAATGGCGTAAGTCATCATCCTCAGGAGGGAATTCCTCTCGTCCTCCGTAAAAGGGACGTCCTCCAGGACTTTATCAAATTCAGTTTCCAGTATATCATTCAGTAAAGCCCCGGCCGATTCGCCGGATGTCTCCCTGAACAGAAAAGAAAAATCGGCTTTGTTAAAGAGCGCAACTGCCTCCGGGCAGTACCGATCCGGACAGCATCCTTCGATATAGCGGCTGAATGTCTGGTAACAACGGTACTCCTTTGCCTGTTCAAGATAAATATCAAAGCGGTCGGCCAGATTAATGAGCTGGGCGGACAGCTTCAGAGGTCCGGCTATTTTATCAATCCCTTTTAACTTCTCCCACGGTGTATGGTGAAAGAGGATAACGGGAGCGCTTTTTTCAAACGGCGTAAAATATTTGAAGAACATGTAGCCATAGATGGAATGGTTCCAGACGTGGTTTGTTTCAAACTCCACCATTCTGTCAATTTCATCTGTCTTGTATGCGCCGATGTCATGGAGAGCCGCAAGGATCAGGAGATCCCTGACTTCCCGGGACGAATATTTGTCTGCCGCTTTTAACATTTGAAATACGATGTAGGAAACGCGGGAACCATGGCCGATAAGCCGTTTATCCACCATATTGAAGGCCCGCTTCACAATTTCAACAATGTTTTTATTGCTGACAGGCAGTGTATAATGATACATATGAATGCCTTCCCGGGCAGCAGATCCCTGCCCATTTCTGAAATTTTCCATTCTATAATACGTAATAATTGATACCTTTGATTTTAGCATAGGCGGGCCGGGGGTTCAAGCGGAACCTCCAAAGTTACTGTTCGGACCATGCCCAAAAGCGGCATGGTCCGAACAGTAACCTTCCGGTTTCTGAACCGGCTAAAGTTTACGTTGTGAATGGACACTGAACTTGATATACTATAAAAAGAAGGGAGGCGGTTGATGTGATTTATAATTTTGATGAGATAATTGACAGAACTCACAATAATGCTGCCAAGTATGACGAAAGAATTAAAAAGTTCGGAACGCAAGACGTGATACCACTGTGGATTGCCGATATGGATTTCCGTGTGGCAAAGCCGATCGAGGATGCTCTGGCCGACAAGGCGCATCAGGGTATTTTTGGCTATGTTTCCAGGCCCGGGGAATATTGGGATGCCCTTGCCGGATGGCAGAAGAGAAGGAACGGCTGGGAAGTGGACAAATCGCTTTTGAGCTTTAACTGCGGAGTAGTGCCTTCACTGGCGGCTCTGGTGCGGCAGTTCAGCAGCGAAGGAGATTTGATTCTGGTTCAGCCTCCGGTATATCCAGAATTCTATGAGATTGTGGAAAATGCAGGCAGGGTGGTGCTGACAAACCGTCTGACCGTGGAGGACGGCCGTTATGAGATTGATTTCCGGGATTTTGAGGAAAAGCTGAAGCAGGGGCCAAAGGCATTTATCCTGAGCAACCCGCAGAACCCGGTAGGGCGGTCCTGGACCCGGGAAGAGTTAAAAAGGATGGGGGATCTCTGCGTTACATACCGGGTTCCGATTCTTTCCGATGAGATTCATGCCGACCTGATGCTGTGGGGGAACCGCCATACGCCGATTGCTTCGATTTCGCCGGAAATTGCCGCTGTCACCATCACCTGTACGGCAGTCAGCAAGACGTTTAACCTGGCTGGACTTCAGGCGTCCTCCGTTATTTTTAACAACCGGGAGGAGAAGGACAAATTCGAAAAATTCTGGCACAGCCTGGAGATACACAGGAATAACTGCTTCAGTCTTGTAGCGTCAATGGCTGCCTATAACGAAGGTGAAGAATGGCTTGACCAGCTTCTGACTTATTTGGAAGGGAATGTCAAATATGTCCGGGATTACTGTGATAAGAATATTCCGGAGATAAAAGCCAATATTCCGGAATGTACCTATCTTATGTGGCTGGATTGCCGCGGCCTTGGTAAAACAGATGAAGAATTAAACCGTTTTATGATAGAGGAAGCAGGCATCGGATTAAATGCGGGCTGTGATTTTGACCGGGAGCTGAGCGGATATATGCGCCTGAATACGGCCTGCCCCAGAAAGATACTGGAAAAGGCAATGGAGCAGCTGAATGCCGCCGTTTGCCGGGAGCGCGCGTTATAGGGAGCATCATTTGCTGCAGTTTGGCCGAAGGCTGAACTGCAGCAATCAGACAGATCAGGAGGTATGGGGGATGGAGAAAAATAAATCCACATTTTGGGAGAACTACCGTTTTCCTCTTACATTGATTGCAGGTATAGCAATCGGAAGTATCATCGGTCTCGTATTTGGCGAGAAGGCAACAATATTAAAGCCCTTCGGGGACATATTCATTAACCTGATGTTCTGTGCGGTTGTTCCCCTGGTGTTTATAACCATATCGAGCGCTGTGGGAAATATGCTCAGTATGAGGCGCCTGGGAAAGATTCTTGGCTATATGCTGGGGGTTTTCATCGTGACGGGTGCGATTGCATCTGTTGTTATCATTGTTATGGTAAAATTATTTCCGCCGGCTGAGGGTGTCAATATAGCGCTGACCGCTCCGGAAGCCTTAGACAGCGTCAATCTGGGCGAACAGATTGTAAAGGCGCTTACGGTGAATGATTTTGCCGGACTGCTCTCCAAAGCAAACATGCTTCCGCTGATCTGTTTTTCCGTCCTGTTTGGAGTATGTGTGAGCCTGACGGGGAAGGATAATAACAGTATGGTTGCAAAAGGGCTGGAAGCGCTCTCGGCAGTTATGATGAAGATGATTTCTTTGATAATGTACTATGCGCCCATCGGCCTTGGAGCCTATTTTGCGGCCCTGATTGGTGAGTTTGGACCTCAGCTGTTGGGCTCCTATGCAAAAGCGATGATTATCTACTATCCGCTCTGCGTTGTGTATTTCTTTGCCGCATTTGCCGCATACTCTTATTTTGCAGGGGGAAGGCCGGGCACCAGGAAGTTTTTTAAAAACATTTTAAATGCGTCGGTGACATCACTGGCTACCCAGAGCTCCATCGCCACGCTTCCGGTCAATCTGGATGCTGCAAAAACCATCGGCGTTCCGAAAGACATCAGGGATATTGTGCTTCCGATTGGAGCAACAATGCATATGGATGGAACATGTCTGTCCTCGATCTTAAAGATATCGTTTTTATTCGGAATATTCGGCCAGGATTTTTCCGGAATCGGAACCTATATTACCTGTGTCTGTATTGCGATTTTGGGAGGCGTCGTCATGTCCGGCGTCCCCGGCGGCGGACTGATTGGTGAGATGCTCATTGTAAACCTGTTCGGATTCCCGCCGGAGGCATTTCCGATTATTGCGACAATCGGATTCCTCGTAGACCCTCCGGCTACCTGGATCAATGCAACGGGAGATACCGTTGCGTCCATGATGGTTACAAGGCTGGTAGAGGGCAGGGACTGGATGGACAGAGCGCCGGAAGAAGGCTGATAATAATATAAAATAACAAAAGAAGTGCAAAGGAGACCTGCCATGTTCCGCTTGTGGGGAAAAATATTTAAAGATAACAGAATGCTGCAGGATGCGGTCATCTGCAACAGTGACTATACCATGTCCAGAACGGCCATGATTTTCGATGCCATGGATCAACTGTGTTACCAGTTTGATTTGGGCCATCCTGTCTGGCTGGACGCTACGGTCGAAGAATTTAAACGCCACGACAAGGCCAGGTTTACCAGTGATAATTTTATTGAATCGATTGATTTTGATTATCTGGAAATCCAGGTGCTGGAAGAGTAGGCAGGGATCGGGTTTGCGGTGCACAGCGCGAAACGGTGTTTTTTACCGTTTCTGTGCATATGCCTGTTTCGGACAGCTGTACTTTAAACGGCTGATTCGCCAATTAAATGGTTATTATTTTATATTTAATAACCATTTAATTGGCGAATCAGCCGTTTTTTAAATATATAGGAGAATTTTTATACTGAAAAAGTGCTGACGGAAGTACAGAAACAACAAATAAAAACAATATTTACATAAAAATACAAAATAATTTACAAAACTATTTAAATTTACAGGAATTGGCACATAAATTGCTTGTTTATAAAACATAAGTGATGGCCAGGAAACTAAGAGCGGTTTCCGTCAGCATAAATTAATAAAGGAGGATTTTATGAAAAAACGCAGTTTATTCACCGGTATTTTAGCAATTGCAGCACTCGGAGGCTTGTTGGCAGGGTGCAGCCAGAAGACGACAGAGGCCCCCGCATCATCTGCTCCGGTTTCCGCAGAGTCAGCCGGGGAGCCTGCCGCCGAACCGTCGGCAGATCATCCGGAAGCATTGGTGTGGAATATGGGAAATGAGCCTAAAACCTGGGATCCCACCCTCAGCTCGGAGACTCTTTCCGAGTACATAACAATTTCGATGTTTGAGGGACTGACCAGGCAGAGTGCAGACGGTATTGAGCCGGGTGTGGCCGAGTCCTGGGATGTCTCCGACGATGGACTGACCTATACGTTTCATCTGAGAAAATCTAACTGGTCGGACGGCACTCCGCTGACTGCCAATGATTTTGAGTATACCTGGAAACGTCTGTGTGACCCGTCGGTTGCGTCTCCTTCTGCGGCCGGTGTAACGGATTACGTGGTCGGTGCGGCCGAGTATCTGGCGGGAACGGGAACCGCGGATGAGGTTATGGCCAGAGCCCTGGATGATTATACGTTTGAGGTAGTACTGAAAAATCCGGCTCCGTTCTTTTTAAACCGTATTTCCGCCGATATCTACTGTCCCGTTAACAAGAAGTGCGTTGATTTAGGCGAAGGCTGGGAAAAACGCCCGGAGACATTTATCTGTAACGGCGCTTTCAAGCTCGCCGAATATCAGATAGGCTCTCATATCCTGATGGTCAAGAACGACGAATATTATGATGCGGACAGCATTAAGATGCCTGCTATTAAAGGAATTATGGTAAATGATGAGAATACGTCCCTGCAGGGCTATAAGGCGGGCGACATTCACTGTACGGAGGTAATTCCGGCCGAAGAAATACCGACACTGCTGGCTGAGGATCCCAATCTGTACGTATCCCCGCTTACCGGAACAAAATACCTGGACTTTAACGTGGACAGGGATCCGGTCAGTGACGTAAGGGTCCGCCGTGCGCTGACACTTGCCATCAACCGTAAATTAATCACGGATCAGATTACACGCTCCGGTGAGATTCCCGCCAGCGGTTTTCTTCCGATTACAACACAGAAGACGGACGGCAGTTCTTACCGCACCGTACAGGCAGGCGGCCTGCCTGAGCCGGCATATGGAATTTCTCCTGATTCAGCCGACGTAGATACGGCAAAACAGCTTCTCGCCGAAGCCGGTTTCCCGGACGGAGAAGGATTCCCGGAGCTGGAGCTTTTATACTACACAGGAGAAAGTGATAAGAAGATTTGTGAAGCGATTCAGCAGATGTGGAAGGACAATCTTAATATTGACGTCAAGCTGCGCAATGAGGATAAGAGCGTAGCCTTACAGACAAAGGCTGACGGTAAATATGATATCAGCCTGTCTGGCTGGAGCGCCGGATACTATGACGCCAGCCAGATGATGAAACAGTTTAAGCTTGATTCCGGCTGTTATGCGCAGTGGAGATATGCGGAGCATCCGAGCGCACCCCATGATCATATTTTGAATCCGGGGCAAAAAGCTTTTGAAGACGCTTACCAGGCTGCAATGGCCGCACAGGGCAGCGAACGCGATGAGCTGTGGATGGAAGCAGAGGCGGTTCTGATGGAAGAGGCCCCGGCGTGTCCAATCTATTACTATGTGCTTAAAGCGCTGATTAACGAAGATGTCGTTGCCAATGTGGAATTTTCCAAGACCGGCAACTGGTTATTCAGAAATGCGGAATTTGTAGATTAATGGTAACAGTAGGTAACAGTTCATGATGTCAGAACTGTTACAAAAGTAAATCAGGAGTGCCCGCAGGGCGGGCGCTCCCGGTTGCTTTTAAGGGAGGGATCGGTTTGGCCAGATACATAGTAAAGAGGGTGCTGGCAGCTCTTATCACGATATGGTTTATTATGACCATTACATTCGTCTTAATGAATGCAATTCCAGGCAGCCCTCTGGATTCGGAAAAGTTTTTAGACGTTACACTCAAACAGGCCATGCTGGCAAAGTATGGGCTTGATCGACCGTTATATGAGCGGTACCTGAAATACCTGGCGGATTACCTTCACGGTGATTTTGGAATCTCATACATCAAAGTCGGGCTTTCCACAAATGAGATTATTGCCGCAGGCTTTCCATATTCACTCCGGATCGGTATTTATTCCTCCGTGCTCATTATTATCTTCGGCATCGCAGCCGGAATCCTGGCGGCGCTGCGCCAAAACAAATTTGTAGATCGTTTTCTGATGGTTTTATCCACGCTCGGTTCCACCATCCCCAGTTTTGTGTTTGCGACGCTGTATCTGTTTTTATTCAGCAAAATCCTGGGGCTTGTACCGGCCTTTGGAGTGGCAAACTGGAAGGGATACATCGGCCCTGTCCTGGTTACCTCCGTGTTTTCCATGGCCTTTGTCACCCGCCTGATGCGTACATCCATGATCGAAGAGTTAAACCAGGACTACATCAGGACAGCGAGGGCAAAGGGGATCTCAGAGTTTAAGGTGGTTACCAGGCATGCGCTCAGAAATGCAGTGCTTCCCGTCGTGACGTATATCGGTCCCATGGTGGCAATGGTGGTCACAGGCTCCTTTGTAATAGAAAAAGTATTTGGCATTCCCGGAATCGGCAGTTTATTTACAACCAGTATTCTGAGCAGGGATTATACGCTTATCATGGGAATTACCGTGTTTTTTGCCGTATTTCTGGTAGTCTGCACGCTGATTGTGGACATCCTGTATGTCTTTGTGGACCCGAGAATTAAGTATGACTAGGAGAGAGAAGATGACGAATAATGCAGAACAGATTCCGGCCTCTCTTTGGGAGCCATTGGAATCAGGAGAAAAACATTCAGATAAAATTGAAAAACCCAGCCTGACCTTTTTGCAGGACGGATGGAGACGGCTTAAACAGAATAAAACAGCAATGCTGTCCATGATCGTTATAGTTATTCTGGTACTCGGCGCCATATTTATCCCCTTTTTCTGGAAATACAGCTATCAGGAACAGAATCTGACGCTGTCGAACATTCCGCCGGTTCTCAAAGTATATCCGCTGTCGGATGACGCCAATGAGCGGAATATCTATATCACGCAGAATTACGATGTTGTCGAGGTTGCCGCAGACGGAACTCTGGTGGAGCTGCTGGAGCCGGTCTATAAGGATACGATAGCCAGAAAAAGCACCTTTGATTTGAACGGTAAAATACTGTCGATTGATTACAGCATGTATTCACAGGCGCTAAAGGAATACAGGAAACTGGAGAAGAAATATTCGGATGCCGAGGGAGACTGTATACCGGTGTCAAAGACACCTTACCTTTCCTCTTATTTTGGCAGCGGACAGGAGGGAACGCTTGTCTCGCTGGCGGAAGCCAAAAGAATCCTGGAGGAAGATGTTGACAAGTGCAGCATTACATATGACGGACAGCCTCTGACTGAGACGCGGACGCTCAGGAATAAGACATATATCCTGGGAAGCGATTCACTCGGGCGCGATTTGTTTATCCGCGTCATCTACGGCGCCAGGATGTCGTTGACGGTGGGGTTCGTCGCCGCCCTCGTCAATTTCCTTATCGGGGTCTTTTACGGCTGCTTTGCAGGCTATAAGGGCGGTATGGTGGACAATGTGATGATGCGTATAGTAGACGTGGTGGATTCAGTTCCCATGATGCTGTATGTAATCCTCATCATGGTCGTGATAGGACCGGGAATGAAATCCATTATTATTGCACTGGGACTGACCTACTGGGTAAGAATGGCCCGCATCGTCCGTGGACAGGTACTCAGCTTAAAGAATAATGAGTTTGTTCTGGCGGCTAAAATTCTCGGCGCATCCACACAGCGCATATTTATTAAGCATCTTATCCCCAATATGATGGGAGCTATCATGGTTGCGATTGCCATGCAGATCCCGAATGCTATTTTTACCGAAGCATTTTTGAGTTTTGTAGGTCTCGGCGTTTCGGCTCCGATGGCCTCCTGGGGAACGCTGTGCAACGACGCCCTTCCCGGGATTTATGTCTACCCCTATCAGATGCTGACGCCCGCCATCGCCATTTCTGTCACAATTTTGGCATTTAATCTGTTCAGCGACGGCCTGCGCGATGCATTTGACCCGAAACAAAGAAAATAAAGAGAGGTGATTTTTCATGGAAGAACAATTATTAGAGGTGAAAAACCTGAGAACCTCTTTTTTTACCCACGTGGGAGAAGTTAAAGCGATACGGGATGTAAGCTTTTCCATCCGAAAAGGGGAAGCGGTAGGTATTGTGGGCGAATCCGGGAGCGGCAAGAGCGTAACCTCCCTTTCTATCATGCAGCTTCAGCATCCGGGTAAAGTGACGGGAGGACAGATTCTCTTTCACGGCGAGGATCTGCTCAAAAAAAACAAGAGGGAAATCCGAAAAATACGAAGCAGCAAAATAGCCATGATTTTCCAGGATCCCATGACCTCTTTAAACGCCCTGATTACTGTCGGGGCCCAGATAAGCGAGGCAATCCTGGAGCATGAGAAGATCTCAAAGAAAGAGGCGATGGAGCGGGCTGCAGAAATGCTCCGCCTGGTCGGCATTCCGGACCCGGAGGAACGGTTACACTGTTATCCTCATGAATTTTCCGGCGGAATGCGTCAGCGCGTCATGATTGCAATGGCCTTATCGTGCAGGCCGGAACTTCTTATCGCGGACGAACCGACCACAGCTCTTGATGTTACCATTCAGGCCCAGATACTCCGTCTTTTAAAGGAGCTAAAAGAGCGTACCAATACGGCGGTGATCCTGATTACCCATGACCTGGGAGTTGTTGCCAGCTCCTGCAGCCGGATTATCGTAATGTACGGAGGACAGATTATGGAAACCGGGACGGTGGAGGATATTTTCTATTCACCGCTCCACCCCTACACCATCGGGCTGCTGCAGTCGATACCGAAGGCGGGAGGAAGCAGGGAACGCCTGAGCTCCATAGCGGGAACCCCTCCGGATATGCTGAAGCCTCCTACAGGCTGTCCATTTTATCCCCGCTGCGAATTTGCCATGCACATCTGCCGTGAGCGGGAGGTTCCCGATATTCCTGCCGGCGGCGATCACATGGTCCGGTGCTGGCTCTGTCATTCACAGGCGCCGGCCGTAGAAAAGTATGAAATGCAAAAGGGGGGTGTGAAGCGTGGCCAATCAGCATCTGATTGAAGTTGAAAACCTCAAAATGTATTTTAAAAAAGTGAGGGGAGTCATCAGGCAGAAGGTTTCTTATGTGAAAGCAGTTGATAACGTGTCCTTTTTTATAGACAGGGGTGAGACGTTCGGCCTGGTAGGAGAGTCCGGGTGCGGAAAAACCACAACGGGCCGCGCTATCAGCCGTCTCTATGAACCAACCGACGGAACGGTACGGTATGACGGCGCCGACATTACACATTTAAGCGCCAGGGAGTTTATGGCCTACCGAAAGAAAATACAGATGATCTTCCAGGATCCTTACGCATCCTTAAATCCCCGCATGACTGTGGCGGACATTGTGGGAGAACCGCTGGACATTCACCATATCTGTTCAGGAAAGGCGAGAGAGGAGTACATTCTGGATCTGCTTTCCCGGGTCGGTCTCAATAAAGATCACGCCAGCCGCTATCCCCATGAATTTTCCGGCGGACAGAGGCAGCGTGTGGGCATAGCGAGGGCTTTGGCCGTAGGTCCCGAATTTATTATCTGCGATGAGCCCATCTCGGCCCTGGATGTCTCGATCCAGGCACAGGTCATTAATATGCTGGAGGATTTGCAGGAGCAGATGGGGCTTACTTATCTCTTTGTCGCCCATGACCTTTCAATGGTACGGCATATTTCGGACCGTGTGGGCGTCATGTATCTGGGAAGCCTGGTGGAGATAGCCGAGACGGAAGAATTATATAACCACAACCAGCATCCCTATACAAAGGCTCTGCTTTCGGCGATTCCCGTGGCGGATCCGGACCTGTCCAGGCAGTCCAGGCAGATACTTCTGGAGGGAGATGTTCCAAGTCCGCTGAATTCCCCGGCAGGCTGTAAATTTGCCAGCCGCTGTCCTCATGCGAAGGACGTTTGCAGAGAGCTGGCGCCTGTGCTTAAGGAAACCCACAAAGGCCATTTTGTTGCCTGCCATCTAGTTGAAGGACAGTAACAGTTATCGGAATGATTTGTACAAGACGCTTGAACAGATTAACAGAATTAGTGCCGCCTGCGTCTGCGGCAGAATGGAGATTGATATGAATACCGGGCAAGCGAAAAAAGTTTTGTCGAACTTTCACCGTCTGGAGCTGGGGACTTTTCCGACTCCGCTTCATCAGATGAATAATATAAGGAAAAAAACGGGAGCGCCGTTTCCTCTCTATATTAAACGAGATGATCTCACCGGGCTGGGGGCCGGGGGCAACAAAATCAGAAACCTGGAATACCTGCTGGGAGATGCGGTGCAAAGAAGGGCGGATGTTGTAATTGCCTCAGGGAAATGCCAGTCCAATCTGTGTTCCCTGGCTGTCTCCGCCTGCAGCAAGGCAGACCTTGACTGCGTCATTATTCACAACGACGACAAGCCGGAACGGGCGGAAGGCAATCAGCTTCTGAATTCTTTATCCGGCGCCGATATGCGGTTTATAGGGGATATGCCGGACCGGGAACGCGAGAAATATGTGGAGCAGTTCTGCCGGGAACTGGAGGAACAGAACAGGCATCCGTATGTTATAAGAAACGGGGCCTCAACGGCGCTCGGCTCCCTGGGCTATGTACAGGCTGTTGTCGAGCTGTGTGAACAGTGTGCCGGGAGGGGAATAGAGATTAAGCATCTGTTCGTCCCGGGCGGGAACGGCGGACTGGCGGCAGGAGTGATATTCGGCACGGCTCTGGTGGAAGCTCCGTTTCACGTGCATGTGGTAACGGTAGAACATGAAAAACAGGAGCTGCAGGAAATTTTATGCGGCTTTATCAGGGACCTGCAGGAGCTTACCGGAAGTCTGGCAGGCGCATCCTTTGATGATTTGTATACGATACACGAAGAATACCGCGGTGAAGGATGGGGCATACCCACCCCGGAATCCGTGGACTGGATACACGATTTGGCCAGAGCAGAGGGCATCTTTGTAGAAAAGGTTTATACGAGCAAAACGCTTTACGGCATGTTGGATTTGATACAAAAGGGAAGCATTGACGGAAGCGCCTGTTATCTCCATTCAGGCGGATTCGGCGCGCTTTTCAGCCAGTTCGAAACGCTCTAGTAAAGGGAGGTAATTAATTATGTTGGATCATGTGCCATATTTGGCAGTACCGCTGCCTGAAGATATCAGAAGGAGGAAAGATGCGGGATATTTTTCCGAAGCGCTGAAACTAATTGAACTTCGCCTGAGAGGGAACCTGCCCCAGGCGCTGAGAAAAAGACTGGAACTGGAGCGGGAGCTGATTCCGGTCTGGGAAGCTGATTACCCGTACTCCTTCGATGAGGCTCTTGCCATCCTCAGCGAAAACATCAGCGGTTTTACAAGGGAAGAATTTGATAAATACATTGACGAAGGGCTGTTCGACTGGATATACAGGGATGGAAAAATGCATTTTATCCGCACGTTTTATGATAATCTGCTGAAAGTACAGCATCCTGTTACCGCCCGTCTGTCGGCGCCCCAGCAGTCCGGTGACGCGCAGTTAAAGCAGACGGTTCTCAATGAAAATATGCGCACCATGAAGGAGAAGGGCGGGAATGCCTATCTCATCAGGATCCGCACAACCCTGAAGGTGAAAGAAGAGGCCCGGCGCGTGGGCAGCCGGATTACCGTCCATCTGCCGATTCCCTGTGCGGGAACACAGGTCAGGAATATTCAGCTTATCTCCGTTCCCTCCGGCGCTTTTGCCTCACCCGAGGATTTCGAGAGCCGTACGGTCTGCTTTCAGGGGACCTTGGAAAAAGACAGCGAGTTTTCAGTAGAGTATCAATATGAAAACCATCTGGCTTACATTTCGCCGGATCCGGAAAAAGTGGAGGCGGTGCAGCCCGGTTTCTTTCTGGAAGAGCAGGCCCCTCACATCATGTTTACTCCGTACATACGCAGTCTGTACCGGGAAGTGGTGGGGGATGAAACGAATCCGCTTCTGAAAGCAAAAAAAATTTATGAATATATTACTTCCAACATACGGTATTCCTATGTGCGCAAATACAGCATTATTGAGAATATACCTGAATATGCAGGCATAAACCAGAAAGGGGACTGTGGGATCCAGGCTCTTCTTTTCATTACGCTCTGCCGTTACGGCGGGGTGCCTGCCCGCTGGCAGTCGGGGCTGTTTGCCGCGCCGTACGATATCGGCGGACACGACTGGGCACAGTTCTATATTGCGCCGTATGGCTGGCTCTTTGCGGATCCGTCCTTTGGCGGCAGTTCCAGACGCGCAGGCAATGAGGAGAGACGGCAATTTTATTTTGGTAATCTGGATCCGTTCCGAATGCCAGCCAACTCCGCATTCCAGCACGAATTTATGCCGCCTAAAAAATTCATGCGCCAGGATCCGACCGACAATCAGTACGGAGAATGTGAATATGAGGATCGCGCCCTCAGAAGCTCGGAATACGAAACTAAGCATGAAATACTGGGGATTTGTCAGATTCCGTGGGAGGGAGAAGGAAAATGAAAGTATTCATCAGCGCAGATATAGAAGGAACCGCGGATCTGGCCTCTTTTGCGGAGGCCGGGAACGAAAATCCGCAGCTTTATACCAGAGGGATGATTCAAATGAGCCGGGAAGTGGGCGCAGTCTGCCGCGGCGCTCTGTCAGCCGGGGCAGAGTTTGTGGCGGTAAAGGATTCGCATGGATACGGCCTTAATATCATGCATGAATACCTGCCGGAGCCGGTCACCCTTATCCGGGGGGAAGTGAGAAACCCCTATTCCATGGTGGGCGGCATCGATGAAAGCTATGACGCCGTGCTGTTTGTAGGATATCACGACGGCGCCGGCCAGGGAGGAAATCCCATGGCGCACACGATCAGCAGCAGGCGGATCCGGGAGATTACCATTAACGGCGCCTCTGCGTCGGAACTGATGCTCTTTTCTTATGCATGTACTTACCTCGGAATACCCACGGCCTTTGTTTCCGGGGATGAGGCAATCTGTGAAAAGGCAAAGATGCTGAATCCGCTGATTGCGGCCTGCCCTGTGAAAAGAGGAATCGGGGCGGCCGTTGCCGGTCTGCATCCGGAAAAGGCGGAGAAAATGCTGGAAGACTCCGCCAGGAAGGCGCTGGAAGGGAATCCGGATCGCTATACCTATGTACTGCCCCCCGAGTTTCACGTGACGGTGTCGTACCACAAGCATTATGATGCGGAAGGCTCTTCGTACTATCCGGGAGCGTGCAGGCTGGATCCTCATACGATCGGCTTTCAATCGGCTGATTACTATGAGGTTCTCCGCTTTTTCCATTTTGTAGTATAAATCAGGAGGAATAAAATCATGAAACCTTTTCCAAATAAGATTCCGTTAGCCAATCTGCCGACAAAAATTGAAAAACTGGAACGTTTTTCGGAACAAACAGGAATTTCCATTTACATAAAAAGAGATGATCTGACCGGTATGGAATACTCCGGCAACAAAATCCGCAAGCTGGAATATGCCGTCAGGGAGGCCCTGGATCAGGGAGCCGATACGCTCATCACCTGTGGCGGCCTCCAGTCCAACCACTGCCGCGCTACGGCAGCCGCGGCGGTAAAGCTGGGACTAAATACCTGTCTGGTGCTTAGAAGCGCTGATAAGGAACCGCCCGTGGACGGAAATTACTTTATCGACTGTCTTCTGGGGGCGGATGTGCGCATTATTGACGCGGAAAGCTACCGTTCGAGGCGTGGTGAGATTATGGAAGAGCTGGCCGCCGAATATGCCGCAGCCAGCCGTAAAGCTTATATTATCCCGGAAGGGGCGTCCAATGGCATCGGTACCTTCGGATATCTGGCCTGTATGCAGGAAATCATGGAGCAGGAACGGGAACTTGGCGTTACCTTTGATACCATCGTGGATGCAGTCGGTTCCGGCGGCACCTTCGCCGGTGTCTGCCTGGCCAACCGGCTGTATGGGCTTAATAAACGCGTTGTGGGGATAAATGTGTGTGACGACGCTCCGTTTTTCCGGCAGCGTGTTTCAGAGATAGTGGAGGAAGCGGGCGCTTATCTGGAGGAGCCTGTCGCAATCCGGCCGGAAGAAGTGGAAATCATTGACGGCTATGTAGGCAGGGGATATGCTCTGAGCCGTCAGGAAGAGCTTAACTTTATCAGGGATTTTGCCCGTATGGAGGGCGTATTATTAGATCCCGTTTATACGGGAAAATGTATGTACGGATTCACACAGGAAGTCAAAAAAGGAAGCTTTGCCGGAAGTAAAAATGTGCTTTTCCTGCATACGGGCGGCCTGTTCGGACTTTTCCCGGCCAGGGAGCTATTTACAGGATTGCGCAAAGGGTGACCTGTGCGCGGAGCGTACATGTATCGTTAACGCAACGCTGTAACTTTATTTTTTAGAGATGAGGAGAGCTTGGAGAAATGAAATTTATTGATTTTCATGCGGATACTCTGTACCGCCTGTTTTACCAGGAGAACCGTGAGCTGGGCGATTTATGGGAGAATAGCTGCCATGTGTCGCTGAAGCATCTGCGGCGTAGCGGTTATACGGCCCAAATGTTTGCCTGCTTTCTGAACCTTGCCAAAAAACCGCGTCTGGGAAGCCATTATCAGGACGTACTCGGCATGATAGATTTATTTTACCAGCAGACCTGCGGATATGAGGATAAAGTCCGCTTTGCAGGAAGCTTTCAGGATTATGCCGAAAACCAAAAGCAGGGGATATTGTCCGGTTTCCTGACCCTGGAGGAGGGCGGTGTTCTTGAAAACCGTATGGAACGTCTGGATGAATTATATGAGAAAGGAATCCGCGTGATTAATATGACCTGGAATCACGAGAATTGTCTGGGATATCCTCACAATGCCCCGCATTCCGGCCATAGAGGCTTAAAACCGTTTGGCTTTGAGGTGTTAGAGCGGATGGATGAGCTGGGAATGGTCGCAGATGTTTCCCATTTGTCGGACGAAGGGTTCCAGGATATTATACGGTATGGGCGCAGGCCCGTAATAGCCACTCATTCAGACGCACGCAGCCTGCGCGCCGTCAGCCGTAATCTCAGTGACGCGATGATCCGGCAGATTGCCGACTGCGGCGGAATAATCGGAGTGAATTTCTACTCTGATTTTCTCTCGGACGATCCGGTCAGCCGTATCTCCGATATAATCCGGCACTGCCGCCATATCATCAATGTCGGCGGCGAAGAGGTACTTGGTATCGGCGCCGACTTTGACGGTATGGATATCGAGCTGGAGATTAACGGAGTACAGGATATTGGTAAATTAACCGAAGCCATGGCGGATAACGGGTTTTCCGAACGTCAGGCGGAACTCATCTGCTACCGGAATGCAGAAAACTTTTTCTATCGTTATTGGGGCGACTCTGTCTGAGCCGCTCCTTTTTCCATCATGAGGTTATAAGCTTTTATGCCCAGGCCGGTGATACAGGTTCCTCCTCTGCCGCGCGTAATCCGGATCAGGCGGTAAAAGGCAAGCGTCTGGAACAGGGTACGGATCTCCTGTTCGGAAAAGAAGAGGCCGCGGTCCTCGAGTTCTTTCAAAACGGTCTTCCGGCCCAGTCTCAGGCGGCTGTGTTCCGTCTGCTTAATAACAGACAGGACAGGGAGGATCCGGTCCAGCCGTCCTGAATTTTCCGACAAAAACTGCTCCAGAAGTTCCGTCTCCTGTCGGTTCGCGCCCTCGTCCCCGTAAACATCCTGATCCAGATAACGTTTCAGCTCCCCCGCGTCTATATACTGCTGATCTGAGTAGTTGAGGCGTTCCGCCAGATTGCGCAGCTCACGTATATTTCCCTCAAAATGAATATTTTGTATCAGTTCCATAGCGTCCGGAGCGAGGGTATAGCCGGCGTGCAGTTCTTCTTTCATTTTTTCAAGCAGAAGCGGAATATCTTCCCTGCGCTCCTCGAGCGGAGGAATCTGAAGGCTCAGCACATTCAGCCGGTAGTAGAGATCCTTGCGGAAGGCCGACTGATTCACAAGGGTTTTCAATTTCTTATTGGAGGCGGCAATAATCCGGACATCCACATTGATAACCGAGTCGCCGCCGATGCGCGTGACTTCCTTTTCCTGCAGGACACGCAGCAGACGCGTCTGCAGATGGATATTCATCTCGCTGATTTCATCCAGGAAGAGCGTTCCGCCGTGGGCCTGTTCAAAGAATCCGGATTTTCCTCCTTTTCTGGCTCCGGTAAAAGCGCCTTCCGCATAACCGAACAGCTCGCTTTCCAGGAGGTTTTCCGGTATCGCCGAACAGTTGATGGCAATAAACGGATAATTCCTGCGGGGAGATGCATTGTGAATGGACTGGGCAAATAATTCCTTACCCGTTCCGGTCTGTCCGTAAATCAGCACCGCGGAATTAGAGCACGCCATCTTCCCGGCTAATTGTTTAGTCTGCCGGATTACCAGGCTGTTGCCGACGATATCGTCAAAGGTGTATTTAGCGGCATGGCCTTTGGACATAACCTGCCTGCGTATCTTATACTGCTCCTGTTCCAAATCAGTGAATTTTTTTAGAAGGACGATATAGCCGTGCTGTACGGAAGTATATTCGATCGTGTGAACGGAGACGATAATCACGTTGGAATTCACAGTTATGACTTTGTCTTTTACGGCGGTCATGGACGCGTCTTCCCAGATTCCGGGCAGAACCATGGAAAGATGCTTTTTGAATAAATGCTGCGGCGGCCAGCCGACAAGCCCGGCCGCCGGTTCATTGACAAAAATTATATTGCCGTGTTCATTCAGGCTCATAATTCCGGATCCGAACACCTGCATGACAAACTGGAGCTGCTGTTCAAGAAAATTAATCTGGTAGAGCATCCCGTGTACGCTGGTATCGGTAGAGATAATGCTGTCAAAATATTCCCGGAAAATAGGTTTGTGCAGCAGCTCGATTGAATTCAGGCGGACGGCTATTTCAATGATTGTTTTCATGGACAGTACGCGGTCACCCAGATCGATGACATTTTTTACATAGGGCGGGACGAGATTCATCTCGCCGGGAGTAACGGCCATATCACAGGAAAGAGCCTGTGATATAGGAGGATAAGCAGGGGCAAAATCAATATGTTTAATCCCGCACCTGTGTATCAGAGAAATTGTATCAATGGCGTCCTGGAGCGACACGTTTACAAGCAGCGCCTGCGTTCCGGGAGGGACGGCCCGCAGCCGGGCGACGGAATCCTTTCGCAGCGTAATATTGGCTATAACGATGTTGTCATAGTCGGGTACGTATTGTTTCAGCAGCTCGCAGACCGTATAGGTGGAAGCGAGGACGATATCTGCATCCAGATTTTCCAGTTCATTGCCGTATATGGAATAATATGCCACCTGGGCGGAATCTCCGAACAGTTCCCTGAGTGTTTCCGCATACTGTTCTCTTGTGTGTTTCTGATAAGCGACGACGGCCAGCTTTTTCATTATGCCTCCTGTTAAATGCGCAAATGGGTAAAATACTGTTTTATTGTATCATTTCACCGGCTGTTTTTCCAGAGCGGGGGAGAGAAATATGGAGATTTAACTGAGGTTGGGAGGACGCG